>JAJZWB010000047.1 GCA_021846845.1 Actinomycetes bacterium | reverse complement strand
GGGCCGCCGATCACGAACCTGCCGGTCGGGTTGACCAAGAAGCCGCGACGCAGCTCGGCCGCGTCGTAGAGCCCACCCGGCAGCACCGGCAGCGCGACGTGCTCCCAGAGATCGTCGGCGATCCGGTCCTCCACCCCCTCCGCGTGCTGGCTTGAGATCAGCAGCTTCTCGACCGCCACCGGCCGACCGTCCTCATAGCGAACGCTGACCTGCGTCTTGCCGTCGGGCCGCAGGTAGCCGAGCGTCCCATCCTTGCGAACCTCCGACAGCCGCCGCGCGAGCCGGTGCGCGAGCGAGATCGGCAGCGGCATCAGCTCAGGCGTCTCATCGCACGCGTACCCGAACATCATCCCCTGATCGCCCGCCCCCGCGGCGTCAAGCTCGTCGCCCGACGCGCTCTGCACACGCGTCTCGTACGCCGCATCAACCCCCTGGGCGATGTCCGGCGACTGCTTGTCGATCGCGTTGAGGACCGCGCACGAGTCGGCGCTGAACCCCAGGGCGGCGTCGACGTAGCCGATCTCCCGGATCGTCTCTCGTGCGATCTCCTGGACGTCGAAGCTGGCGGAGGTCGAGATCTCGCCCGAGACCACGACCAGGCCGGTGCTGACGAGCGTCTCGCACGCCACCCGGCCGTTGGGGTCCTGCGCCATCACGGCGTCGAGCACGCCGTCGGATATCTGGTCGGCGACCTTGTCCGGATGGCCCTCGGTGACCGACTCGGAGGTGAACAGAAACTGCCTGGCCAATGTGACTCTCTTTCGACTCCTGTGCGGTCGCGCAGGTTATCGGGTGGCGGCCGTCCCGATCGAGGCGCATCCGCAGGCCCGCGAGCGCCGGGGCCGGCCGGCGGGCCGCGGACCGGCTCGGCGAGCGCCTTCGCCGCGCGGGCAGCGGACCCGCTCGACGAGCGCCGTCGCCGCGCGAGCCGCGGCCGCCGGGCCCAGGCCGTGCTATCCAGTGCGCCATGCCGCTGCGTGCGATGCCCCAGGTCGGAGGCCGGGTCCTGATCGACCATCTAGGGGTGACGGTCGCGGGCGTGGTCGCGTGGGTGGCCGGAGACGGGCGGCGGCTGGAGGTCGTGACCGAGGACGGAGCGACGCTGGAGTTCGCGCTGAACCGGGCGACGGCCACGTTCACGGTCGAGGGGCGCCAGACGGCGCCGCGACTGCGCTTCGACACGGTCGCCGACGCCGGCGCCTGAACGTCCTACCGGCCGAGCGATGCGAGCCCGGGCCGAAGCTGCAACGATCAGCACGTGAGCGACGGAGTGCAGATCTCGCGCATCGCGATCGTCGGGGGAGGGTTCATGGGCTCCGGCATCGCCGAGGCGGCGGCGGCTGCCGGCGTGCAGGTGAGCGTGTACGAGCCGGAGCGCGCTGCGCTGGAGCGCTCACGCGGGCGTCTGGGCGTGTCGGTGCAGCGCGCCGTGAGCCGTGGCAAGCTCAGCGGGGAGGACGCCGGCGAGCTGATGGAGCGAGTCGTGTACACGACCGACCTGGATGCGCTGGAGGGCTCCGAGGCGATCCTGGAGGCGGTGATCGAGGACCCGAGGGTCAAGGGCGAGATCTTCCAGGATCTGGACCGGCGGCTCCCCGATGCCCTGTTCCTCGCCTCCAACACCTCCTCGATCCCGATCGCCGAGCTTGCGGCGTGGACTCAGCGGCCCGAGCGAGTGCTCGGCCTGCACTTCTTCTCGCCGGTCCCGGTGATGAAGCTCGTCGAGGTCGTGATCGCGCTTGACACGGCGCCGCGGACCGTCGAGATCGCCGAGACGTTCGCGAGCGCAATCGGCAAGCGCCCGATCCGCACCAAGGACCGCTCCGGGTTCATCGTCAACATGCTGCTGGTGCCCTACCTGATGGCGGCCGTGCGGATGTACGAGGAGGGGTTCGCCAGCCGGGAGGACGTCGACGAGGGCATGCGGCTGGGCTGCGGGCACCCGATGGGTCCGCTGACGCTGTGCGACTTCATCGGCCTGGACGTCCTCTACGCGGTCTGCGACTCGCTGTATGAGGAGTTCAAGCGCCCGGAGTACGCACCCCCGCCGCTGCTCAAGCGGATGGTCGTCTCCGGCCACCACGGCCGCAAGACCGGCAAGGGGTTCTACGACTACAGTCCCTGAGCGCCGCCACGACGCTCAGGGACCCCGGCAGCGAGCTACGGATCCGCGCTCCGCCGCCGATCAAGGGCATGGCCCCGGAGGGCCCCCACGACTCGCGGACCGCGCGCCCAGGCCATCCCAGAGCCGCGCCTCCGGGGCGCGGCCGCAGACCCTCCCGTGGCGCGGGCGCCGGCCGCTTGCAGGGCACGGGCACCGGCCGCCTGCAGGGCGCATCGGCGGCCGCTTGCAGTGCACGGACAGCGGCCCGCGGGGCGCGGCGGGCAGACCCGCCGGGATCGGCGCCAGCGCCCGCGGGGAACCCGGCCGCGCTCGCGAGTACCGCAAACCGGGGATCAAGAGATGCCGCACCCGGGTCGAAACAGTTCAGGTGCCAGCGACCGGCATCGCCTCCTGACACCGCAACGACTAACAGACCAGAAAGTGGGTGAGATGGCAGTCAAGGAACGGACCGGCCGACTTTCGGCCGAGGATGCGCTTGGGCTGTGGCGCGAATATCGCCGCACGGGCGACCAGCGCCTGCGCGACCGGCTGGTGCTGACCTTTGCGCCGATGGTCAAGTACATCGTCTACCGCAAGATCCGTGAGATGCCGGCCCGCTGCGAGGTCGACGACTTCATCTCGTGCGGGCTGGAGGCGCTGATCCGCTCGATCGACCGCTACGACCCCGAGCGGGGCGCGACGCTCGAGCAGTTCGCCTGGACACGGATCCACGGCGCGGTGCTCGACGAGCTGCGACGCAACGACTGGGCGCCCCGGTCTCTGCGGCGTCTGGACCGTGAGGTCGCCAAGGCGGCGGACAGCTTCATGCGCCTCTACGGCCGACGGCCGACGCGCCCGGAGCTGGCGGACGCGCTCGGCATGACCACCGAGCAGCTGACCGCGCACGAGCAGGAGATCGCACGCGCCAGCGTCGGCTCGCTGAACACGCTCGTCAACAGCGACGACGACGCGACCACGGAGCGAATCGACACGCTGCTGTCGGACGACCCGGACGCCGATCCCGAGGCCTGCGCGTTGCACTCCGACAACAAGCGGCAGTTCCGCACGGCGTTCGCGACGCTCGGCGAACGGGAGCGCAAGATCGTCGTGCTCCTCTACGTCTACAACCTGACCCTGCGAGAGATCGGAGAGATCCTGGGGGTGACCGAGAGCCGCGTCTGCCAGCTGCACGCGCAGATCCTGCGCACGCTGAAATCCAGGCTGTCGGAGCAGGAGCGGGCGCTCAGCCTCGCGGGTCGGGCCGGGTGACCGCCACCGACCGGCTCGTCTCGCCATCGCGCTTGATGGGCGCCGGCACGTCCACCGGCAGCTTCGCGTCGCCCGCGCCGGCCGCTGCCGCCTCGTTCTCACGCTTGACCTCCAGCCAGATCTCCTCACGGTAGACCCGCACCGAGCGCGGCGCCTCGATCCCCAGCCTGACGGTCTGGCCCGAGACCTCAAGCACCGAGATGAACACGTCGTCGCCGAGCACTATCCGCTCGCCTCGACGGCGGGTGATGTTCAGCATCGCGGCGTCTCGCCCGTCGGCATCCTCAGGACGCCCCGCCCGCTGCGGCGGTCGCGACCTCGGCGAACAGGGGCGCGCGCAGGTCGTTGCCGGGCGCCTGGTTGATCACCTGGTGGCCGTGGCCGTTCCAGACCAGGATCGGCGCCCTCCGGTTGGCGGTGAAGTCGCTCAGCCGCTCGGCGGCGACTACGGTCACGTAGACATCGACCTGTGTGCGCTCGTCGAGCCCCAGGCGTTCGCCGTCCTCGTCGGTGACCTGCACCGAGAAGTCGGCGAAGAACCGATGCGGGTCGCACACCGGCAGCGACAGGCTGGGGTCGTCGACGCAGTGCAACCACTTGAAGGGGCTGCTCGGATCGCTCGTGAGCAGCGCCCAGCGTGAGCCGCCCAGGCCGATCAGCCCGTCCGGGAATTCGATCACGCTCTCGGGGTCGATCTCGACACGACCGAACCTGGGGCTCTCAATCACCAGTCTCACCGCCGTTCCTCTGCTGGTCACAGCCGACATCAGCCTAGCCGGTCAGGAAGCTCATCAGCGACGACTGGACGATGCTGGCGCCCGCCTTCAGCGCCGCCTGGAAGGCCGCCTGCTGGTTCGTGAAGGTCGTGTAGGTCGCGGCGATGTTGGCGTCCTGGACGTTGGACAGCGTGGCCGTGTCGGCGTTCTGCAGCGACTGGATCTGCGAGGACGCGAGCGTCAGCCGATTCTGCGTGGCTCCGACGGTCGCCTGCAGCTGCCCCAGCGCCGAGAGGCTGTTCTGCAGGTTGGTCATCTGGGCGCCGGAGAGATCAGCGACATTGGCGGCCGAGCCGCCGTTCATGTCGGCGGTGATCGTGCGCAGGGTGTCCAGCAGCAGACCGTCGTTGGCGCTCTGACCGGAGCCCAGGAGCGACGAGATGTCGACGTTGACCTGCAGCCCCGTGCCGGGCGCGATCTGGCGCGTGATCGCGCCGGTGTTGCCCTGGAAGACGTCACCGGTCGCGCTCGAGTATGGCGCGGTCGAGGTGGCCGTCCCGGAGAAGATGTACTGGCCGTTGTACTGGGTGTCGGCCGCCTGCTTGATCGCCGATGTCAGCTGGCTGACCTCGGCGGCGGTCGCCTTGAGGTCCGCTGGCGACATCGCGCCGTTGGAGGCCGAGACAACGAGCTCCTGCACCCGCTGGACCATGCTCTGGATGCTCTGCAGCGCGCTGCTCGCCGCCGACGCCCAGGCGTTCCCGTCGGTGACGTTGTTGGCGTAGTTGCCGAGGCTCGCGAGGTTCTGGTTCAGCGATACAGCGAGGCTGGCGCCGTAGGGGTTGTCCGACGGCTGGTTGATCGTCTTGCCGGTGGACAGCTGCTCCTGGGTCGTGTCCAGCTGGTCCTGGAGCGAGTTGATGTTCGACAGCACCTGGGCGGTGGTCATCAGCGTGGTGATTCGACCGATCATCGCTGCCCCCCCTCGCGTTCGCGGATCGCCGGTCCGGTCGTCCCCGGTGGCTCGGTCGCCGTCTGTGTGCGCGCGCGCCGCATCCGCTACACCTGCGTGATCAGCGTGTTGATCGCCGTGTCAAGAGCGTTCATCACCCGCGCCGACGCCTGGTAGGCCTGCTGGAACTGGACCAGGTTGGTCATCTCCTGGTCCAGCGAGACGCCGGAGACGCTCTGGCGCTGGTTGGAGACGGCGGTGAGCACCGCCTGCGCGGTGTTCTGCGTGGACTGCGCAGCCTGGACTCCGCTGCCGACCTGGGCGACGAACGCGGCGTAGGCCTGATCGGCGGCTCCGCCCGAGAGGTTGGCGACCCCCTGCGCCAGGTCGGCGCCGGAGGTGCTCGAGCTGTTGGTCTGGATCGACGCCGGCGTCGCCGCGACCGCGATCGTCGCCGCGCTGGTGCCGGTGAAGAACGGGCTCGAAGGCTGCAGCGCGTTGACCGAGCTGATCACCTGGCCCGCCACCCCGTCCAGCGAGGACATGTACTGGCCGATCGGCCCGCTTGACGACGACAGCGACAGCAGCGCCCCTAGCTGGCCACCCGCCGCGCTGGTCAGCGTCTGCGGCCAGGTGACGGTGGTGCCGCTGACCAGCGGCGTCGACGCGTCTCCGAAGCTGACCGTGACCGAGCCGTTGCTCTGGTTGGTGACCGAGATCTGGGCCAGGCCGGACAGCTTGTCGAGCAGGTTGTCGCGCTGGTCGAGCAGGTTGTTGGGCGTCTGCCCCGCCTGCGTCGCCTGGGCGATCTGGCCGTTGAGGGTCGCTATCTGCTGCGCGTCCTGCGCGACGGTGCCGTTGGTCCCGGTCAGCGCCGCGTACTGCTGCGCAGCCTGCGACTGGACGGTCGACAGCTGCGAGGAGACCGAGTTGAACGTCTGCGCCAGCGTCTGCCCGGAGTCGATCACAGCCTGTCGGGCGGCAGGGCTGGTCGGGTCGGTGGCCAGGCTCGACCAGGCCGACCAGAAGTTGGACATCTGCGCCTGCAGCCCGTTGCTCGACGGCTCGTTGAGCGCCGTCTGGGCCTGCTGCAGCTCTGACGCGTTGGTGTTCGCGTTGCTGGTCAGGGTGTTCTGGGCGCGGTACTGGATGTCGAGGAACTGGTTGCGGATCCTGGTGATGGAGGTGACGTCGACGCCGGTCCCGAGGTTCGCACCCGCGCCCTGCTGCGAGAGCGCGGGTATCGTCAACGTCGGGCTCTCGGCGGTGTTGACCACCTGCCGCGTGTAGCCGGGCGTGTTGGCGTTGGCGATGTTCTCGCCCGTGGTGTCGATCGCCGCCTGCGCCGCCTGAAGGCCGCTGAGCGCCGTCTGCAGCCCTGTGAAGGTCGGGATCACGTCAGACCTCGACGTCGAGCACGCGGTGACGAGCGGCCAGCCTGGGCGCCGTCGCGCGCGAGTGATCGCCGGCGGCGTCGTAGCCGAGGTTGCGATCGGTGTCCGCGAGCCGCAGGAGGTGGTCCAGGAAGGCGAGCTCCTGGCTCATCAGCACCCGGTTGACGTGGTGCTCCCGCTGGACCTCCTCCAGCAGACCGCGCAGCTCGGCGCTGGCGGCTCGCGCCTGCGGGGCAAGCCGCGGGTCCATGACCGCGTCAAGCATGCCGATCGTGATCGCCCCGGGCGCAACCCGAAGCAGCACCCCCGCCCGCTCCAGCAGGCGTGCCCGGTCACGCTCGATGACCGCCCGGCGCTGCAGCTCCATCTGCAGCAGCCCGGTCTGGGCGACGACCTGCTGGACGTCGCGGGCGCGGATCGCGACGCCCTGATCGAGCACGATCGCCAGCAGGCGGCGAGCCGACGCCAGCTGAGCGTCCAGGTGCAGGATCACGTCGTTGGTCAGGGCCGCGTCGAACTGCTCGGTCGGCGCGGCGAGCACGGTCATCGCGTCGCGCCTCCGCTCGCGGACGGCGGCGAGGCGGTCGCCGAGCCGGCGGACGGCGACCCGGCCGAGCCGGCGGACGGCGACCCGGCGGACGGCGAACCGGATGCGGCCGGGTGTGTGAGCGCCGGGTCGATGGCGCGCGCGATCTGCATCGCGATCCCGGTACCGCCGGTCGACATGATCCCCTGGCTCAGCGCCTGGGGCAGCAGCGAGGCGTAGGCGCCGAGCGCCGATCCGGATCCGAGCTGACCGCCACCGGAGCCGCCGCCGGACCCGCCGGAGAGACCAGGCACGCTGTCGGTGAGCTGCTGGGCGAGCTCGTTGACGAGCATGTCCTCGAACGCCAGTCCCTCCTGGTAGGCGCTCTGCGCGGCCTTGCCGCCGTCGCGGATGCTCTGAGGCTCCAACGCCTGGGCGCCGATCGGCAGGCCCGCCACCGGCAGCGACGAGCCCGTCCCGATGGCCTGGATCGCGGAGCTCGGCAGGAAGGAGCCGGGGACCGTGGGGGGCAGAGCGCTCATTTGCGCAGCTGATCGGCGATCTGGAGCATCTGATCCTGGTACTGGACGGCCTGGCTTGACAGCTGGTATGCGCGCTCGGAGGTGATCAGCTCGCTCATGACCGTGCTGACGTTGACATTGGAGCCCTCGAGCATCCCCTGCTGGAGCGTCGAGCCGGCCGCCGTCCTTGTCGCGCCGCTGCCGGCGGTGACGCTGAACAGGCTGCCGCCGTCGGGCTGCAGCTGGTCCGGCGCCGGGACGGTGACGATCGGGATCGTCCCGAGCTTCTGGCCGCCCGCGAGCACATCGCCGTTGGGCTGGATCGTCAGCTTGGCCGCGTCGAACCCCGCGGGGACCGTGATCGGCGGAACGATCGGGTTGCCCAGCTGATCGGTGAGCTCGCCCTTGGCGTTGGCCTGCAGCGAGCCGTTGCGCGTCAGAGCGATCGATCCGTTGCTGCGGCGAACCTGGATGAAGCCCTCGCCCTGGATCGCGACGTCGAGCGGGTTGCCGGTCGTCTGGATGCTGCCCTGGGCCTGGCTGCGGCCGACGACCCGGGATGCCGACCCGGTGCCGGTGGCGACCGTCGTGCCGCTGGCGGCGGGACCGGCGGTGCTGTACAGCAGGTCCTGGAAGCCCACCTGGGTCGCCTGGTAGCCGGGTGTGTTGAGGTTGGCGAGGTCGTTGGACAGCGCGTTGAACTGGTTCTGCTGGGCCTCCATCCCGGAGGCCGCGGCGTACAGGCCCTGGAGCATCGGCTACCTCCTCATAACGCCGGGACGCTGGAGGCGTTCTCCTGCATCGTCTGATCGATCGTCTGGATCGCGGTCTGGCCGGCCTGGTAGGCGCGCAACGAGGAGATCATGTCGGTCATGGTCAGCACCGGGTCGACGCCCGATTCGTTGAGCTGCCCCTGCTTGACGGTGCCCGTGGCAGCACCCGCAGCCGTGCCCGCCAGCAGCGTGTTGCCCTGCGGCTGGGCGTTGGGGACGTTGAACAAGCCCAGCGCCGTCGGGCTGACGCGGCCCTGCGCGTCGACGGGGATCGGCTGGCCCGTCTGGCTGAGCACGGCGTTGCCGTTCTGGTCTACGAGCTGACCGGCCGAGTTGGACTGAAACTGGCCATCACGGGTGTAGCGCACGCCGGCCGTGGTGCGGACCGCGAAGTAGCCGGCGCCGGCGATCCCGAAGTCGAGCGGCTGGCCGGTGCTCTGCAGCGGCGTCGGGTTGGCATCGATCACGGTGCCCGAGATCTTCACGCCGGTGTTGATCGCGCCGATCGTCTGCCCGGTCGCCGTATTGGAGAGCAGCAGCGCCCCGAAGCTCGACTGAACCGCCTGCTGGGGCTCGTAGCCGGGGGTGGAGGCGTTGGCCAGGTTGTTGGCAAGCTGGCTCTGGCGGACCTGCTCGGCGAGCATGCCGGAGGCTGCGATGTACAGACCCGGATCCATCGGTGCCCGGGGTATTCGACCGGTGAGCGATGATTCTTGAGCCGATGCAGCCGATGGCTGTCGACCTCCGCGCGCTGCGCGCGCTCCTGACGCCCGAGATCCGGATCGTCCCGGGCCGTGCGCTGATGGCCCGCGTGGTCGCAGCGGGCACCGGTGGTCGCGGATCGATCTCGATCGCCGGCCTGCTGGTCGACGCGCAGCTGCCGGCATCCGTCCGCGCGGGCGACGAGCTGCGGCTGCTGGTCGCCGACGTCAACGCGCAGCGGGTGCTGCTTACCATCGCCGGGCACGGCGTGCAGGGCCCCGCCGCGCACGCCGCCGGCTCCCGGGGCGCGGATGCGCAGGCCGCTGGCTCGCGAGCGCAGGCTCCGGTCCACGCCGGAGCGCAGGCCGGGTCCGGCGCGGGCCAGCCGCCCCCGGTCGGGCTCCCGGTCGCGCTGCCCGGCGGCGGGAGCCTGTCGGTCGCCGAGCGCGACGCCGGCGGCGGCGGGCACGGCGGGGATCGCTCACACACCGTGACGCTTCGCTACGAGGCACCCTCGCTTGGGGCGGTGGACCTGCGGTTCGTGCTGCGACCGGAGTCGCTGGCGCTGAACGTGACCGTCGCCCCCGGCACGCTCCCCGCGGCTCGAGCCGGCGCCGCCGATCTGCGGCGGGCGCTCGCCGATGCCCTTTCACGCCCGGCTTCGGTGACGGTGTCGACCCGCGGCCGGCCGCTGGACCTGTATGCCTGAGCGGCCACCGCCCCGAAGGAGGGCGAGCGCGCTGCGCTACACGCCCGGCGACGTCGCCCCGCGGGTCGTCGCCGGCGGAAGCGGCCTGGTGGCCGATCGGATCATCGAGGCCGCCCGCCAGGCGGGCGTGCCCGTGCGCTCCGACCCCGCGCTGGCGCAGGCGCTGGCCACGCTCGACCTGGGCGCCGCGGTTCCCGAGCCGCTGTGGCGCGCGGTCGCCGAGGCGCTGGCGTGGGCCTACCGGCTCGACGCGCAGGCGTCCGGGGGCCGCTGAGAAGCTGGCGCGCGGGCCGCCGGACATCCGCCCGAGCGTCAGCTCAACTTCTCCCCCCGGGTGCCGATCAAACGGGCACTCCCTCGAGAAGGAATCGCCAATGCCTCTGCGCCTCACCGGCAGCACACTGACGCAGTCGGTCCCGGGCCCGGCCTCGGACCCGGCGGGTCTGCCCGCCGACGCCCTCGGACGACACGCGCTCGGCCTGCTCCGGCGCGGCGAGCTCGACGCCTACCGCGGGCTGCTTCGCTCCACGGACGAGCGACCGGACCCGCAGCGCCGCTTCGAGGCCGCGCTGGCGCTGATCGACGCGGGCCTGCGCGAGACTCGCCAGGCGAGCGAGGGACTCGCCGTGCGGATCTTCGTGGCCGTCGCGGAGGAGGCGCTGGCGATCCTGGAGCGGGAGCCGAGCGAGCCCGTTCTGCTCAACCTCGCGGGGGTCGCGTGCTACGAGCTGTGGGCGCTCGACGCCGCGCAGGCGCTGTTCGGCGCCGCGCTGCGACTCGATGACGGGCTGCCTGAGGTGCGGCGCAATCTCGCCCAGCTGGCGGGCCGCCGCCGCGCGGTCGGCCGTCGGCGCCGCCCGCCCCACGCCGCCGTGCCGGCGCTCACGCGGCGCGCCCACGCGGTCGCGGGCGCGGCTCGCCCGGCGACCGGACTGACCCTGAGCCTGTGCATGATCGTCCGTGACGAGGAGCAGATGCTCCCCCGCTGCCTGGCCGCGGCAGCGCCCGCGGTCAACGAGATCGTGGTCGTGGACACGGGCTCGACCGATCGCACGATCGAGATCGCGCGCGAGTTCGGAGCGCGGGTGATCGAGCACGAGTGGACGGGCTCGTTCTCGGAGGCGCGCAACATCTCGTTCGAGGCTGCCACCGGCGACTGGATCGTCTACCTGGACGCAGACGAGGTGCTGGAGCCAGACGACGTCGAGAAGCTGCGCGCGCTGACCGGGAAGACGTGGCACGAGGCCTTCTACCTGGTGGAGACCAGCTGGCTTGGCGAGGACGGAGACGGCGCCTCGATGGTCAACAACGCCCTGCGCGTGTTCCGCAACCGCCCCTCCTACCGCTTCAAGGACCGGCTCCACGAGCAGATCCTGCACACCCTGCCGACCTACGTGCCGGGGCGCGTCACGCACAGCTCGGTGAGGATCGCCCACTACGGATACCTCGGCTCGGTCCGCACGGCCAAGGAGAAGTCTCAGCGCAACCTGGAGCTCCTGCGCCGCCAGGCGCAGGAGGGTCCCCAGACCGCGTTCCTGCACTTCAACCTCGGCTCCGAGTACGCGGCGGCCGGCGATCACGCCGCCGCCGCGGCCGAGCTGCAGGCGGCGCGCTCGATGCTGCTCGCCGACGGAGACCTGGAGGCATGCCACTTCGCGCCGCCGCTGATGACCAGGCTGGTGATGGCGCTGCGGTTCGCGAACCGGCTGCCGGAGGCTCGCAGGGTCGCCGCCGAGTCGCTCCGGATCTTCCCCGAGCTGACCGACATCGTGCTGGCCCAGGGACGGATCGCGCAGGCGCTGGGCGAGGACGCGAAGGCGATCGAGCTCTACCGGCGCTGCATCGAGATGGGCGACGCGCCGGTCCGCTACGGCGCGATGGTCGGCTCCGGCACGTTCCTGCCGCGCCTGGCGCTGGCGGAGCTTCACCTGCAGAGGGGCGAGGCGGCGGCCGCGCGCGAGCTGCTGTCCTGGTGCGTGGAGCACCATCCGGGCTTCCTGGCGGTCGCCGGCCCGTACACGACGGCGCTGCTGGCGGACGGCGTCCCCCCGGCGGAGGCGGTGACGGAGCTGGAGCGGCTCGATCGCCTCCCGGCCATCGCGCGGCTGCAGGTCGGCAACGCCCTCGCCGCCGCGGGCGAGCGAGAGGCCGCCGTGCGGCAGTACCGGCTCGGCCTCGACGGCTCGCCCGGTCATCATCGCGCGCGGACGGCGCTCTCGGAGCTGCTGCTGGCCGGAGGCGAATGGGGCCCCGCGGCCGAGGAGGCGCGGCTGGTGCCGGCAGATGATCCCTCCGGTCCAGGAGCATGCCGGATCGAGCTGTGCGCGACGATCGGGCGCGAGCCTGCGGATGACGCGGAGCGCGCGCTCGCCCGCGCGCGCGATGCAGGCCTGCCGCGCGCCGAGCTTGAGATGTTCGGCGCCTGGGCTGCCGTGGCGGCCGGCTCGATGCCCCCGGCGCAGCTGCCGCTCGGCTGCGCCCCGATGCTCGTCGTCGCGCTCGAGACGCTGCTGCGCGGCGGCGACGGCGAGCGCTTCGCGGCGCTGGCGCCGCTGCTCGAGCGCACGCCCCTGCCGGAGCGGGACCGTCGCGAGGCGCTGGCTCAGATGTACCTTGCCAACGGCCTGCTCGCGCATGCGGCCCGGGAGTGGATGGCGGCCGCAACGCCGGCGCCGGACACCCGCGCGCTGCTCGGGCTGGCGCTCGTCGCCGAACGGCACGGGATGGCACAGGACGCGCGCAACTTCGCGGCCGGGGCGCTCGAGCTCGACCGTGAGTGCGGGCCCGCGCGCGAGCTGCTGGCCCGGCTGCCGGGCCCCGAGATCGCCGCGGCGGCGTGAGGCGGCGCTTTGGACAGAGGTATGAGAGCGCTCAAGTTGCAGCCGCGGTCGCTCGATCACCCGCGATATGAGCATCTCGACCGCGACGCCGACCGCCTCCGACCCGATCCCCGACGCTCCGCCGGGCGACGTGCGAGATGCGATCTGCGTCGCCGCCGCGGTGTGCGAGCGGCTGGCCGCGGATGGCTGCGAGGTGCGATTCGACACCGACCCGCTGACCGGTCGACTGCTGATCGTGCTGCGGGAGCTGTCAGGCAGGCCGATCGCCAGGCTCAGCGCCGGCGACGTGATCGAGCTGGCGGCCGGAGGGTCGCTGCTGTGAGCAGCTGAGCGCCATGTCCACCACGCCCACGACCTCCTCCAGCGCACAGTCCGGGTACCTGCTGAACTCGCTCGGCGGCGCGACTCAGATCACGGGCCTGGCATCCGGGCTCAACACCGATCAGATCATCACCGAGGAGATGGCGATCTACAACCAGCCCGTGATCCAGCTGCAGAACCAGGAGACCGGGCTGACCACCGCCAACACTCAGCTGACGAGCATCCAGAGCGCGCTCCAGACGCTTGCCGCCGACGCGCAGGCGCTCAGCGACCCGAGCCTGTTCCAGAGCTCTCAGACGGTCACCTCATCGGACCCGACCCTCGTGGCGGGCGCGACGACCTCGGGAGCGGCCGTCGGCGGCTACCAGGTGTCGGTGAGCCAGCTGGCGAACGCGGCGTCCCGCACCTACACGTTCGCGAGCCCCGCATCGGCCGGCACGATCACGATCGACGGGCAGTCGGTGTCGGTCTCGGCCGGGGAGTCGCTGTCGACGTTCATCTCGTCGATCAACTCCAACTCCAACCTCGACGTCTATGCCGCGTCGACCAACTCCAACACGGTCGTGCTGTCGGACCGCGCGACGGGGCAGCAGACCGGAAGCTACATCCAGGTCTCGGACCCGACCGGCGCCCTGACGGAGCAGACGTCGCTCGCCTACGCGGGCCAGAACGCGCTCTACAGCGTCGACGGGACGGCCGGCTCGTCGGCCTCCAACCAGGTGACCGGCGCGATCGCGGGGGTCACGATGACGCTCAGCGGCGTCACCGGCTCCAACCCCGTGACGATCGACGTGGGCGCTCCGGCCGCCTCCACCTCCGCCGTGCAGACCGCGGTCAACACGTTCATAACCCAGTACAACTCGGTGGTCTCGCAGATCCAGACGCAGCTGGCGCAGACTCCGTCCAGCACCGATCCGACGAAGGGAACGCTCTACCAGGACCCGTCGCTGTCATCGCTGCTGTCCTCGATGCGCTCGGCGATGTACACCGCGGGCTCCGGGCTCCCGTCGGGTATGGCGAGCATGCTGGACATCGGCGTGAGCACGGGCGCGACGACCGGCAGCGGCACGGTGTCGCAGACGGCGCTGGCGGGCGATCTGACGCTCAACTCGACCACGCTCAGCTCGCAGATGACGACCGACCCGACCGGCGTCCAGGCGGTCCTCAACAGCTGGTCGATCTCCTTCAGCGCGCTGGTCAACGATCAGGCGGCCGCCGGGGGCACGATCGACCAGAGGATCCAGGGCGACACCCAGCAGATCTCGCAGCTGGGCAACCAGATCTCGGCGATGCAGGCGATGCTGACCGACAAGCAGAACCAGCTGGTGGCGCAGTTCGCCCAGATGGAGTCCGCGCTGTCGCAGAACCAGTCGACGGCGAGCTGGCTGACAAGCCAGATCCCGCAGCTCGCCCCGCCCTGATCCCGGCGCGCGCTCACCGCGGGCTCGCCCGTCGCGGGCGCGTGCGGGCCGGCGACGGGCGGCCGGCGCACACGGTGGCGCAGGAGCTCAGGCCGCGAGCGCCGCGGCGAGCGTCACACGCAGGGCGCTCGCATCGGCGGCGACCGCGTCGGCGCCCGTCAGCTCGGAGACGCCGAAGCTCCCGGTCGCGACCGCCGCGCAGCGAACGCCGTCCGCCCGCGCGCACGCGATGTCACGCGGCGTATCGCCGATCACGATCGTCCGCTCACGCGGATGCGGGACGCCGTCTCGGCCGGCGCGCCGGCGGGCGATCGCCGGCAGCGCCGCCCGGTCCTCGGAGTCCGAGCCGAACCCGCCCTGGCCCGCGAAGAACCTGTAGCCCAGACCGGCACGGCCCAGCTTCAGCCGCGCGACCGGCTCGTAGTTGCCGGTCACCAGCGCGAGCGCCACGTCGTCTCGTTCGGCCAGCCAGTCCAGCAGCGGCGACACGCCGGGCAGGACCGTTCGCGAGAGATCGTCGGGGCACAGCCGTGAGTACTCCCGGCAGCAGACCGCACGAACATCGTCGGCGCGCTCGTCGATGCGCCGCGCATCGATCCCGGCGGCCAGCAGCAGCAGCCTCGCGATCTCGCCGTCCGTGCGCCCCGCCGGGGCGACGCCGGCGGCATGCGCCCGGGCGTCAACCCCGTGCACCTCGTGCAGCGCCAGGTGAAGCGCCTCGCTGTGAGCCCGGGTCGCGCCCGACAGCAGGGTGCCGTCGATGTCGAACAGCAGCAGCAGCGGCGCCGCAAAGGCCGACACGGCGTCAGCGCTCGAACGACATGCCGGGCGCAAGCCGCCGGGCGAACGCCGCGATCAGCCTCGCCGCGGCGTCGATGTCGGGCAGCGAAACCAGCTCCACGGGCGAGTGCATGTAGCGCATCGGCACGGACACCAGACCGGTCGGAACCCCGGTTCGGCTCACGTGGACGGCGTCGGCGTCGGTTCCGGTGGCGCGCCCCAGCGACTCGATCGTGAACGGCAGGCCCTCCTCCTCCGCGGCCTCGCAGAGCCGCTCGGAGATCAGCGGGTGAAGCGTGGTGCCGCGCGCGATCACGGGACCGGAGCCCAGCTCGTGCCTGGTCATCTGGCCCAGCTCGATGCCGGGCTGGTCGGTCGCGAACGTGCCGTCGACGACGATCGCGAGATCCGGCTCGAGCGCGAACGCGCTGGTCCGGGAGCCGGCGAACGAGGTCTCCTCCTGCGCGACCGCGAGCGCGACCACGTCGCCGGGCGCGCCGCCCGCCTGTGCCACCAGCCGGGCCGCCTCGGCGGCGACATAGCACCCGATCCGGTTGTCCAGCGAGCGGGACGCGAGGCGTTCGTTGGGCAGCTCCAGCGGCGCCGCGTCGATCACGCCGGCGTCGCCGATCCGGACCATCGTGCGCGCGTCGTCGCCATCGCGGGCGCCGATGTCGATGTGCAGGTCCCTGATCTTGGGCGCCTTGTCGCGCTCGTCGGACTTGATCAGGTGCGTCGGCTTGCGGCCGATCACGCCCACGACCTCGCCGTCGCGGGTCTGAAGCCTGATGCGCTGGCCGACCAGGACGACCGGGTCCCACCCGCCGACCTCGCCGAAGCGCAGATGGCCGTCGTCCTCGATGTGCGTGATGTGCACGCCGATCTCGTCGATGTGGCCGATGATCGCCAGCGTCGGCCCGCCGGCCGTGCCCGGCACGCGGGCCAGCGACGAGCCGACGACGTCGGCCGAGACCTCCGCCGCGAAGGCGGAGCACCACTCGCGCCAGGCGCCCGCCGGGGCGGTCTCGCGACCGGACGGACCGGCGGCCGTCAGAAGCTGTCTCAGGAGGTCAGGAACGGCCATCGAAACCGGGAATCTACCGGCGGCTCAATGCAGCAGCTCGCGCAGCACGTACTGGAGGATTCCGCCGTGGCGGAAGTACTGCTGCTCCTTGGGGGTGTCGATCCGGACCGTGACCTCGAAGCTGCGGTCGTCGGCCTGGACGGTCAGCTTCCGCGGGACCTCGTCGCCACCGGCGATCCCGGCGATCGTGTAGCGCTCCAGCCCGGTGAGCCCGAGCGACTGAGCAGACTCGCCGTCGGCGAACTGGAGCGGAAGCACGCCCATCCCGACGAGATTGGAGCGATGGATGCGCTCGAAGCTCTGCGCGATCACCGCGCGCACCCCCAGCAGGCGCGTCCCCTTCGCGGCCCAGTCTCGTGAGGAGCCCGAGCCGTACTCGCGGCCGGCGAGCACGACCAGCGGCGTGTCCTGTTCGATGTAGCGCATCGCGGCGTCGTAGATCGCCATCAGATCGCCCTCGCCGCCACCGCCGAGGTACCTGGTGACCCCGCCCTCGACACCGCCGGCGAGCTGATTGCGCAGGCGGATGTTGGCGAACGTGCCGCGCATCATCACCTCGTGGTTGCCGCGCCGCGAGCCGTAGGAGTTGAAGTCGCGGGCCTCGACGTGATGCTCGTTGAGGTACTGGGCCGCCGGACCGTCGCGCTTGATCGATCCGGCCGGCGAGATGTGGTCGGTGGTCACGCTGTCGCCGAGCACCGCCAGCACCCTGGCGTCGGTGATGTCCTCAAGCGGTCCGGGCTCCCTGGGCAGGTCATCGAAGAACGGCGGCCGGCGCACGTAGGTGGAGCGCGGATCCCACGCGAACGACTCGCCGGTCGGCACCTCAAGCGCGTTCCAGCGATCGTCGCCGTCGAACACCTCGCCGTAGCTGGAGCGGAACATCTCCGATCGGACCGCCTCGGCAACCGTGTGGCCGACCTCCTCGGAGCCGGGCCAGATGTCGCGCAGGTAGACCGGCTCGCCGTCCGAGCCGATGCCGAGCGGCTCGGCGTAGAGGTCGATGTCCATCGTCCCGGCCAGCGCATAGGCGACGACCAGCGGCGGCGACGCGAGGTAGTTCATCTTCACGTCGGGATTGATCCGCCCCTCGAAGTTGCGGTTGCCCGACAGGACGGAGACGACCGCGAGGTCGCGTTCGGCGATCGCCGCCGAGATCTCGGGCGGCAGCGGGCCGCTGTTGCCAATGCAGGTCGTGCATCCGTAGCCGACGAGGTTGAAGCCCAGCGCGTCCAGCGACGCGGTCAGGCCAGCGCGATCCAGGTACTCGGTCACGACCTTGGATCCCGGAGCCAGCGACGTCTTTACCCACGGCTTGACCTTCAGCCCTCGGTCGACCGCGTTGCGCGCCAGGATCCCCGCGCCCAGCATCACTGAAGGGTTCGACGTGTTCGTGCAGCTCGTGATCGCCGCGATCACGACATGGCCGTGATCGACCTCGGCCTCGGTGCCGTCGGCGAGCCTGACCGCGACCCGATCGTGGCGGCGCCCGTTGCCGCCCGGCACCGGATCCGGAGCCGCCTCGGCCACCTCGACCGGGGCGTTGGCGGCGCCGTTGGGGACGTGGGTCGAGACCGGGTCAGAGGCCGGGAAGGACTCGGCGAGCGACTCGTCCTCGAGGCCCTCCGCGGGCAGCAGCCCGCCGAGGGCTCGCCGGAAGGCCGGCTTTGACTGCGCCAGGGACACGCGATCCTGCGGGCGGCGCGGACCGGCGATGCTCGGTACCACGTCGGAGAGATCGAGCTCCAGCTCCTCGCTGAACAGCGGCGAGGGCGAGCCGGGCTCGTGCCAGAGCCCCTGCTCCTTGGCGTATGCCTCGACGAGCGCTATCAGCTCCGGCGGCCTCCCGGAGAAGCGCAGGTAGCGCAGCGTCTCGGAGTCGATCGGGAAGATCGCGCACGTCGAGCCGAACTCGGGCGACATGTTGCCGATCGTCGCCCGGTCGGCGAGCGGCAGCCGCGCGAGCCCCTCGCCGTGGAACTCGACGAACTTGCCGACCACGCCGTGCGCGCGCAGCAGCTCGGTGACGGTCAGCACCAGATCGGTGGCGGTCGCGCCCTCGGGGAGCTCGCCTTTCAGCCGGAAGCCGAGCACCCGCGGGATCAGCATCGACATCGGCTGGCCGAGCATCGCCGCCTCCGCCTCGATCCCTCCGACCCCCCAGCCGAGCACCCCGAGGCCGTTGATCATCGTCGTGTGGGAGTCGGTGCCCACGAGCGTGTCCGGGTAGGCGAGCGGGATCCCCGGCCGGGCGGCGTCGACGAACACCACCCGCGCCAGGTACTCGAGGTTGACCTGGTGGACGATCCCGGTGTCGGGCGGCACCACCTTGAAGTTGCGGAAGGCGTTCTGCCCCCAGCGCAGGAAGGCGTAGCGCTCGCGATTGCGCTCGAACTCGAGCTCGGCGTTGCGCTGGAACGCCTGCGGGGTTCCGAACGAGTCGACCTGGACCGAGTGGTCGATCACAAGCTCCGCCGGGACCAGCGGATTGACGCGGGCCGGGTCGCCGCCCATCGCGGCGATCGCGTCGCGCATCGCTGCCAGGTCCACGACCGCCGGCACCCCGGTGAAGTCCTGCATCACGACCCGGGCGGGCGTGAACGCGATCTCCTTGGACGGCTCCGCCGCCGGGTCCCAGCCCGCGAGCGCCTCCACGTCACCGGCCAGGATCGACTCGCCGTCCTCGTTGCGCAGCAGGTTCTCAAGCAGGATCTTGAGCGAGAACGGAAGCCGCGCGACGTCGAACCGCGGCGCGAGCGCATCGAGCCGGAAGATCTCGTAGGCGTTGTCGCCGACGGTCAGCGTGCCCCGGGAATCGAAGCTGTTGGAGTTGGCGGGCATCGTTCAGGCTCCTGGTCTGGATCGCGTCCGTTCAGTCTTTCTACTCTAGGCCGGACCGTGAACGCCGGCCGCCCGGCGGCTTGTCGGCGCCACCCGGCCCCTGTAGCGTGTCGCAAAGCGGGGCCATGGTTCTCCTACACACCTCCCAGGGACGTCTTGAGCGCGACTTGACCGCGAACCGCGTCCGGAGCGCCTGCCTCGCCGAGGTGGCGACGATTGACGTGGTGGCGAACACCGGGGCCGTGCCCCGCCGATCGCCGTCGCGATCCCTGACGGCTCTGCGGTCCCGGCCCGAGGTGCCGGCGCTCGCGGCGGTGGCCTCGGGCCTGAACCTGTGGGGCCTGTCGGTCAACGGCTGGGCGAACACCTTCTACGCGGCGGCCGCGCACTCGATGGCACACAGCTGGCACGACTTCCTGTTCGCCTCGCTGGACCGGGCGGGACTGATGACGGTCGACAAACCGCCGCTCAGCCTCTGGGTGCAGGCGCTGTCCGCGCGGATCTTCGGGTTCGGGCCGCTCAGCCTGCTGGTGCCGCAGGCGCTGATGGGCACCGCCGCCACGGTGCTCGTCTACGACCTGGTGCGGCGGGGGTTCGGCCGCAGGGCGGGGATCGTCGCCGGGCTCGCGTTCGCGACGACGCCGATCCAGGTCGCGATGGCACGCCACAACAACCCTGACGAGCTGCTCGTCCTGTGCTGCGTGGCGGCGCTGTGGCTCGCCGCCCGGGCGCTCGAGGACGGGCGCACGCGCTGGCTGGTGGCCTGCGGCGCGATGGTCGGGCTCGGGGTCGAGGCCAAGATGGGCGCGGCGCTGATGGTCGTCCCCGGGGTAGCCGCCGCCTACGCCTGGGTTGCCCCGCGCGGCCGCGCGACCGCGATCCGGCAGCTCGCCGCGGGCGGGGCGGCGCTGACCGTCATCGGGCTCGCCTGGCCGGTGCTCGTGACGCTCACGCCCGCGTCCGACAGGCCGTGGATCTCCGGCACGTCGGACAACAGCATCTGGTCGCTGATGCTCGGCTACAACGGCCTCGGGCGGATCGCCGGGCAGGCGGGCGCGACCGGCGGCGGAGGCCTGTTCGGCGCCCCCGGCGGCGTCCTGAGGCTGCTCGGGCCCGGGATCGGGGACCAGGCCGGCTGGCTGCTCGGCTTCGCGGTCGCGGCCGGGCTCTGGATCGCGGTGGCGTCACGCCTGCGCAGGTCCGACGCGCGCACCGGGTGGCTGATCGCCGTCGGCGGCACCTTCGGGGTCGGCGCGCTCGTGTTCACCGTGGCCCGCGGCATCTTCCATCCCTATTACGTCTCCTTGCTGGCGCCGGTCGCGGCAGCGCTGGTCGGCGCCGGGGTCGGCCAGGCGCTGCGGGGCGGGCGGCGCGCCGCGCGCGTGCTCGCGCCGCTCGTGATCTCGGCCGGGGCGGCCGGCCAGCTGTACGTGCTCGGCGGGCTGGACGGCCGGCTCTCATGGGCGCGACCGCTGGTCATCGTCGTCGCCGGTGCCGCGGCCGTCGCGCTGGCGTTCGCACTGACGCCGAGGGTGCGCACGACGGCGCTCGGGGTCGGACTGGCGGCACTGCTGGCCGCACCCGCGACCTGGGCGGCCGAGACGCTGGGCCACGCGACCAGCAGCACGTTCCCGGCGGGCGGGCCGGAGATCGCGGTCGCCGGGCCGGGCGCCGCCGGCGGTCCGCAGGCAGGGGTGGAATTCGGTGGGCTTGGGAGCGCCGGCGGGCGCTGGGCCCTCGGCGGTCTCCTCGGGCGAGCAGGCGTCGGTCCGCTCCCCGGCGGCCCCCCGTTCGGGAGCATCGTCCCGGTCCCGCGCGGACGCACCGCCGTCCCCCGCGACAGCTCTTTCGTGGCCGGAGCGCCGTCCGGGAGAGCGGGCACGAGACCGCCGGAGAGCGTTTCCGGTCCCTTCGCCGGCGACACGACCGGGCTGGGCGAGGCGCTGTCGTACATCCGCGGCCACGGTGGCGGCACGATCGGGATCCAGAGCCAGAGCGGAGCCGCGGCATGGATCCTGACCTCCGACGCGAATGTCGCCGGCCTGGGGGGATTCTCCGGGCGGGAGACCGCGGTCAGCGCCCGGTGGCTCGCGATGGAGGTGCGCGACGGCCGCCTCGGCTGGCTGCTCGGAGACTGGTCGGCACCGTCCGGGACGGCCGGCCACGACCGGCACGGGAGCGCGATCGCGATCGCGCAGCGGGCAGCTCGCCGGGTGCGGCTGGCGGACGGCGTGACGCTCTACGACCTGCGCGGCCGGGCAGCCGCGATCCTGGCGGCGGCGGGAGGATCGTGAGCAGGCTTCGCCTGACGGCGGCGCTCGGGCGCCTGAGGCTGCCCGCCCTGGCCGCGTGCGCGCTCGCCTGGCTGCTGGGCGCCGCGCCCGGCGCGCTGGCCGACAGCACGCAGTCCACCAACTGGGCCGGTTACGCGGTGCACGGGCCGGGGGTCCACTTCACGCAGGTCGTCGGCCAGTGGACCCAGCCGACGGTCACCTGCACCCCCGGACCGCCGACGTACTCGTCTCTCTGGGTCGGGATCGGGGGCTACAGCCAGTCCTCGCAGGCGCTCGAGCAGATCGGCACCGAGGCCGACTGCAGCCCGGGGGGGCGTGAGCAGTCGAGCGCCTGGTTCGAGCTGGTCCCGGCAGCCTCGAACACGATCTCGATGCGCGTGGCGCCGGGCGACGGCGTGCGCGCGACGGTGACCGTCGCCGGCCACCAGGTCACGATGTCGCTCCTCGACCTGACCACCGGCCGTTCCTTCCAGCGGCGGCTGCACGCCAGGCTGATCGACACCACGTCGGCCGAGTGGATCGTGGAGGCTCCCTCGCTCTGCTCCGGCAACTCGTGCCAGACCCTGCCGCTGGCGGACTTCGGCTCGACCGGGTTCGCGTTCGCGACCGCCAGCTCCAGCGGGGGACTCAGCGGCACGATCCAGAGCCCCGGCTGGAACGCGACCGGCATCACGCTGTTCGAGGGTGGGCGCAGGCTCGGCGGCCCGGGGACCAACCACGGCCAGGTCACGGCGGTGCCGGGCGCGCTCGCGTTCAACGGCAGCCTGTTCGGGGTCACGTTCAACGGCGGGCCCGGGAGGGCGGTCGTCTCCTCGACCAGGACGGCGGGCGGCCGGCTGGTCCACTCGACCCGGGCGGAGGCCCGCCGGGCGGCTCGCCCGGCCCGCCCCTGACCGCCGCCGGGCCGGCACCGTCCCGCACGCACGGCCGCACCGCCCCCCGCGCACGGCCGCACCGCCCCCCGCACACGACCGGCACCGCCCCCCGCGCACGGCCGCACCGCCCACGACCGGCACCGCCCCCGCCCACGACCGGATGCCCCATCCCGGCTCGGACCGGGTCCGTCATACCGACCCGGGGCCGGCTCGACCTACAACCCGGGCGGGTGGCGTACGACGAAGCCTGAGAACTCGCCACCGCCCTGATGCCAGCGGGTCCCGTACTCGGCCAGCGCGACCGTGTCGAAGCGCCAGCCGGCGACGTCCATCCAGACATGGCCGGCGTTCGCGTAGACGGTTATCCACTGGCCCGGGCCGGGGTCGCCCCAGGTCTCGAACTGGCCCGAAACCATCGGCGCGCTCACCAGGCCGGCGGCTGCGAGCGCATAGCTCACCGAGCCTGAGCAGTCATAGCCGTTGGCGTGGAACGACGCATGGCCGCCGCCGTAGATGTATGGCAGGGTCGCGATCGCGTTGCCGGCGGCGATGACCTCTCGCACGGCGAGCGGAGCGTTGGGCGGCGGCTGCACCATCCCGCCGGTGTCGATCGCGATCCCGCCGACGTTCGCGTTGCCGGTCGCGGCGCTGGCCTGCGCCTGCTGCGCGGCACGGCGCTCGAGCGCGTTCAGCTGCGACTGGAGCGAGCTCAGGTGAGCCCTGACCGCTCCGAGGTGGTTCGCGACGGCGGCGCGCGCGGTCTCCTGCTGCAGCTGGCGGCGCAGCAGCGCCGCCTGGAGGGCGGCCGCCTGATTGCGCTGGGCTATCACCTGCAGCGCGAGCGTCCGATCGCGAGTCTCCAGCGACCCCAGCGCCACCGCCTCGGCCGAGACCTGGGCACGGGCGGTCCGGGTCGCCCGCAGGATCGACGCGTTCTGGGAGGCGACGCGCTGCTCGAACGAGATCTGGTCCAGCAGCTGGCTGAAGCCGCCTGAGCCAAGCACGACCGACACCAGGTTGGGCGGTTCGTTCTCGTAGCCGGCGACGAGGTTGGCGGCCAGCGCCCGCGTCGCGGTCCTGACCCGGTTCTCCAGCTCCACGAGCCGGTCGCGCGCGTCCAGCAGCTGCTGCTGGACATCGGCCAGCTGCCGGGTGCGCTCGCCGAGCGCCAGCTCGATCGACGCGAGGCGCGCACTCGCGCGGGCGACCCCGTCGGCGGTGGACGCGATCTGGCGCGAGTCGGCGGCTACCTGTTGGGAGAGCGCGCTCGCGACCGAGCGCGTCGCGGCGATCTCGCTGCTGAGGTCGCCCGAGCTGACGGCCGTCAGGCCGCTGCCCAGGGACGCGGCCGCGACCGCCGCGGCGGCCAGTCCGCGCGCACGCCTGCGGCGCCGGCGGGCGCCTGCAAGCGTCGGCCGCACGGGCCACAGGTGTCGTCTGGAAGCTGCCATCCTCGGCCGGGCAGGCCGCGGCCACCGTAACAGCAGCCGTCGCCTGCACGCACAAAACCCCTGGTCGTGCAATGGATCATGCACGCGTGACCGGCGTGGGCTCTGGCGGTGGCGTTCGCCGATTGCAATACTCGCGCACGTGCGTCCCCGGACCCCGCGCAGGCTGCTGACCTGGCTGCTGCTCGCCGGGACGCTCGCGCTGCCGCTCCCGGCCGCCGCGCTCGCTTCCGGCGGCTCCGCGGGCGACCAGCAGTACACGGACCCGTTCGCGGGCACGTCGCCGACCACCGCCACCCATCCGGGCACGGCCGCCCAGACGACGACCGGGACGAGCTCTAGCTACCAGACGTCCTCCACCCCGCCGGCGACTGCCTCCACCCCGCCGGCGACTGCCTCCACCCCTGCGACGTCCTCCACCCCGCCGGCGACTACCTCCCCTCCGCCGACCTCCGCCGCGCCGGCGCCCACCAGCTCGACGGTGCCGACGGCGACGATCGCGCACGGCAGGCTGCCTTACACCGGGTATGAGAGCTGGCTCGCCGGCGCGCTGGGGTTCACGCTCGCGGCCGCGGGAGTCGTGGTGCGGCTGCGGCTGCGGCGCTCCTGAGCAGCTCGCCGGGCGGGCTGACAGAGGCCGCCGGGGGGCTGGCGGAGGCCGCCGGGGGGCTTGCAGAGGCCGCCGGGCGGGCGTGCAGAGGCCGCTCCGGGCCCGTCCGATCTAGACTGGCCCGGCATGCCGCCGCTCAAACGGACGCCGGCGCGTCGCCTCGGCGCGGCCGCGATCATGCTGGTCCTGGCGGCCCTGACGCTCGCGGCTCCGATCGCGCTCGCCCGGCCCTCCCGCACGCGCCGGACAGTGCATCTCACGGCCGGGGCGCCCGTCCCCCAGGGGTTCGTCGGCGTCGACGCCGACGGGCCGCTGCTAGCTGCGGGAAGCGGGATCGACCTCACGGCCCAGGTCAGGACGATGGTGGCAAGCGGCGTCGAGAGCATCCGCGCCGCGTTCAGCTGGTCAGAGGCGCAGCCGTACGGCAGCTGGGCGCAGGTCCCCGCCGCGGTGCGCTCGCAGTTCACCGACGTCGGGGGCGCGCCGTTCGACTTCGGATACACCGACCAGCTCGTCGCCGCCGCGGCGCGGGCCAGGATCGCCGTCCTGCCGACCGTCCTGTACGCGCCCGCGTGGGACGCACTGCCCAATCGCGACGGGGTATCGACCCCGCGGCGCGACGGGCCGTTCGGGGCATACCTGGCGGCGCTGATCGGCCGCTACGGCCCGCACGGCAGCTTCTGGAGCGAGAACCCGGCTATCCCGAGGATGCCGATCCGCGCCTGGCAGATCTGGAATGAGCCCAACCTGACCTACTACTGGCACCAGCCGTTCGCGCGCAGCTACACGCGGCTGCTGGCCGTCGCCCACGCCGCGATCAAGCGCGCCGACCCCGGTGCGAAGGTCGTGCTCGGCGCGCTGACCAACACGGCCTGGCGCTCGCTGGGACAGCTGGACCGGATCCCCGGCGTGGGCCGCCTGTTCGACGTCGTGGCGGTCAACGGGTTCACGAAGCTGCCGGCGAACGTGATCGTCTACCTGCGACTGATGCGCCGCGCGATGGACCGCTTCCATATGGGCGCGAAGCCCCTGCTCGCGACCGAGGTGAGCTGGCCGTCGGCCCTCGGGAGGGTCTCCGCAGGCTTCGACTTCGACACGACCGAGGCGGGCCAGGCGCGGAACATCTCCGCGCTGCTGCCGATGCTCGGCGCGCAGCGCAGGGCGCTGGGGCTCGCGGGCTTCTACTGGTACACCTGGATCGGGTCCGAGCAGCCCGGCGCGATCCCATTCGACTACGCCGGGCTCGAGCGGCTGACCGGCGGCAGGGTGATCGCCAAGCCGGCGTTGCGGGCATTCACGGGCGCGGCGCTGGCGCTGGAGGGCTGCCGGGCGAAGGGCGCGGTCGCGACCAGCTGCGTTCGCTGACTCAGGAGGCGTGAACCAGGGGGGTCGCGGCACCCCTCCCGCAGCCGCAGCGGGCGCGCGGTGTTTCGCTCAGCTCGGACATGGCGCCGGGGCGGCGGCCGGCTCGGGCCCGCCCGCGGCCGCCAGCCCGGCGGCGAACGCCTCGGTCGAGGCCGTCGGAGCGGTTGCGACCGGATCGGCGATCCCGTACCAGTCCTGTGCGTCTCGCGGGTCGGCCTCGGGCGTGACCCAGGTGTAGAGAAGGCTCGCCGCCAGCCCGCAGCGCAGGTGGCCGAGCGCTGCCAGCGTCCTGACGATGTAGCCGTTCCGCACGGTCGGCGCCGCGTAGTCGGGCGCGCCCGGGGGCGACGTGGTCCAGCCGAACTCGGTCACATACAGCGGCACCGACGCCATGCCGAGCGAGACGAGCGCGGCGCGCGCGGCCCGGACCCTGGCGATCACCACCGCCGGGCTTCCGTAGGGGTGGATCGCGACCCCGTCGACGTGGGCGCGCAGCAGCGGACGCGCGCTGACCATCGCCGGCAGGAAGCGGGCCGGATCGGTGAGGCCGCCGACGATCACTCGGATCGTCGGGACGACCCGATCGATCGCCGCCCGCGCGGCGAGATAGAGGCCGGCGTAGGCGGCCGGGTCCGGCGACGGAAGCCAGAACTCGGGGCTGTCCGGCTCGTTCCAGATCTCGATCGTCGTGACCGGCTCGGGGCGCAGGCCCGGATTGGCCGCCCAGAAGCTCCCACCCGGCCCATAGCGGGCCGCGAACGCCGCCGCATAGTCGGCGTAGCCCGCATCCGACAGCGGGGGCGAGTGATCCTGGCCGGGGATCGACTGGTCCCAGGGAGCCGTGTAGTCGATGATCGGCAGCCAAGCCAGGTCGTGGGCGGCCAGCGAACGGGCGATCTCGTCGTCGAACGCCCAGTCGTAGCTGTGGCGGCCGTCGACGGGCGCGCCCGGCTCGGTCGCCTCCCACAGCGCATCGCTGCGCGCGATCGTCGCGCCCGTGGCGCGGACCGCCGCAAGCTGCGCGTCGATCTGGGCCGGCGCGTAGCTGAAGTCGTTGAACAATCGGTTGACGCTCACCCCGAACACCTGGCCGGCGGGGGCGGGCAGACCCTGGCGCTGCGCCGCCGGCGAAGGAGCTGACCCGGTCGCCGCCGTGGAGGGCGTGCTCGTGGGCGTGCCTGAGGTCGCGCTCGATGTGGTGGCGGGGTTCGGGGACCCGGGGCCCGGCCCGTTGCCCGAGCCCGTGAGCAGGGTCGACACGACGGCCAGGGCCACGAGCGCCAGCAGCGCGCCGGCGGCGAGCAGCGCGGCGCGCCGGCGCCGACGGTCGCCGCTCACCGGGTCGGC
>JAJZWB010000183.1 GCA_021846845.1 Actinomycetes bacterium | reverse complement strand
GGCAGTAGGGGAAGGCCGGTTCGCCCGTTGCCGCTTGACGACGAGACATGCCGGCCCGCGGCACGTTCCCGGCCCAACACACCGCTAAGTCAACCAGAAATCACATCGGTGCGCGTCCGATATCGACCGCACGCTCGTCAGTATTCGTCCGCAATGGCGCGAGCGCGATGGCGGCCCCCGGTTGCCAGGGCATGTCCCGCCTGGCCCGCTCGATCGGGCTGCGGTCGCGGTGCGGCTCCGCGCGGTGACGGCCGTCGGCCGGGCCGCGGTTTGCACGGCGAGAAGCTGCGCACGACTACCGATGGCCGCCGGATGGCGACACGAGATCGTGGGGGGTGTGCAAGGCGCCTCGTCGACATCGCAGCGAGCGAGGCTCCGCGGGCGCGCAGACCGCCCGCGTGACGGGTCTCTGCGGCCGGATCGCCTGAGGACGCGCCCATGGATCGCGCTCTCCGTCCTGTGCCTGCCGCTGCTGATCGTCTCGCTGGACAACACGGTGCTCAACGTCGTGCTGCCCACGCTCGAGCGCAGGCTGAACGCCAGCACCAGTGAGCTGCAGTGGATCGTCGACGCCTACGTGCTGGTGTTCGCGGGCCTGCTGCTCGTGGCCGGCAGCCTCGCGGACAGGGTGGGTCGCAAGCGCACGTTCCTCGCCGGCCTGGTGGTCTTCGGCGCCGGCTCGTCCTGGGCCTCGGCCTCCGGCTCGGTTGAGATGCTGATCGCGGCGCGGGCGAGCATGGGGATCGGCGCGGCGCTGATCATGCCCTCGACGCTCTCGATCATCACCAATACGTTCCAGGACGAGGGCGAGCGTCAGCGCGCGCTGGGGCTCTGGGCCGGCACTAGCGGAGCCGGGATCGCGCTGGGACCCATCGTAGGTGGCCTGCTGCTGGCGCACTTCTGGTGGGGATCGGTGTTCCTCATCAACGTGCCGATCGCCGTGATCGCGCTGGCGCTGGCGCTGCCGCTGGTCCCGGACTCCCGCAACGAGCACGCGCTCGCGCCCGATGTCGCCGGCTCGCTGCTGTCGATCGTCGCGATGGGCCTCGTGGTGTGGGCGATCATCGAAGCGCCGGTGCGAGGCTGGTCCTCGATCCTCGTGATCGCCCCGGGAGCCGCGGGCATCGTTGCGCTCGCGACGTTCGTGCTCTGGGAACGGCGCAGCTCCCATCCGATGCTCGTGCTGGGATTCTTCCGCAGACGCAGCTTCTCGGCCGCGGTCTCTTCGGTCGGCCTGGTCACGTTCGGCCTGTTCGGCGCGCTGTTCGTGCTCACCCAGTTCCTGCAGCTGCAGCTGGGCTACACGCCCCTGCAGGCCGGGCTGCGCACCCTCCCCGCCGCCGCGGCGATCGCGGTCATGGCGCCCCTGTCGACGATCTTCGTGAGACGGCTGGGGATCAAGGCGACGGTCGTGGCGGGGATGCTGCTGATCGCCGCCGGGCTCTATGACACGTCCGGCGCGACCGTGTCCACAACCTACGCCGAGATCGTCTCCGGCTTCGTCCTGCTCGGAGTCGGCGCGGGGCTCGTGATCCCGGCGGCGACGGGCTCGGTGATGGGCTCGGTCCCGGCCGTGCACACCGGCGTCGGGTCGGCGACCAACGGCACGTTCCTGCAGGTGGGGGGCGCGTTCGGCGTCGCGATCGTCGGCAGCCTGATGTCCACTCGCTACGCACACCGACTCGGCGGGGTCCTCGCCGTCCACCATCTGCCGACCACGGTGGCGCACGCGTCCACCGAATCGTTCGCCGCGGCTCTCGCGGTCGCCGGTCGACTGGGCGGGCCCGCGGGCGAGGTTGTCGCACACGGCGCCCGGAGCGCCTTCGTGAGCGGGATGGACCTCGGCCTGCTCGTGGCGGCGCTCGTGGCGACGGCGGGCGCGGCGCTGGCGCTGGTCGCGCTTCCGTCTCGCCTCAGGCCGAGTCGGTCGCCGGCGCCGAGCTGACCCCGGCCTCCGGTGCGCCCCGGGGCAGACGGCCGAGACCGCCGTCCGCGGTCCGCCCGGCGCTGGGTGTCACCTGCACCGCACGGCGCGCGGCCCAGGTTCGGCGATCACGACCAGGAGGTGTCGCGGGCCGTGAACCCCCTCGATCCGCGTCAGCTCGATGTCGGAGCTCGCCGACGGACCCGAGATCAACGTCAAGGGGCGCCCCGGCTCGCCGCCGGCGGGTCCGACCACCGCGAGCCCCTCCGGTACCAGCTGCACGATCTGCCGGCGCTCGACGACGCAGATGTGATGGTCGGGGATCAGCGTGAGCGCCCGGCGACCGCAGCGCGGGCCGCCGTCCAGCACCAGCGTGCCCGTCTCGGCGATCGCTGCCGCGCAGCCGGTCAGCGCCGCACCCAGCGCGTCCAGCTCAGCCGGCGTGCAGCCGGTGTCGGCGACCAGTTCGACGCCCGGTGGATGCCAGGCGGGCTCCAGCGCAGGCGGGATCGCGAGCCGCCGCAGGCCACGCTCCAGACATGCCGTCGCGATCCGCGCGCCGATCTGCGCGTCCGGGCAGCGGATCACGTCCGCCCGGTAGTCGCGCAGCCGCTCGGTCAGGCGGGCCACCAGCCGTTCGTCGCCCGCCGCCAGCTCACCCGTGCGGCGATAGTCCCGCGGTACCGGGACATCGGTCGCGCGCTCTGCCGCGGGCACGTCGCCCAGCGCCGTCCTGATCCGTCCCAGGATCTGCTCTCTGGCGCCGATCACCGGTTCGATCGCCACCAGTCGCGGAAGCTCTGCGCCGGGATCTCGGGCAGGTCGCGCGCCGAGCCCCAGCCACTCAGCGCCCCCGGAATGCGCTTTGTCCACTCCAGGGACGGCATCGTCACGCGGCCGGTGCGCTGCGCGGCCTCGTAAAGGCGGCGGCTGGCGAACACACGCGCCAGGATGCGCATCGCCAGCCGCTCGGCGTCGGGTCGCCGGCGCGGGCTGCCGTCGGGACGCGATCGGGCCCGGACGTGCCTTGCCCCGTAGGGTCGCCGGCGCGGGCTGTAGTCGGGCCGCGATCGGGCCTGGACGTGCCTTGCCCCGTAGGGTCGCCGGCGCGGGCTGTAGTCGGGCCGCGATCGGGCCTGGACGTGCCTTGCCCCGTAGGGTCGCCGGTGCGGGCTGTCGTCGGGTCGCGATCGGGCCTGGACGTGCCTTGCCCGAAGGTGGACCAGCACGCTGGGGATGTCGATCTTGACCGGGCAGACCTCGTAGCAGGCGCCGCACAGGGTCGACGCGTAGGGCAGCGACCCGGCTTCGCCGGGGCGCAGCATGGGGGTCAGGATCGCGCCGATCGGCCCGGGGTACACCGATCCGTAGGCGTGGCCGCCGGTCCGCTCGTACACGGGGCAGACGTTCAGGCACGCCGAGCAGCGGATGCAGCGCAGCGCCTGCCGGCCGACCCGGTCGGCGAGCACGTCGGTGCGCCCGTTGTCCAGCAGCACCAGGTGAAAGGCCCGCGGTCCGTCGCCGGCCACGGTCCCGGTCCACAGCGACGTATAGGGGTTCATCCGCTCCGCCGTGGACGAGCGGGGAAGCAGCTGCAGCAGGACCCCCAGGTCCTCCCAGCTGGGGACCACCTTCTCGATCCCCATCACGGCGATCAGCAGCTCCGGCAGCGTCGTGCACATCCGCGCGTTGCCCTCGGACTCCAGCAGCACCACGGTCCCGGTCTCGGCGATCGCGAAGTTGACGCCGCAGATCCCGACCGTGGCGTCGAGGAACCGCGCTCGCAGATGCGAGCGCGCCAGCTCGGCCAGCTCATGCGGGTCGTCGGAGAGGTCGGTCGGGGCCCCGGGGATCGTGCGCAGGAACAGCTCCCGGATCTCGGCCCGGTTGCGGTGGATCGCGGGCACGAGGATGTGCGACGGCGTGTCCCCGCCGAGCTGCACGATCAGCTGCGCGAGGTCGGTCTCGATCGCGGCGATCCCACGCTCGGCGAGCGCCTCGTTGAGTCCGATCTCCTCGGTGGTCAGCGACTTGGCCTTCACGACCAGATCGGCGCCGTGAGCGGCCACCAGCTCGCAGACGATCGCATCGGCCTCGTCGGCGTCACGCGCCCAGTGGACGACGCCCCCCGCGGCGGTCACCGCGGACTCCAGCGCCACCAGGTGCTCATCAAGATGGCGCAGTGTCCGCTCCTTGATCGCTGCGCCGGCCGCCCGCAGTGCCTCCCAGTCAGGCAGCTCTCCGGTTGCGGCGGCCCGCTTGACGCGGATCGCGGCCGTCACGCGCTTGAGGTTGTGGCGCAGCTGCGCGTCCGCCAGAGCCGCGCGGGCGGCCTGCGGGAACGGGGGCGGCGCCGGCGTGTCCATCAGGGCTCGGTCGACGCCAGGATCTCCGCCAGGTGCATCGTCCGCGCACCGGCGCGCTGCCGTGACAGGCCCCCTCCGATCTGCATCAGGCAGGAGCTGTCGACGCTGGTGCAGACCTCGGCCCCCGTGTCGAGGATCGCTCGCAGCTTGTCGGTCAGGATCGCGACCGACGTGTCGGCGTTCTTGACCGCGAACGTGCCGCCGAAGCCGCAGCACTGCGCGGCGTCCGGAAGTGGAAGCAGCTCCAGTCCGCGGACGGCTCCGAGCAGGCGCAGCGGCCGGTCGCCGAGTCCGAGCATCCGCTGGCTGTGGCAGGTTGGGTGATAGGTGACCCGGTGGGGGAAGTACGCGCCGACGTCGATCACGTCAAGCCGGTCGACCAGCATCTCCGTGAGCTCCAGCGTCCGCGAGGCGATCGCCTCCGCCTCGCGCGCAAGGCCCCGGTCCCCGGAGGCGGCCGCGAGCGCCGTGTAGTTCTCGCGCACCATGCCCACGCACGACGCCGATGGCGACACGATCAGGGGGCTGTCGGCGAATGCCCGCACGAAGCGTCGCACGAGCGGCTCGGTCTCGCGCGCGTATCCGGTGTTGAAGTGCATCTGGCCGCAGCAGGTCTGCTGGAGCGGGAACGCGACCGCCACCCCGAGCCGCTCCAGCAGTCGGACCGTCGCGCGCCCGACCTGCGGAAACAGGGTGTCGGCCAGGCAGGTGATGAACAGCGCCGCGCTGGGGCTCGGGCGCTTGCCGGCCGGCCGCAGGGACTCCGGTGACTGCGGCTCCCGTCGGACCGTGGGTGTGGCGGGTGGCGCGTGCGGCGGCCGGCTGGCAGAGGGCGTGGGCTGCTCCGTGGGCGCGGTCCGCTCCATGACCGGCATTGCACCACGTCTGCGGCCCCGTAGGCGGTCGCGCGCGGCATTCGCCGGCCGCACGTCAGCCGGGGCGCGGCGATCCAGGCCCGGCCGGGGGTGCAGCGACCCAGGGGCTGCCGGGGGCGCAGCGACCCAGGGGCTGCCGGGGGCGCAGCGACCCAGGGGCTGCCGGGGGCGCAGCGACCCA
>JAJZWB010000046.1 GCA_021846845.1 Actinomycetes bacterium | reverse complement strand
AGCTCGGGGTGCGCCTCCTTGATCGCGCGGGTGGCGAGCTGGACGACGCCCTCGTCGTCCCAGGCGCCCGTCCCCTCCTCGTCCTTGGCGGCCGGCAGCCCGAACAGCAGCACGGCGGGTATCCCGAGCGCCGCCGCCTCGCCGGCCTCGGCGACCGCATGGCCGATCGACAGCTGGTCGATCCCGGGCATCTCCGCGATCGGCTCACGCCGGTCCAGGCCGTGCGCGACGAACATCGGATAGATGAGGTCCGCGGCCTCCAGGCGAGTCTCGCGCACCAGGCCGCGCAGCGCGGGAGTCGCCCTGAGACGTCGCAGGCGGGTCTGCGGGAAGGGCATCGCTGCCGCCGAGGATACCGGCGCGGAGGGCCGCCGGCGACGCACCGCCCGCGCTCCGCACGACCGCCGGACCGCCGCGCGGCGGGGGTGGCCGGCCGGACCGCCGCGATCGCACCCGCGCCCCCGCCGGCGCCGTGCGCGCGCCCCCGCCGTCCCCGTGCGGGCCGGCGAGCCGGCGTCTAGACCACGGCCCAGGGCTCGATGCGCCAGCCGGTCACCAGCCCGGCCGTGACGTACGGGTCGCCGGCGACGAAGCGCTCGACGTAGTCGCGGGAGACGTCTCGCAGGCCGATCGCCGCGCCGCTCGGCGGATCGCCGATCGCCCCCGCCACCAGCAGGTGGCCGGCCTCACGCTCGGCGGCGATCCTCGCCAGGTGCTCCTCACGGTGCGGGGCCCGACGCTCGAGGATGTCCTCGACGTAGGTGTAGAGCAGCAGGAACGCCGGTGGTTGCGCCATCGCGACCGCGGACTGTAGCGTCCCCCCGTCGCGCGTGCGCGCGACCGGTACGCTTGATGGATGGGCGAGCTTGAGCGTCGCGGCGGCTACACCCCGCGCAGGGTGCGCGAGCAGCGCGCGTATCGGATGGTGGTCACCGGGGCCACGGCCGGGGCGATCGGCGTGGTCAGCCTCGTGCTCGCTGTGATCGGGGTGATCGGCGCGACGCTTCCGATCCTGGCGTTCATCGTCACCGCGCTGAGCGTGCTGGGGTTCATGCGCGCGACCGGGCAGCGCTGAGACGCCGGGCGGCCCGGCGCCGCGGCGGTCAGCGCTTGGCGAATCGGCGCATCGCGAGCGTCGCCAATGCGCCGAACACGAGCGACAGCGCCGCCAGGTGCGCGAGCGCCGGAACGAGCGCCGGCGGCCCTCCCGAGAACGCGCTCGACGCGGCCTGCAGCGCGGCCCGGAACGGGAACGCGAAGGCGACCGCGTCGAGCACCGACGCGAGCGTCGCCGACACGGCGCTGGCCGGCACGAGCGCCATGAACGCGATCGGCAGCGAGACCCCGAACGCCATCAGGGAGGCGGCGCTCACCTCGCGCGCCAGGGCGCCAAGCGCGGTCCCCAGCGCGCCGAAGGCGAGCCCGCCGAACCCGAGGGCGAGCGCCCACAGCTCCAGCCGGCCCCAGTCGAGGTGCACGAAGGCCGAGACCCCTGCGGCCATCAGCAGCGCGGTCACGGCCGCCAGGCCGCCGGCGAGCAGCGTCTTCTCGGCCAGCAGCGCCGGCGTGGAGACCAGCCCGCGGGCGAGGCGCGGGTAGGCGTTCTCGGACCGCTCGACCGCGAGCATCCCGGCCGCCAGCAGCATCGCGACGAACATCAGCGAGACGACGACCGCGATCGCGGCCGCGTAGGTGGCCGTCGGAGTCGTGCGACCGGCGAGCTCGAATCTCTGCACCGTCAGCGGCGAGCCGATCGAGCCGAGCACCGGGCTGGCGAACCCGAGCCCCTCGATCGCCAGATCGGCGAAGTCGATCACCCGCCTGAGCGCCGGGCGCAGCGGCGAGCCGGCGGGCAGCGATCGCAGCGTGCCTGAGACGATCGTGCGGGCGTTGCGCAGACCCAGCAGGGAGACGCTCTGGTCCAGGATCTGCACCCGTCCCCCGTTGAGCACCTCCTGCAGGTCGTCGACCGCGACGCGCAGCACCTGCTTGGAGACGGCCTGCTCGACCTGCGTGACCCGCGCGGTGATCGCCTGGTCGACGAACTCCCGCTCGATCGGGTCCGACGTGTTCAGGTAGAGCTGCACCGTCGGGCTCCCGACCCCCTCCTGGATCAGGCCCTGGATCTGCGCCGGCAGATCGGCCGGGATCACCAGCGCCGCGAGCGCGCGTCCGCCTCGAACGTCGGCGGTCGCGGCCGCCAGCGAGCGGACCCGGATCGGCTGGATCGAGCTCAGCAGGTCCGAGGCGTAGCCGCCGACGTTCAGCCGCTGGCTGCCGAGACGGACGATCCCCTGGCCGCGGGGCACCTGGTCGTAGAAGGCGACCTTCGGCTTCCCGGGCGGGCTCGACAGCGCGAACCCGATCAGCAGCGAGATCGCGACCGGATAGACGATCAGGAGCGCGACCAGCAGCGGCGACCGGCGGAGGATCTGCAGGTCCTTGATCAGCAGCCAGCGCATGGTCGCCAGACCGGTCCCGGCCTTCTCACGCGGGGCATCAGTGTCCGTGCAGCTTCAGGAACCGCAGCAGAGCGGACTCCAGGTCGGCCGACCGCCCGGCACCCGGCGCGCTGCCGTCGGCCACGGCGCGCTCCAGCTCCCCGGGGGTGCCGCTGAACAGCAGCTCGCCCTCCGCGAGGAGCATGACCCGGTGGGCGTGGCGCTCGACCTCGGAGACGTCATGGGTCGAGAAGACGACCGTCGTCCCGTCGTCGCCGAGACTCGAGATGAACTCCCACAGGCGCTCCCGCTGGCTGGGGTCCAGCGCCGCCGTGGGCTCGTCGAGCAGCAGCACGGGCGGCTCGGCGAGCAGTCCGATCGCGATGTTGACGCGCTGCCGGTTGCCGCCGGAGAGCCGGCCGACCTCGTCGTTCGCCCGGTCGCGGAGGCCGGTCTGCTCGAGCATCCGCTCGACCGCCGCGTCCGGCTCGGCGAGGCGCTCCAGCCTCGCGAACAGTCGAAGGTTCTCGGCGACCGAGAGCTTGGAGTACAGCGAAGGCTGCTGGGGGACCCAGCCGGCGCGGCGGCCGGAGCCGATCAGATCGCCGTGATCCGGCGCGAGCACCCCGGCGAGGATCGATAGCAGCGTGGTCTTGCCGGCGCCGTTGGGGCCGACGATGCCCACCCGCTCTCCGGGAGCCAGCTCGAAGCTGAGCTCGCGCAGCGCGACGCGAGCGCCGAAGCGCTTGGAGAGCGCGCGGGCGGTGAGCGGCGCCCGCGGCTTGGTGGACGCGGTCGTCGACACCGCTCCCACCCTAATCGATCCGCCTGGGGCTCGCGATCGCACTCTGGGGGGCGGCGGCCTCCCGGGGAGCGGCGGCCTCCCGGGGAGCGGCGGCCTCCCGGGGGGCGGCGGCCTCCCGGGGAGCGGCGGCCTCCCGGGGAGCACCGTTGCCTCCGCTGCCCGTGGTGGCGACGCCGCCGTCGGTGGCGCCGTCGCCCTCAGTGCCGGTGCTCCCGGTGCCCTGCTCGGACCCGCTCGGCGGGGCCGCGCCCGGCGGACCCGACAGCAGCCCGGGCCCGGCCACGCTCCAGGGCTCCAGGACCATGTGCCGGCGCAGGTAGAGCGCGGTCTGGCGCAGCACCGCGATCACCGGGAGCGCCACCAGCGCGCCGGCGATCCCGTACAGCTGGTAGCCGACCAGGAGCGCGAGGATGATCAGGATCGGGTTGATCCGCAGCGAGATCCGGAACACCTGGGGCGCCACCACGTGCCCCTCCAGCTGCTGCAGCGCGACGAACAGCAGGACCAGCCAGAGCGCCGTCAGCGGGCTCTCCAGCAGGCCGACCACGACCGCCGGCACCGGACCGATGATCGGCCCGATGTAGGGGATGAACTCCATCAGGCCGTAGAAGGCTCCGAAGAACACGGAGTAGTCGCTGCCGGCGGGGAAGATCCCCAGCAGTCCGAAGGCCTCAAGCGCGAGCGTCGCGCTGGCGCCCATCACCAGGCTGAACAGCAGCTGACCGCGAACGTATCCGGAGACGGCCTGCTGCACGAGGCGCGGGTAGTCGTCCTCCGGGGTCCCGTCCCCGGGCGGCATCAGCCGCCGCGCCAGCGCTCCGATCTCACGGCCGTAGACCAGCAGGTAGATCGACAGCACCAGCGTCAGGATCAGGTCCAGGCCGATCGTCACCAGTCCCGAGAGGAGGCTGCGGGAGAACGAGACGATCGCGCCGGAGCGCTTGAGCACGTCGCGCTGAAGCGTCTGCAGCGCCGTCTGGCCCTGGCTCTTGACCTGGATGTGGATCCCGTGGGAGGTCAGCCAGCTCTGGACGCTGTCGAGCTGCTGGTTGGCGTGGCGCACGATCTGCGGGAAGTTGTGCGCCAGGCTGGAGACCTCGTTGGCGACCGGCGTCGCGAGCAGGACGCTGACCGCCGCCACGACCACGAACACCCCGAGGTAGGCGAGGAAGATCGCTATCCCGCGCGGCAGCCAGCGCTCCAGCATCCGCACCGGCGGGGTCAGGATCAGCGCCACGACGGCGGCGGCGATCAGGATCAGCAGCACGGGACCGGCGGCGCGCGCGAGCGCCCACAGGCCGAGCAGGGCGAGCGGCAGCAGCACGAGCTGGACCCAGCGCGGCAGGACGACGGGCGGCGGGGAGACCGCGCCCGGAGGTGGCGCCGCGCGCTGCCCGCGCTCGGCGGCGTCGGCCGACGCCGGCTCCCGGTCGGCTCCCTGTCGCGGAGCGTCGGGCTCCGCGGGCGCCACGCGCGCTCGGACCCAGGGACGCATACTGGTGACAGTATGCGACCCGACCGAGATGGGTAGACACGCCAGGATCCTGTTCGCCGGGGATGTGGTCGGCGGCTCGGGCAAGCGCGCCCTGCTCGCCCTGCTCCCGGTGCTGCGCGAGCGCCATGACCCGGACTTCGTGGTGGTCAACGGCGAGAACGTCGCCGGCGGCGTGGGGATCACGCCGAAGATCGCCGATCAGCTGTTCGCGGCCGGGGTGGACGTGATCACGCTCGGCAACCACACCTACCGCCAGCGGGAGATCTATCCCTACCTGGACGAGCACGACGCGATCCTGCGGCCCGCCAACTTCCTGCGCAGCCAGCCTGGACACGGCTCGTGCGTCGTCACCCGCAACGGAGTCTCGCTCGGAGTCGTCTCGCTGTCGGGCAACCTGTTCATGGACGCCGGTCGTCCGGCGTTCGCCGAGGCGGACGCGAGCCTGCACGCCCTGCGCGGTCGCGCGGACCACATCCTCGTCGACATGCACGCCGAGGCGACCAGCGAGAAGGTGGCCATGGGCTGGTACCTGGACGGCCGCGTGACCGCGGTGGTCGGCACCCACACGCACGTTCCCACCGCCGACGCCCGGATCCTGCCCGGCGGCACCGCCTACATCACCGACGTCGGGATGACCGGCGCCCGCGGCGGGGTGATCGGCGTGCGGCGGGAGCAGGCGATCGAGGCGCTCGCGACCAAGATGCCGGTTCGCTTCGAGACCTCCGACGACGACCCGTGGCTCAACGGCGTGCTGATCATGACCGCGGATGAGCCGATGCGGGCTCGGTCGATCGAGCAGCTGCTGCTCCCCGCCACCCACGGATCTGCCTGATCTGCGCAAGCCTGTCGCGCAGCCGGCCGCCGCGCCGCCGCGCTCCGGTCGCCGTCACGGACGCCGGGCGCGCGAGGCGGGGGACGCGGGGATCAGGTGGGGACGATCCGCAGTCGCGGCGGGGGATCGTCCAGCTCGGACGCCTCCCATTTCCGCAGCGAGGCCTGCACCCGGGTGGGATGGCTCGCCAGCAGCGCGAAGATCACCAGCGGGTAGAACCAGACGATGTAGGAGTACAGCCAGTAGTTGGCGACCATCTGCAGCGCGATCAGGATCGCGGCCGAAAGGGCCGCGATCTCGACCACGCCGCGCCGCTCGGGCAGGAAGGCGGCGCCTATCGCCAGCGCCACCACGGCGCCCTGCGCCAGGTGCTGGACCGCCGACAGGCCGCCCCAGAGCCCCCACACGGTGAACGGGGTGACGCGGCCGGACTGGTACTGCACCGAGTCCTGCCAGAAGCGAGCGAAGTTGCCGTCCAGGAGCACCGGCAGCATGATCACGAAGCAGCCGAGCGCGAAGGCGACGATGAAGGCGGCCAGCGAGCGCTCGCGCGGACGGTCGTCGGTGCCGCGCACCAGCAGCGGCACGAGCGCGAACGGCGCGAGCTTGGTCATCCCGGCCAGCGCCGCGGCGAACCCTCGCGCGGGCGCCGACGAGATCACCAGCAGCGTCAGCACGAGCGTCGCCGAGACCAGGCTGTCGTTTGTGTTGGACTCCAGCGCCCAGGCCGTGAACGGATACGCGGCCCAGCAGTACGCGAGCAGCACGCCGAGCGAGTGGCCCCGCAGCCGGCGGCCGAGCAGGTACAGGCCGGCCAGCGTCAGCACGTCGAAGGAGATCGAGGCTCCGTGCGCCGCGGGCAGGGAGTCCCAGGCGCCGCTCCAGCCGAAGATGAGCCGGAACGGGACGTACATGTAGTAGTTGAAAGGCCCGTAGGTGTCGCCGTACATGTTGTCGTGCGGCCAGCCCCCGTACAGCGGCTGCCCGTGGACGAGCCTGTCGGCTCCGATCACGCCCGCGAAGCCGACGTCGATCACGTTGGAGTTGAGCACGTTCAGCGCGATCCTGAAGGCCATCAGGGCGACCGTCCCCGCCAGCAGCCAGCGGTCGCCCACGAGGGTGCGGACCGGCAGGCGCGGGACGCCGCGCCGGTTGGCGAGCAGCAGCATCCGCACCATCAGATAGATCAGGGGCGGGTAGATCAGCGGCACCGACAGCCCGATGTCGGCGTGGTTGAAGAGCGCGAGCGAGACCGAGAATCCGAGCAGGACGAGCAGGTCGAGGTGCAGCCAGGTGAGGCGAGGTCCGGCCCGCGCCCCGTCCGCGCCGCGCGTCCGCGGCCCTTCCGTACCGCGCGCCCCGGCGCGCCTGCGCCGCGCCGGCACGAAAGGCGCCACGAACATCGCCGACAGCGCCAGCCACACGTACCACGCGTTGATCTGACGCCCGAACGCGCCGGGATAGCCACGCGCCATCGTCCACGCGACCTGGAACCCCGTCCACACCTGGGTCACGGTCCCCGTCACGTCGTCGACGTAGACCTGGATCTCCTCGCGCGCGGGAGCTGACTGGGTGAACCAGCTGACCTGCCAGTTGGGCCACCCGCGCGTGTACTCGTAGGCGACCCAGACCCGATGGCCGCGCAGCGCCGCGCGCACCCGCGGGTCGGCCCTCGCTATCGCCAGCGCCTGCGCGGCCGTGAGGCGATAGCCGCGCGGCGTGGAGCTCGGCGAGGGGACGAGCGTCGCGGCCGCGGCGGGCGCGCCGGTGACCAGCGGTGGGGGTGCGGCGGACGGGTGCGTGGCCGCCTGAGTGCCGGCGACCGCCGGCGTCGCGACGGAGGAGCGCCCGACGGCCGGGGAGCCGGTGGAGGCGACCGAGGCTCGGGCCCCGACCGCCTGGGAGACGGTGGAGGCGACCGAGGCCCCGGCCGCGACCGCCGAGGCGGGCACCGCCAGCGCGAGCACGCCGAGCGCCGCCAGCGTCAGCGCACGGACGGGCCCTCTCACCCGCTCAGCCGCGAAAGCTCCAGAGCTTCTGGCCGACGAACGACAGCGGCGTAGCGCAGACGATCGAGATGGCCTGAGCCAGCACCTTCGAGAAGCCCGCGCCGTCGACCAGCGAGATCAGGATCACGTAGCTGAAGCCGAAGGCGACCGCCGAGATCGCGAAGAAGCGAACCGCCTGGGTCACCGGGTGGTCCACGCGCTGGCTGCTGAACGTCCAGTGGCGGTTCCACCAGAAGTTGTTGAGCACCGAGACGACGAACGAGATCACGGCCGCCACCTTGTAGTCGATGCCCATCAGGTGCAGGCAGACAGCGAACACGACCAGGTTGACTACGTACCCGCTGGCACCGACCGCCGCGTAGCGGATCAGCTGCAGCCAGTTGGCCGGCTTGCGTACGCCGTGCTTCACCCGTGCGTGGAATGGCAGCGGAACGGCTGAGGTCAGCTCTTCTGGCATCGCCACAAATTTAGCCGTCGATCGGTTTCGCGATTCCGATGGTCGCGCGCGCTAACAGCTCTCTAATCGGCAGTCTGCACCGATCCTAGACCGAAGTGCCCCACGACCATCGGCTCGATGTCGCGCAGCGACCACTGCTCGCGGGCGGCGCGGGAGCCGGGCCCGGTGCCGCACCACAGCAGGGCGCCCAGCGAGTCCGAGCGGTGCAGCGAGCCATGCGAGCCGCCGCCGACGTGGTCGGAGCCTCCCCAGTCCACGAACTCGTAGCCCGGCGCCGCCGAGAGCAGCAGCTCCCCGGCCGCCTCGCAGCCAAGCGCCGACCAGACCCGTGCCAGCGCATCCGGATACTCGGTGCAGAGCAGCCTGTCGTCCTGGATCTCGGCCCGCAGCACCGCCAGGTCGCCCTCGACGCTCCAGCGCGCGCCGCCGCCGTCCACGAGCTCGCCCCCGGGCGCGAAGCGCAGCTCGCCGCGGCGGCTGCGGATCACCGCCTCCTCGCCTTCGAGCCAGATCACCAGGTCCACCCCCTCAAGGCCGGCCGCCACCCGCCGCGCGCGCGCCAGCGTGTCGGGTGCTCGCTCGGGGTCCAGCGCGTAGACCATCGCCGCCCGTTGCGCGGGGCAGAGCGCGACCTCGGCGGCCTCGGAGCCCGCGCGGCCGGGGAGCGCGACCTGGAAGTCGCCGAACGCCAGGTCCAGGCGGATGCGCCTCTCTACCGGCGCCTGGGAGTGATCCGAGCACACGATCACGGCGTAGTCGTCCAGGAACTCGTCCGGACCGCCGGCCGCATGCATCAGGCGCTCCAGCTGGCGGTCCGCGGCGGCCAGCGATGTGACCTGGGCGTGCGGCCCGTTGCGGTGCGACCAGGCGTCGTTGTCGGGCAGCGAGTAGAGCATGAAGTCGAACAGGTCGTTCTCGACCAGGTACGCGCCGACGCAGCCCGTGTGCTGATCGCGGGCGCCGGGGAGGCCCAGCTGCCCCCTGCAGCCGGTTCGCCGCGACGCGTACAGGTCGGCGTAGAACAGCTCGCGCGGGCCCTCGATCGTGCGCCGGAAGAGCGTCGAGGTGACGATCCGCGCGAGGGTGGACTCGCCGGCCACCTCGTGCTCGTGGCGGCCGCGGTAGATCAGGTAGGTCGTCCCTGCGGTTCGCACGTCGGCGTCGTCGAGGGACTCGAACACGGTCGGGACCGCACGCGAGAGGTGCTCGGAGTTCATCCGGTAGACGGTGTCGGTCAGCGATCGCAGGACGCCGAACTGGCGGCTGGCCGAGAAGCTGGAGCCATACTCGACATACCGGCCCTCGCCGCGGTGATACCAGTTCATGCTCGGGATCCCGTGGCGGTCGGGGCCGACGCCGGTGGTGATCGTCGCGGCGCACACCGGCGTGACGGACGGGAAGGCGGCGACGCAGTCGCCCACGTACGCGCCCTCGCTGGCGATCCTCGCAAGCGCCGGCGCCTGCCCGGCCGCCATCACGCGCTCCAGCATCGACGGCTTCATCGCGTCGATCACCACCAGCACAAGCTTGCGCGCGTCGCTCACGGCTGGAGGGCGCTCGCCCCCGGCGAGCGAGGCGTCACCGCAGGATCCGCAGGCCGGCGTACTTCTGCTCGCCGCGCCGGCGACCGGCCGCCAGCAGCCACAGCAGGAGCGCCAGCACGATCACGCCGACCGGCGGGGCGATCACCGACAGGGCGGCAGCGACGACCGCCGCCGCCTCCGCGAACAGCGGCACGGCCGACGCGGACTGCGGATCCAGCCGCGCGCGAACGCGCCCCAGGAGCGGTCCCGTCGCGAGCACGCCGACGACGGCGCAGAGCACCCCGCCCACCAGCCCCGGCCAGGCGGCGTAGCGGTCCTGGGCGAGCGAGCCGGCGAACATCAGGGCGCCGATCGCCATGCTGATCAGGCCCAGCGCGACCGTCACCGAGCGCTGCGACAGGGCCTCGCGCGATACGTACCGCTCGGTCAGCCCCAGCACCGCCACCCCGAACACCATCAGCAGCAGGAACAGCGGATCCTGCAGGAAGGAGTACGAGCTGTGCGCGAAGTCGATCTCGATGTCGCCCGCGGCCAGCGCGGCGACGACCAGCGACGGCAGGAACGGCCGGATTCCGACCGCCGCCGCGATCCCGATCCCCTGGCAGATGTCGAAGACGAGGTGCAATGTGCTGTACCGTGACCGATCGTGACGATAGACGAGCGTCCAGCGTGAGCCGCGGCGCGGACTCCGAGTCCGGCGACCGCGCCGCGGGACGGGCCACCGGCAGGCAGCGGTCGACGGCGCACGACCTGGAGCGCTACGCGGGCCTGTTCGCCCAGCGCACGAAGGTGATGCGGTCCTCGGCGATGCGCGACCTCATGGCCCTGATCGAGCGAGACGACGTGATCTCGCTGGCCGGCGGCCTGCCTGACACCTCCACCTTCCCGCCGGACTCCTACGCGTCGCTGATGGGCGACGTCGCGTCAAGCTCCTGCGCGCGCGCGCTCCAGTACGGGCCGACCGAGGGCCTGGCCCTCGTCAGGGACTGCATCGGCTCGGTGATGGCGGCCGAGGGGATGCGGGTCGAGTCCGACGAGCTGCTGGTCACGACCGGTGCGCAGCAGGCGATCGACCTGGTGTGCAAGACGCTGATCGACCCGGGCGACGTGATCGTCGCCGAGGCGCCGACCTACCCGGGGGCGATCCCCACCTTCTGCTCCTACCAGGCCGACGTCGTCCAGATCGAGATCGACCGCGACGGCATGCGGATCGACGTCCTGGAGGAGACGCTCGAGGCGCTCGAGCGGTCCGGTCGGCGCCCCAAGTTCATCTACACCGTGCCGAACTTCCACAACCCGGCTGGCGTCACACTGTCGCTAGAGCGGCGCCGCCGGCTGGTGGAGATCGCCGCCGAGCGCGAGCTGCTCGTGCTGGAGGACAACCCCTACGGCCTGCTGCGCTACGAGGGAGAGCCGCTGCCGCCGCTGCGGTCGCTCGACCAGGACTTCGTGATCTATGCCGGCACCTTCTCCAAGATCCTCTCGCCCGGGGCGCGGCTGGGCTGGACCGCCGCCCCGGCGCCGATCCTCGCGAAGCTGCAGCTCGGCAAGCAGGGCTCGGACCTGTGCTCGTCCTCGATCGCGCAGTACTTCGTCTCGGCGTACTTCCAGGCCGGCCCCTGGGACCAGTACGTCCGCTCGCTGCTTGAGATCTATCGCCGCCGGCGGGACGTCATGCTCGACGCGCTGGCCGAGCACTTCCCGCGCGAGGCGGAGTGGACCAGGCCCCAGGGCGGCCTGTTCATCTGGGCGACGCTCCCGGACTACATCGACACCACCGACCTGCTGGCGCGCGCGATCTCGGATCGGGTCGCGTTCGTGCCCGGTCGGGCCGCGTTCGTCGACGGCCGCGGCGGGTCGTCGATGCGCCTGAACTTCTCCGGGGTCGCCGAGGACGAGATCCGCGAGGGCATCCGCCGGATCGGCGAGGTCGTGCGCGAGCAGGTGGCGATCTACGGGACGCTAACGGGGACCTCCCCGGCACAGCGGCCGTCACGTCCGGCCCAGCGCGCCGACTCGGTCGGCACCGCGAGCCCCGGCACCGGGGTGGGTGGGGCGGGCGGAGCGGCGGGCGCGGACGCGCGCACGACGGGTTCGGCGCGGCCAGGGGCCGGCGCGGCGGGATCGACGGCGGCCGCAGGCGGCCGTGGCGAGCTCGCGCCCGTGGTGCAGCTGCCCGCGCAGCGCAAGCGCGCCGGATGACCCGGAGGGTCGCGGTCCTGGAGGGCGGGCGCTCGCTCGAGCGCCAGGTCTCGCTGCGCTCCGGCGCACGCGTCAAGGACGCGCTCGAGCGGCTCGGCCACGAGGTCGTGGCGATCGATGCCGGCCCGGATCTGGTCACCCGCCTCGGCGAGACCCGGCCCGACGTGGCTTTCATCGCGCTCCACGGCCGTGACGGCGAGGACGGGACCGTGCAGGAGCTGCTGGAGGTGCTCGGGATCCCGTTCACCGGGTCGGGGGTATCGGCCTGCGTGCGGGCCTCGGACAAGGTGCTGGCCAAGCACGCGATGCGCGACCGCGGCATCCCCACGCCGGACTTCTACGCGCTCAACGAGACCGCGCTGGGCACGCTCGGCGCCGCGCAGGCGCTGCCGGCGATCGAGGAGCGGCTCGAGTTCCCGATCGTCGTCAAGCCGGCTCGCGGCGGCTCCGCGCTCGGGATCAAGTTCGCGGCGACGCCGGCGGACGTCCCCACGGCGCTCGTCGCCGCGTTCTCCTACGACCGCAAGGTGCTGCTCGAGCGCCACGTCGACGGGCGTGAGCTGGCGGTGTCGCTGCTGGAGGATCCAGGTCGCGGACCGATCGCGCTGCCGATCGTGGAGGCGATGCCGGAGCCGCGCGACGGCGACGACTTCTACGACTTCGAGGCGCGCTACGAGATCGGCCGCACGCGCTTTCAGTGCCCGGCGAGCCTTGAGGCCGGGATCGCGGCGCGGGCGGCGGCGATCGCGCTCTCGACCTGGGAGCTGTTCGGCTGCTCGGGTTTCGCCCGGATCGACATGATCCTGGAGCGCTCCACCGGCGAGCTGCAGGTGCTGGAGCTCAACCCGGTCCCGGGGCTGACCGAGACGAGCCTGCTGCCGCAGGCGGCCGAGGCGGCCGGGATCTCCTTCGACGAGCTCGTGGAGCGAGTGCTCGCTGCGGTCCGATGGCCGGCGCCGGCGCACTGATCCGGCCCGGTCCTCCGCGGGAGATCCGGCGGCCGATCGGGCCGGCGGTCCCGTCTACTCGTCGGAGGCGAAGTCCTCCGGGGTGACCTGGTCGAGGAAGCTCTTGAACTTCTCGACCACCTCCTCGGTGTCCTCGACCTCGTGCTCGAACTCGATCGCGGACTCGCTGATCACCTCGTCGGCGGCGAAGATGGGCGCGCCCGACCGGACCGCCAGCGCCAGCGCGTCCGATGGCCGCGAGTCGATCTCAAGCTCGCGGCCGGCCGCACGCAGCGTGATCGACGCGTAGAACGTGTTCTCCCGCAGCTCGGTGACCGCCACGCGCGTGCACTCGACGTCAAGCTCGCCGAGCATGTCGGAGAGCAGGTCGTGGGTCATCGGCCTGGGCGTGGTCGCGCCCTGGAGCTTCATCAGGATCGCGGCGGCCTCCGGGTGGCCGATCCAGATCGGCAGGAACTTGTTGCTCTCGACTGTCTTGAGCAACACGATCGGCTGCTTGCCGACCATGTCAAAGCTCACGCCGTAGATCACCATCTCCTGCACGCGCTTGGCTCCTCGTCGGTCTGGGGCGAGTATAGGGATCGCCGGGCGCCTGCCGGCGCGGCGCGCGCGGCGCGCCCCTGTTGGCGCGCTTGACGGCGAACATCTCACGGTCGGCCCGCCGCAGCAGGCCGTCGGGGTCGGATTCCTCGAACGGATAGCGGCCGCGACCGATGCTGACCCCCAGGCTGACGCGCCGGCCGGCGACCCGGAAGGGCTCGCGGAACGAGGCGGCGATCCGCTCGCACACGCGGTCGATCTCGTCCTCCTCCGCGCCCATCAGCAGCACCGCGAACTCGTCGCCGCCGATCCGGGCGACGAGGTCGGTCGCCCGCGTGCAGGCGGCCAGCCGCCTGGCGACCTCGACCAGCAGCTCGTCGCCCGCGTCGTGCCCGAGCGCGTCGTTGACCGGCTTGAAATCGTCCAGGTCAACGTACAGCAGCGCTCCGCGCTCATCGACCGCGCGGGCTCGATCCAGCGCAGCGCGCAGCTCCGCCGTCAGCCGGCGACGGTTGGGCAGGCCGGTGAGCTGGTCATGCAGCGCATGGTGGGTGATCGCATCGACGAGACGCCCGTTCTGGAGCGCGGTCGTGGCCTGCGCCGCGACGCCCGAGAGCCGGTCGAGCAGGTCGTCGGAGAGACGCAGGCGCTCGGGACGGTCGCGCACCGAGACCGCCAGCAGCCCCAGCAGGCGGCCTGGGATCGCCAGGGGCACCAGCAGCGTGGCGACCTGTCCGGCCGCGGCGAGCCGCGCGCCGATCGCCTCGGTGCGCGAGTCAACCAGCACCGGATCGCGGCCGGGGTCTCGCAGCAGCCGCTCGATCACGCCACCCCTTTCGGGCGCCCAGCTCGCGTCCGCCTGATCGAGCTCGGGCTCGGGAGGCGCGCACGCCTGGACGCGGAGCCGGCGAGTGCCCGCATCCCAGAGGTGCACCGCCACCCGATCGCAGTCGACGACCAGGCCGACGGCGTCGGCCAGGCGGCCGGCGATCTCGGCGCTGGTGCCCGCCACCGCCAGCTCGCGCGCAAGCCCCAGCAGCGCGCTGGACTGCGCGTAGCGCCGCTCGGCCTCGCGCAGGGCGGCGGCGCCGTCCAGCGCGCTGGCGGCATACCTCGCGTACACCTGGAGCAGCTCGCGCTCCTGCGGGAAGAAGGAGCCTCCGGCGGCGTGCGTCGCCAGGAGGCTCCCGTAGCGACGGCGGTTGGAGGCGACCGGCACGGCAAGCCAGGAGCCGGGGAGCGCGTCGGCCCGGCTGGACTCCAGCGCGTGAGCGCAGGCGGCGGCCGCGTCGGGCGCGAAGCCCCTGTGGTGCAGGTGAAGCGGACCCTCCTCCGTCAGGCGGACGGCCAGCAGGTGCCGCGGCGCGCGCACCTCCATCGCCGCGCGATCGGCGATCCGGGCGAGGACCTCGTCGACGTCGCCGGAGGAGATCAGGTCCGAGGCCGTCTGGAACATGCTGTCGAGGCGCAGGCGCATAGCCTCCAGCTGCGCCCTAAGCGCAGCCTCGGGTCCGACGAGGTCGGCGCCGGCGCCGGGGACCGGCCAGCTGACGTGGTAGACGCACGCCGGCGCGCCGTAGGCGGCGCAGCGCTCGTGCACCACCGTGGCGGCCGGCAGCCCGAACAGGATCGGCGGCTGGGAGAGCAGGCCGGTGGTCCACTCGCAGTGCTCTCGCGCGCGGGGGAAGCCCGGGGCCGGCACCGCGCGGATCACTGCGTGGCCCGCGCCTGACTCGACCGCCTCCAGGATCGCGGCCAGCGAGTACTTGGTCGCACCGGTCGCGACCTGCTCGTAGACCGCCTGCGGAGACCCGAGCGAACGGAGCAGCGTCGCCACGGGCGAGCCTCCGAGACGGCGGACCGCGTCCTCTCCGACGGCGCGCGCGAAGGCCGGGTGGTGGGTGACCCGCGCCCCCGCCCGCCACAGCCCGATCGCCTCGTCGAACGAGATCCAGTTCCCGATGTCCGCCAGGTAGGCGGGCGTGCGACGGCTGCCGGCCAGGCCCAGCAGGCGGGAGATCGCCTCGTCGCCGCCGTGGTCCCGTACGCGCGCCAGCAGCACGGCCGTCATCGAGCACGAGAAGTGGCTCTCCTGCGAGGCGGGGATGGCGAGCTCGGGATGGGACACCGGCGCCCTCATCGGCGCCGGCGCGCTCGCGCGTCAGGCCGCGGCGGGGGCGATGGCCGGATTGGCGAGCCCGGGCCCGGACCCAGGCTCGCCCGGGCACTCCGCCGAGGCCCGGACACGCCGGGACTGTACGATTCGGCCTTTAACGAGAGGCGCCCCGGTACCGGCGGGATATGAGGCCGGACTCGGGGCGCGCTCGAGGGAGGAGAGGTACTGCGCTGCAGATGATAGTCACGGCCGGATAGAAGTCCAAGACGAGTATTCGTCAAGACCTATAACCTGAGCTTATGGAACTTCGGCAGCTGCGGTACCTCGTCGCGCTCGCCGAGGAGCTCAGCTTCACGCGCGCCGCGGCAAGCGAGCACGTCGCCCAGCCGGCGCTCTCGCAGCAGATCCGCAGGCTGGAGGAGGAGGCCGGACTGGCGCTGGTGGAGCGCACCACGCGCCGGGTGGCGCTGACGGAGGCCGGACAGCTGCTCGTCGTCCGCGCGCGGCGCGTCCTGGCGGAGCTGGACGCGGCCCGAACCGAGCTGCAGGCCCTCCGCGGGATGGACACCGGGCACGTGACGATCGGCGCGATGCACACGATGGGGCCGGTCGACCTCTCGCTGGCGCTGGCGGCCTTCCACGACCGCCACCCCGGGGTCGGCCTGACGGTCCGCGAGGAGTCCAGCGCGCAGATGGCCGAGATGCTCCGCATCGACGAGGTCGACGTCGCATTTCTGTCGGTGACCGACCGCGTCGAGAAGCACGGCCTGGGGCTGCACCAGCTCGTGTCCGAGGAGCTGGTCGTGGTGCTGCCGCCGAGCCACGGCCTCGCCCGGCGCCGCCAGGTGAGGATGGCGGAGCTCGCCGGGGAGCAGTTCATCAGCTTCCGGGAGGGCGCGCGGTTGCGCGAGCTGCTGTTCGGCGCCGGGCGCCGAGCCGGGTACGAGCCTCGGATCACGCTCGAGTCGAACGAGATCCAGCGGATCCGGCGGCTCGTGGGGCGCGGTCTCGGAGTGGCGATCCTGCCGCGGGCCGACGTCGAGAGCCCCGGCCCCCAGGTGGCGGTCGTGTCGCTGGTGGAGCCCTCGCTGCGGCGCGACATCACGCTCGCCTGGCGCGAGGGCCGGAGGCTCACCCCGGCGGCATCGGCGTTCCTGGAGCTCGCCAGGGAAACCTTTGCCGGGCTTTCGGGTACCTAGGGAGCGGCGCGCGCACGCCGGCTCGGCACCGCCCGGCCTCCGGCCAGTCCCCGATCCCAGGTGCATGCCCGACCGGGGACGGACGCTGCGCGCCCGCGATCCGCGAAGGACTAGTTCGACAATCGTCGAACTATGTGGTACTTTTAGCCGCGGAGAAAACCATGAGAGATACGGAGACCGTTCTGAACACCTTCGAAACCGATGCTCACGAGGCCGCCGCGGTCGCGCGCCCCGAGCATCACGACAACAACCAGCGCCCCCGGAGCCGTGGCGATCACGGCTCGGCACCGGCGTCGCCCCCCCGCAGCCGCCAGCCCAAGCGGCGGATCCAGCGGGCCGAGCACCGCTCCGAGACCAAGCCGTCCCCGGGCGCGGGCACGGGCGCAATGACCGAGAACTCGCTGGACCTCTTCCTCCGCGCGGCGCGGGCCCACTCGCTGCTGACCGCCGAGGAGGAGATCGAGCTCGCCAAGCGCATCGAGCGCGGTGACCTGGCGGCCAAGGAGCGGATGATCAACTCGAACCTGAGGCTGGTCGTCTCGCAGGCCCGCCGCTACCAGGGTCATGGCCTGCCGATGGAGGACCTCGTCCAGGAGGGGATGCTCGGCCTGATCCGCGCAGTCGAGAAGTTCGACTGGCGGCGAGGGTTCAAGTTCTCCACCTACGGCACGCTCTGGATCAGGCAGGCGCTCCAGCGGGGTCTGCAGAATCACGGCCGGACGATCCGGCTGCCGGTCCATGTCGCCCAGCGCCAGACCAAGGTGCGCAAGATCGAGAGCGAGCTGAGCACCAAGCTCGGGCGCGAGCCGACCGATGAGGAGATCGCGGCCGAGGCCAAGCTTGATGTCGAGGAGGTCGCGGAGCTGCGTGAGCTGACTCGCGGCCTGACGAGCCTCGATCAGCCGGTGGGCGAGGACGGCGAGACCGCGTTCGGCGACCTGCTCGCCTCGGAGCGGCCAGAGCCCGCCCAGGAGGTCGAGGACGCCGAGCGCCAGGAGCTGATCGCGGTCGCGGTCGACCGGCTGCCCGAGGCGGAGCGCAACGTGATCCGGCTGCGCTTCGGACTCGCCGGCACCGAGCCCCTGAACCTCCGCCAGACGGGGATCGAGCTCGGCATCACGCTCAGCCGAGCACGGGAGCTCGAGCAGCAGGGTCTCAGTCGGCTGGCTCGCAGCAACGCCCTGGAGGAGCTGCGCCGGGCGGCATGAGCCGTCTGCCCGCCGCTCCCGGCGGGCAGAGATCACAGAGACGCTCGACGAGGGGCTGAGCCGGTCACGGCTCGGCCCCTCGCTTTGCCGGCAGCGAATGGCCAGCGCCCCTCGTCCCGCTGCTGCGGGGCTCCTCCCTTCGCCCGGCGCTCAGCCGGACGGGCCGTCGCGCTCGGCACCGGATGAGCCGTTCTCCGAGCGGCCGTGCTCCGCGCCCGAGGGCTCGGACCCGGACGCTGCGCCGCCATCGGCGACCGGCGCCTCGCGATCGAGCGACGTCTCGTCGTCCCCCGCGGGGCCGGGCGCAGACCCGGACGACGCGCCGCCATCGAAGCCGCCGGTCGGCGCCGCGAGCGGATCGTCGTCGCGGAGCGCGTCGATCGACGACTGCTCCTCCGCCGCGTGCACGCGCGCCGAGTAGATCGACGGTGCCCCGAGCCGCCGGGCGATCACGGTCGCCTCGATCACCGCCAGCAGCGTCGGCGCCATCAGCGCGTCGAAGTTGCGCGTCAGCTCGAGCACCAGCACCACCCCGGAGAGGGGACCCTGCATCGCCGCCGCCAGGAACGCCCCGCCGCCGATCACCGCGTAGCTGCCGAGCGGCACCCCCGGCCAGATGTGGTTCCACAGCGTGCCCATGATGCCCGCCAGCAGCACGCCGATCGTCAGCGACGGCGTGAACAGCCCGCCCGGCGATCCGGCCCCCAGGCACGCCGCGGTGACCAGCGGCTTGAGGATGAACAGGACCGCCGCGAGGCCGAGGGAGACCCCTCCGAGCGCCTCCACCTGGACCACGCCCTTCCCGTTGCCCAGCAGCTGCGGATACGGGATCGAGAGGACCCCGAGGATCAGGAACACGACCGCCGGCGCGACATAGCGCCCCCATCGTCGCGGCCGCATCGAGGCGGCACGGCGCACGAGCCGCACCCACGCGATCGCGACGACGCCGATGATCGGTCCCGCGAGCATCGCCCAGACCATCTGCGACGCATGGAGATGGTAGGCCGGGAGCGTGTAGCTGGGATGGGTGCCCAGCCCGATCCAGGCGATCGCGGTCGCGACCACCGAGGTCGCGAGCGCGGGCAGCACGAGCGGCAGCGCGACCGAGCCGAGCAGCACCTCAAGGGCGAACAGCGACCCGCCGAGCGGGACGTTGTAGACCGCCGCGAACCCCGCGCCGGCGCCCGACGCGACCAGCAGCCGGCGCTGCCAGACCGGAAGCTGCGCCCAGTCGGCGAGGTTGCTGGCGCTCGCCGCGCCGACCACCTGCGGCGCGCCCTCGCGCCCGAGCGAGACGCCGAGCGCGACCGTGACGATCGACAGGATGCCCCGGATGACGCTGCCCACCAGCGGCATCCGCGCCGAGTGGACCCAGAGCGCGTCTGAGACCTCGGCGGCGCCGGACGGCGGCAGCCGCTGGAAGAGCAGGACGCCGCCGGCGACCAGCAGCGCCGCGAGCTCCAGCGCCGCAACATGACGCCAGCCGGGCGAGGCCGAGACGCCGCCGAAGAACGGGCCGGCTCCGTATCCGTAGGCCACGTGCTCGACCCAGTGCAGCAGGAGCATGAGCAGCGTCGCCCCGATCCCGCTGATCACGCCGATCAGCACGACCAGGCCCCAGAACCGGGCCGAGTAGCCGGCCACGATCCCGCGGCCGGTCACGTTCGGCTGCGGGGAGAACCACCTGCGATGTCCGTGACCGCCGAGCGGGTGCGACGATCGCCTCGGGGTGGACGTCTCGATCATGGGGCCCGTAGCGTCGCATGAATGCCGCGCCGGCGGATGGCCGGCGGTGCGCTAGGCTTGCCGCGTGCCGTCGCTCCGCTACCGCCGCGTGGTGGTCAAGCTCAGCGGACGCGCGTTCGCGGGCGCCAGTCCGTTCGGCCTCGATCCCGAGGCGATCGCATACGTGGCCGACGAGCTGATCGCGGCCCGGGAGCTGGGCGTCGAGGAGGCCGTGGTCGTCGGCGGCGGGAACTTCTTCCGCGGCAACGTGGCCGAGGAGTGGGGCATCGAGCGGGCCGAGGCCGACAACATCGGGATGCTCGGGACCGTGATGAACGGGATCCTGCTGCGCGGCGTGCTGGGGCACCGGGGGCTGGCGGACGTGCGGCTCATGACGGCGCTGCCGATGCAGTCGATGGCCGAGCCGTTCATCCGCCTCCGCGCGCTCGCGCACCTGGAGCGCGACCGGCTGGTGCTGCTCGCCTGCGGGATCGGACAGCCCTACGTGACGACCGACTACCCGGCGGTGCAGCGCGCGATCGAGCTTCGCGCCGACGCGATCCTGCTCGCCAAGCACGGGACCGACGGGATCTACGATCGCGATCCGCAGAAGGATCCCGGCGCTCTGCGCTACGACAGCCTCGGATACAGCGACGTGCTTGAGCGGGACCTGCGGGTGATGGATCAGCAGGCGATCGTGCTCGCCCGTGACCACGGCCTGCCGCTGCACGTCTTCGACTTCGACGAGCGCGGGGCGATCTCCGCCATCTGCATGGGGGACAACCGCGGCACCTACATCTCGCCGGCCACGACGCTCGTCATGTCGCAGGCGTCGGCGATCGGCTGACGGCGAGGCCCAGCCGCTCGACCAGCGCGGCGAGCGTGGTCACGACCTCGCCACCGCTCGCGACGACGAAGGCCTCGACCTGCAGGTTGACCGACACGCCCTCCTCTCCGTTGCGGCGAAGATCGGTGCGCAGGCCGAAGCAGCGGAGGCCCAGCGCCGCCCCGTAGCCCACCTCCGCGGCCGTGCCCGAGTCCAGCTCCTGGCCGTCGAGCACCGCCGCCAGCAGCGCGCAGGACCGGATCGCCGCGGCGTTGCGAGCGCCGATCTCGAGCGCCAGCTCCCGCCGGCGGCCCGCCAGGGCGGCGGCCTCGAGCTCCGACGAGCTCGTCAGCGCCCACGGATCAACCGGGTCCACGACCGTCGCGAGCGCCGGCAGGAGCACCCGGGCGTTCCAGTCACGGCCGGCCTCGGTGAATCCGAGCGGGCTGGCCACGTAGCACCGCGGGAGCTCAGCCAACGCCTGGCGCGAGCCCGAGGCGCGCACGCACGCCGGCGACGATCGAGCCCGCGTCGGCGAGCAGGGCGTCCTCCAGCGTCGGGCTGTAGGGGATCGGGAGTTCAGCCATCGTCAGCGTCCATGCGTCGTCCAGGTCGTGAAGCGCTCTCTCCGCGACCAGGCCGAGCAGGCCGGCCGCCCAGCCTCCGAGCCGAGGCCCCTCCTCGACCGCCAGCAGGCGATTGGTCCGAGCGACCGACTCGAGCACGGCCTCCAGGTCGAGCGGCCTCAGCGTCCGCAGGTCGAGCACCTCCGCATCCACGCCGTCGCCCGCCAGCAGGTCGGCGGCGTCGAGGGCATCGCTCACGCTCCCACCGGCCGAGACGATCGTCAGATCGCGGCCGGCGCGCGCGACTCGCGCGCCGCCGAGCGGGATCGCCTCCCCGTCGGGCTCGGGGACGGGCCCCTTGGCCGAGCGGGCGAAGCGCAGCCGCCTGTGCTCCAGGAAGACGACGGGGTTGTCGTCGCGGATCGCGCCCTTGAGCAGCCCCCGGGCCTCCGCCGGCGAGGACGGGAAGGCGATCTTCAGGCCCGGAACGCCCTGCAGCCATGAGCAGGGCGACTGCGAGTCGATCGCGCCGCGGCGGCAGCCGGCCCCGACCGCCGCGCGGGCGACGAGCGGCACGGTCCCCTGCCCGCCGGAGACGTGCCAGAACTTCGCCGCCCGGTTGACGAGGCCGTCCATCGCAAGCGTGATCAGATCGGCGGACGCCAGCTCGAACACGGGACGCAGCCCGGCGACGGCGGCCCCATAGGCGGCCCCGGCAAGCGCGAGCCCCGAGCTCGGGGCGCCCAGCACCCGCTCGGGACCGAAGCGCTCGCGCAGGTATCCGAGCGCACCGCCCGGGTCCTCGCCGCAGCCGCCCAGAAGCACCACGGCGGCATCGCGCTCGAGCTCCTCTGCGAGCGCTTCGCGGATCGCGGTGCGGAGGTCCGGCGCGCTCATCGCGCCGGCGAGAACTCGGTCGCGAGGGCGCCGGCCGGATCCGGGTGGGGGGCGGCCAGCGCCCGGTCGACGGCGCGGTCGAGCTCCGCCTCGACCCCCCGCTCGAGCTCCTGGAGCACGTCCGCCGCGACGCCGTCGGCGAGCAGTCGCTCGCGGGCGCCCGCGAGCGGATCGCGCGGCATCGTGCCGGCGCCGCCCGAGTCCTCGTCGAGGCCCCGAGCTCGGCACTCCAGCAGGGTCGGACCCTCGCCGGACCGCGCGCGGGCGACCGCGGCGGCGGCGGCGGCACGCACGGCCCACAGGTCGTCGCCGTCGACGACCTGGGAAGGCATCCCGTGGGCCGCCGCGCGGCCGGCCACGTCGGCGCCGGCGATCCCGCGCGCGCGCTCGGCGTGGAGGTCCCGCTCGCACACGAGCACCACCGGCAGGCGCCGGACGGCCGCGATGCCCATGCACTCGTGGAAGTAGCCCAGGTCGGCGGACGGGCCGCCGAAGAAGGCCACCGCCACCCGCCCCCGGCGACCGGCGGCGAGGCCCGCGCCCACCGCCGCGGCGATCGACCCGCCGACGGTCCCGTGGCAGCCGATCAGGCCGTTCTGGAGGTCGATCACGCTCGCGGCGCCGGCGCGACCACCGCATACGCCGGTCTCCCGGCCGAGCAGCTCGGCCGCCAGCGCCTCCGGGTCCGTCCCCTTGGCGAGCGCGTGACCATGGCCGTGATCGTGGCCCGAGACGTAGTCGGCGGGCTCCAGGGCCATGCACACCCCGACCGCGACCGCCTCCCGGCCGGCATAGGGATGGATCGGGCCTTGGACCTCGCCGAGCGCGCGCAAGCGCTCCATGGCGGCCTCGAACCGGCGGATCAGCAGCATCCTGCCATAGGCGCCGAGATACCCGGCGGTCGCGTGCTCAGGCTGCGCGGCCCCGAGGCCGGGCATGGGTTCTCCCTTCGACCCGCTGCACGATAACCGCCCGCCCGCGATTAGGATGGCAGCGCATGGCCTGCGCCCCGGAGGAAGTGAGTTGGCCACCGAGATCGTGATGCCCAGCCTGGCGGACTCGGTGCTGGAGGGGACGATCGTCCGGTGGTTCGTGGACGAGGGCGATCCGGTCTGCGAGGGGCAACCGCTGGTGGAGGTCGAGACCGGCAAGGCGAGCGTGACCTATGACGCCGAGCACGACGGGACGGTCCTGGCTCTGCGTGCCGAGATGGGCGAGAGCGTCCCGGTCGGCACCGTGATCGCGATCCTCGGGCGATCCCACGAGACGCCCGATGCCGGGGGCGGGCCCGATGCCGGGGGCGGGCCCGATGCCGGGGGCGGGCCCGATGCCGGGGGCGGGCCGGATGTGGATCCCGCCCGTGACGCCGGCGTCGAGCCCACGCCGGCACCCCGCGTTCGCGCATCGCCGCTCGCCCGCAGGCTGGCCACCCAGCTCGGGGTCGACCTCGCCGCCCTGACGGGATCGGGTCCGCAGGGTCGGGTGACCCGCTCGGACGTTCAGCGCTCGGACGTGGAGCGCTCAGGCTCGCGCGCCGTCCCGCGCGAGCTGGAGCTTCGCTGCCAGGTCGACATGAGCCGCGCCGTCGACCTGCTGGATCAGCTGCGTGAGTTCGAGCGACCGGCGCCGTCCCCGACCGACCTGCTCGTCAGGGCGGCGGCGCTCGCGCTGCGGGAGATCCCCGTCGGCGACAGGGGCCGGCGAGACGGCGTCGGCGACGCGTCCTCCCGCGTGCACATCGGGATCGCGGTCGCGACTCGGACCACGGTCGTCGTCCCGACGATCCTGGACGCCGACCGCCTGTCCCTGCGCCAGATCGCGGATGCCGTCCGCGCGCTCGCGAGCAGGGCGCGCGACGGGACGATCGGCCCCGCCGAGCTCGGCGCGAGCGCGCTCTGCGTCTACGACCTCGGGATGGGGGGGGTGGACGGGATGTCGGCCGCCGTCGATGGCCCCCAGGCGGCGATCCTCGCGGCCGGCTCGCTCCGCCGCCGGCCCGTCGTCGACGAGGAGAGCGGCGCCGTCGTGGCCCGCGAGACGATCGAGCTGACGCTCGCCTGCGATCACCGGATCATGCACGGCGCCGACGCCGCCGGGTTCCTGGCCCGCGTCCGGGAGCTGCTGGAGCGGCCGCTGGCGATGCTCGTCTGACCAGCCCCGACGGCGCGCCCGGGGATCCCTACTGCGGAGCCGCCTTCCTCTGGCGTGCGGAGCCGCCTTCCCCTGGCGTGCGGAGCCGCCTTCCCCTGGCGTGCGGAGCCGCCTTCCCCTGGCGTGCGGACCGACCCGCGAGCCGGCGCGTGTGGAGTGACCCGCGGGCCGATTCTGTATAAACGCCCCAATGGCAGATGCGGCCCCCAACCCGGACGCTCCCAGCCGCGGCGGGCGCGTCCTGTTCACGGTCCGCTTCCACAGCGAGATGGGCGACGTCGACCTGGCGCGCCTCGCGCTGCTGCTCGACATGTCGACCAACATGGCGCCGAAGATGCGGCCGGATCCGGCCGAGCCCGGCGTGGCGCGGCTCGATCGCTTCTCCGGGCTCTACCTGGAGCGCGGCGGGCAGGACGGCGAGTGGGTTCTGGAGGGTCGGACCTGGGGAAGCCCGTCGAGCGCCCAGGTGCGTCGCTGGCACGTCCGGGCCGCGCAGGCCGCTAAGCGGCTGGATCCGGAGGCGCAGCTGCCGCCGGCGGCGGGCGCCGCGGCCGCGTAACAGCCCCGACGCGGTTGCGGCGGTCTACGGATTCGCCGCGCGAGGGCAGGTCCATACGCTCGGCTCCTGCCCGGCGACATCACCCGCCTCCCCGATCTGGCGCACGGCCGGTCGCGCGCCGGGCCGATCCGCGATCGGCGCCCCGTCTACGTGGACCTGCTGCCGCCGTGCAACGCCGCGTGTCCGGCCGGCGAGAACATCCAGCGCTGGCTCGCCCACGCCCGGGAAGGCGAGCACGAGCGCGCCTGGAGGGCGCTCGTCGCCGACAACCCGCTGCCCGCGATCCACGGGCGCGTCTGCTACCACCCGTGCGAGCGCGACTGCAATCGCGCCCGCCTGGACAGCGCGCTGTCGATCCATGCGGTCGAGCGGTTCCTCGGCGACCTGGCGCTCGAGCACGGCTGGCGGGTGACGCCGCCGCCGGTCCGCTCCGGCCGGCGGGCGCTGGTGATCGGCGCGGGGCCGAGCGGCCTGTCGGCCGCGCACCATCTGGCCGCGCTGGGCCACGACGTGGAGGTGCGCGACGCGGGCGCCCGGCCGGGCGGGATGATGCGCTACGGGATCCCCGCCTACCGGCTTCCACGGGACGTGCTCGACGGCGAGCTTGAGCGCATCAGGGCGCTCGGAGTGACGCTGACCCCGGACCACCGGGTCGTCGACCTGGAGGCCGAGCGGCGGGAGGGCAGGTTCGACGCCGTGTTCGTGGCCGTCGGCGCGCAGCTCTCCAGGCACGTCGACATCCCCGCGGCGGACGCCGGACGGATCGTTGACGCGGTCCCCTTCCTGCGCAGCGTCGCGTCCGGCGAGCGGCCTCGGGTCGGCCGGCGGGTGGCCGTGTACGGTGGCGGGAACACGGCGATGGACGCGGCGCGCACCGCCAGGCGGCTCGGCGCCGAGGACGCGGTCGTGGTCTACCGGCGCACCCGCGAGCGGATGCCCGCACACGAGGAGGAGGCCGCCGATGCCGAGCACGAGGGCGTGCGGATGAGCTGGCTGCGGACGATCACCGCGTTCGAGGGCGGCGAGCTGCAGGTGGAGGTGATGGAGCTCGACGAGTCCGGCCTCCCGCGGCCGACGGGGCGGTTGGAGACGATTGCGGCCGACACGGTGATCCTCGCGCTCGGCCAGGACGCCGACACGGGCTTCCTGCGCTCCGTGCCGGGGGTCAAGCTCGAGCGCGACGGGAGCGTGAGGGTGTCGGGCTCGCTGATGACCGGCGCTCCGGGCGTGTTCGCCGGCGGAGACATGGTGCCCGACGAGCGGACCGTGACGGTCGGGGTCGGCCACGGGAAGCGAGCGGCGCGGGAGATCGACGCATGGCTGCGCGGCCCCGCCCTCGTGCGGCCGCCGAAGCATCGGCAGGCACCGTACGAGATGCTGCGGCCCTGGTACTTCGGCGATGCCGCGCGTCGCGCGCAGCCGGAGCTCGGGCCGGACGAGCGCGTCGGCGGCTTCGTGGAGGTGGTCGGCGGGCTCGCCGAGCCTCAGGCGGTCTACGAGGCGGGACGGTGCCTGTCGTGCGGCAACTGCTGCGAGTGCGACGGCTGCCTCGGAGCGTGCCCGGAGGGGGCGGTGCTCAAGCTCGGGCCGGGACGCCGCTACCGGTTCGACTACGACCGCTGCACCGGATGCGCGGCGTGCTTCGACCAGTGTCCCGTGCACGCGATCGAGATGATCGCCGAAGCCGCGCCGGACCCGCCGGAGGCGTTCGTCTCGCCGCAGGGAGCGGCGCGGTGACCGGACCGGCGACGCGCGTCGCGATCGACGGCAACGAGGCGGCGGCCTCGGTCGCCTACCGCTGCAGCGAGGTCTGCTGCATCTTCCCGATCACGCCCGCCTCGCCGATGGCCGAGCTGGCCGACCGCTGGGCGAGCGAGCGAAGGACCAACGTGCTCGGGTCGGTCCCGGCCGTGATCGAGATGCAGAGCGAGGCCGGAGCCGCGGGAGCGCTGCACGGGGCCCTGCAGGGCGGAGCGCTGGGAGCGACGTTCACCGCCTCCCAGGGCCTGCTGCTGATGATCCCGAACATGTACAAGATCGCCGGCGAGCTGACGGCCGCCGTGTTCCACGTCGCGGCGCGGGCCGTCGCCGCGCAGGCGCTGTCGATCTTCGGCGATCACTCCGACGTGATGGCGGTCCGCCAGACGGGATTCGCGCTGCTGGCCTCGGCGTCCGTCCAGGAGGCGCACGACCTCGCGCTGGTGGCACACGCCGCGACGCTGCGCACGCGGGTGCCGTTCCTGCACTTCTTCGACGGGTTCCGCACCTCTCACGAGCTCGACACGATCGCGCCGCTCGCGGATGACGACCTGCGAGCGCTGGTCCCCGACGAGCTGGTGCGCGCCCACCGCGCGCGGGCGCTGTCGCCGGAGCGACCCATGGTCCGCGGCACGGCGCAGAACCCCGACGTCTTCTTCCAGGCCCGGGAGGCCGCCAACCCGTTCCACGAGCGCGTGCCGGACGTCGTGCAGGCGGTGATGGACCAGCTGGGTGCGCGCACCGGACGCCGCTACGGGCTGGTCGACTACAG
>JAJZWB010000182.1 GCA_021846845.1 Actinomycetes bacterium | reverse complement strand
GATGATCGGCGCGTACATCGTGGGGAAGCTCACCGGGAAGAACGTCGCCCACATGCCGGCCAGGATCGTCAGGCCAGAGCATCCGGGCAGCACGTAGAACGCCATCTTGCGCTGCACCTGGTGCCTAAGGCCCTCGCCCATCAGCGCGCAGTCGCCGATCAGATGCCCGACGAACTCGGCCATCGTGGTGACCACGAGCAGCAGGGAGATGCCGGCCAGCAGACCTTGCCAGGCGCCGAAGACGATCGCGAGCACGAAAGCCGCCACTCCGGTCACCACGAGCGCGATCAGCGGTGTCCGGCTCGCGCCCGACAGCGCAGACAGGCGACGCGGCATCAGGCCAGCGTGTCCGAAGGCGTGCAGCAGCCTGCTGACGATGATCGCCGATGCGACGCCCTCTCCGATCGCGCTGTTGATGGTGAAGAGGGCGACCACGAACTCCGGCCACTTGCCCATGTAGCGCCCGACCAGCACCAGGCCCGGCACCGCGGTGGTCGAGAAGGTGCCCATCCTGCTGGCGCCCCAGCCGACCGTGGACGCGTAGCTGACGACCAGGAATATGAACACCACGAGGCCGGTCGCCCAAAGCAGCGCGCGCCTGATGCTCTCAAACGGAAGATGGGCCTCCTCTCCGAGGTAGGCCGTCGCCGTCGATCCCGACATCCCGAACGCGGCGACCAGCATTCCGATCGCGATGCCCTTCGTCGATGGGATCATCGAACCGGTGTAGACGGCCGTGGTGTTGGCTCCGCCGCTCTTGAAGATGATCACGAGCGAGGTCACGAGCAGGATCACCAGCTCGAGCAGCACGGTGATGATTCCGTAGGTGAGAGACGGCTTCAGGCCGTACACCACGAGTGCGAGGATCGGCCCGAGCGCGACGAACGTCAGCGGTATCCACGTCCAGGTCGGCAGGGCGACGTTGAACAGGCCGAAGGTGACCTGCAGCAGCGGCCCGCCGATGAACGCCGAGATGCCGGCGAGGAAGAACGTGTAGTACAGGATGTATGAGAGTCCGGCTACGTAACCCCATGTGGAACCCAGGCCGCGCGTCGAGTAGTAGGCGACACCGCCCGCGCTCGCGTACCGCTTGGCGAACTGGAACGGCGTGTTGATCCAGAACCACACCACGAACATGCCGGCCAGGTAGGCCAGCGGCGTGGCGCCCAGCGCATAGCTTGCGACGGTCGGGATGATCAACAGAGACGAAGCAAGCGGCCCGTTGGACAACAGGCCCTGTGCGGTCACTCGATAGAAGCCCGCCGTGTTGCGACGCAGCCCCGTGCGACCGACATCGTTTGCTGAATGGGGTGGGTCGGCGATCATCGTCATCTGCGCGCCAGCCTTCCGGATGAGGTGTGCGTTCGTCGTGCTGGACACGTGCGCCGGCAGCGAGCCGGCGGCCCGAGGGTGGCCCGTCCTGTCATCAATCCTCTCCTCTGGTTGTTCGGACAGGGAGACAGGTTCATATCGCAGGACTCGGTGCGGTGTCAAGGGCCTCTTACGTTTTCCCGCACTCCTCTCAGGTGGCGACTGGGCGCGCGGCGGCGCTCCACGCGCCTTGACGCGCCCGGCCTGTCATCGCCGGCACGGGCCGCCTGTTTTATGATTCGCACATGGGATCTGACACAAAACCCCAGCACGCCGAGCTCGACACGACCCTGCTTGACCGCAACAGCTTCGTGCCCCTGTACTACCAGCTGCAGGAGGTGCTCAAGGAGCGGATCGAGTCGGGGCTCTGGCGGCCGGGAGACGCGATCCCTTCCGAACCGGAACTGGCAGCCGCGCTCGGGGTGAGCCGAGTCGTCGTGCGCCAGGCGCTCGCGATACTCGAGGACGATCGGCAGATCGTGCGCATCAAGGGACGCGGGACGTTTGTCGCGCGGACGAAGCTGGACGCGCGCGCCGGCGGTCTGTCACGGCTGCTCGCGGCGCCCAGACCCGCGGACGTCTCGATCAAGATCCTTGACATGCGCACCACCGATGGCGGCGAGGCCATCCGCGTCAAGCTCGGCTGCTCAGCCGAGCAGCCGATTCTGCGCATCACGACGGTCCTCTCGCTGAGGGGGGTTCCGCTGGCGATCACCTACTCCTTCTTCCGTCTCGCCGACGTTCCGTGGCTGCGCGCGGTAGCCGCGCCCGGGCGCGACCTCCCCGCTGATCTCACCCTGGCCGAGGGCGCCGTTCAGCTCGCCCACTCAGAGCTCTCGATCGAGACAAGCCAATGCGGGCAGTTCGAGGCTGACAGGTTCGGCATCGCGCACCGATCCGCGGTCTTCCTCGTGCTCTGCACCGAGTTTCGCCGCACGCCGAAAGGACGGCGCACCGTGCCGTTCGAGGTGGCGCGCGCCGAGTATCGCGGCGACCTTCTCAAGTTCGACCTGGAGGTCTCGACCAACGACCGCCAGAGCATTCAAGCCGTGTGGGATCTGACGGATCTGGGCAGCGGCGTGATGGGCGGGCCGGCCACAGGCTCGCGTCCCGCCGACCGCCTGAGCCGGCACCCCTGACGGTCTGTGCGCGCGGCTTGACGGCTGCGTAGATCCCCAGGCGCGACGTTCGTGGCCAGCCCCTCCGCGCCCGAGAATCGGGCGGCAGCGGGCCCGGTCGGCCCCACGCTCGCCTGAGGTGCGCGCCTGAGGCCTTGCGCAACCGGCGCCTGAGGCTCGGCCGTCCATCCGTCGTCCGCCCAGCCGCTGGCGCTCGCCGGTTTTAGCCGGGCTTCATTGGTCGGAGGGCGTCGAGTGCGGCGCGCAGAATCGGTTCGCGGTATTTCGGATCTCCTGGGATCTTGGCGATGGCGGCGATCATGTCGAGGATCTGCTCGAGGGTGAGGTCGGTTCGAACCTGGCGTGACTGCTGGGCTGCGCGCAGGAGGGGTCGGCTGGCGTTGAGCACACGCGTGAGGCCTGCCCCGAACACCGGATCGTCGCGGTCGGTGTGTTCGAGCAGCTCGGCGGCGACGAACCGCTTGCTTGTGAAGTAGCTGTAGAAGCGGCGTAGCCATGCCATGAGGATGTCTGCGGGGTTGTCGCCGGTGATCGTCGTGGCGGCTTTGCAGACCGCGTCGATCTCATCGACGTAGAGCGCTTCTAGGAGCTCGCGCCGGTTGGCGAAGTTGCGGTACAGCGTGGCTGATCCGACGCCGGCGCGTCGGGAGATTTCCGCCATTGAGACGTCGGTGTCCGGATCGGCGAACGCGGCGCGCGCGGCATGGAGGATCCGTTCGCGGTTGCGTTCGGCGTCGACGCGTCGGGTCGCTGGTTGGGCTGTGTGTGGTCGGGCCATCTACGTAAGTGGGGAGGGTCTCCGCTATTGTCATGTGGACACCCTCCCCGTTTCGTGGTGAGTCTATCCCCAGCGCGACCGTAACGACGGGGCGACCCGCCGCGCGATCAACAAGGAGTTATTCCATGAGCCGTTCCCAGCCGGCGGCTGTCGAAGCCACCATCGGCACCCCCGCCCCAGTCGTCTCGATCAAGCCGATCGTCTTGCCCGCCCCTGATCGAGGCGACGACCTGCAGCTGCGCGTGACTGCGCCCAGGATCGGACGGGATCTTCCGATCATCGTGTTCTCGCACGGGTTCGGGTTCTCGATGGACGCCTACGGGCCTCTGGTCGACTTCTGGGCTGCTCACGGCTTCGTCGTAATTCAGCCGACGCACCTCGATTCGGTCACGCTCGCCCTCGCTCCGGACGACCCGCGGACCCCGCGCATCTGGCGCTTCCGGATCGAGGACCTGGTCCGGATCTTTGACGAACTGGACCGCATCGAAGCTTCTGTCCCCGAGCTCAGCGGACGGCTGGCCCGCGACCGGATCGCAGCGAGTGGGCATTCCTACGGGGCCACGAGCGCCAGCGCCTTGCTCGGCGCGCGCATCCTTGACCCCGAGGGTCGCGTCGGTGAGGACCTGTCGGATCCCCGGGTCGCGGCCGGCGTGCTGCTCGCCCTGGCCGGAACGGGCGGAGAGAATCTGACCCCCTTTGCCGCCGAGATGTTTCCCTTCATGAACCCGAGCTTCGAGACGATGACCAAGCCGGTCCTCATGACCGCCGGCGACCACGACCAGTCGGTGCTCTCTACACGGGGCCCGGACTGGTGGCACGACGGATACACCCTCAGCCCCGGCGAGAAGATCCTTCTGACCCTTTTCGGGGCCGAACACTCCCAGGGCGGCATCCACGCCTACGGCGGCATTCCGCAGACGCCTGCCGAAAGCCCGGCGTTGGTCGACCTCGTCCAGCGGATTACCACGGCATACCTGCGCAGCGCCCTGGGCGTCGACGAGGCGAGCTGGCCGGCGGCATGCAACGCCCTTGCGCACGACAGCGACCCGCTCGGTCGACTGCAATCGAAATGAACCAGTCGTCCTCATCTTCCCCAGCCAGCTTCGGGATCGCGACGGCTCCGCAGCAGGTCAGCTACTACGACATTCTGCGCCTCTGGAAAGAGGCGGACGCGATTCCGCAGATCGAGCACGCGTGGCTGTTTGACCACCTCCTGCCGATCGGCGGCGACCCCAACGGACCGATCTTCGAGGGTTGGACGCTGCTTTCAGCCCTCGCCGCACAAACCGAACACCTGCGCCTCGGCCTGCTGGTGACAAGCAACCGCTTCCGACCCCCGGCGGTGCTATCCAAGATCGCCGCGACCGTCGACATCGTGGCTGACGGACGACTCGACTTCGGCATCGGAGTGGGCTCCCGGCCCAACCCTCCCACTGCCCGGCGTGAATGCCCGGCGCATGGACTGCGCGCCCGCACAACGCGATCGGCGGATTCGGCCTGTTCGCTCGGGCTCAGCGGCTTCCGGTTTGGCGCGCCTGGGACGTCTTCGGGCAGGCCAATGGAACCAAGGACGAGCACGAGCTCCTCATGCGGCTCGATCGGCTCGGTGGCGCCTACAGACTTGGTCTTGGGCGCAATCGCATGATCGGTTGCGTCGCGATCACCGAGCCGGTGTTCTTCGCCCCGGACGAGTGGGTCGCAGTACCGAACGACTGGTCGCGCAACATCGTCTCGGGACGAACCGAAGATCTCACCAGGGGCGACGGGCTGCGGATGTGGAGGGAATGTCTCGAGCGAGCCGCAGCGAGCGACGACGCTGCGGCGGATTGGGCTCGCGATGCGTTCGACGCGCAGCGCGCCGGCAGGCCCGTGCTGATCGCGCCGCGACTGGGACAGTCCAGCTTCCGGCTCGCGGTGCTCGAGGCGTACGGCCAGCAGTGCGCGGTGACCACCGAACATTCCCTTCCGGTCATCGACGCGGCGCATATCCGGCCCTGGGCCGCCGGCGGAACCCGCTCGATTCCCAACGGGATCCCGCTCAGGCGCGACCTGCATCGCCTGTTCGACCTAGGCTACGTAACGATCAAGACC
>JAJZWB010000045.1 GCA_021846845.1 Actinomycetes bacterium | reverse complement strand
CGGCGTGCGTGGCGATCGCGCCGGATCAGCAGCGAGGTGACCAGAGCATGCGCGGTCCGCTTCGCGCTGCCATAGCGGTAACGGCCGGCCCGCGCGACGGCGCTGAGCGTGCCGGAACCTGAAGTCTGCAGCCGGAGCCTGACCCGGCCGCGCGCAAGGACCGTGACGCCGACGATCCGCAATCGAGCCTGCAGCGCGGTGCAGGAGGACTCGCCAGGGGCGGTCGTGGTGAAGCCTGTGGCGCAGGGAATCGGAGCGCTCGCGCCGGCGGGGGTGTAGGTGCCGGCCGGCGCGGCGACGCACTGGGCCGATCCCCCCGCGCTGCTGTAGGTGCCGGCTGGACAGCTCTGCTCTGCCGCCGCACCTGACTGCGCGACGAACGAGCCGGGGTCCGCGAGCGTGCAACTGCCGGCGCCGGGCGCCGGTGCGTAGCGTCCGGGGTCACACGGGCGTGGTGCCGATGCGCCCTGAGCGCATGCGGATCCGGCCGGGCATGTGGTCGCCGCCGCCGCGCCAGCGCCTGCGTAGGAGCCGGCTGGAACCGTCTGGCATGAGCTGATCGCGGAGGCGGACGCATCCGGGTTGAACGTGCCGGCGCTGCAGGGTGTCGGCGAGCCCGATTGAGCGGGGCAGTAAGCGCCCGGCTTGCAGGCTGTCGGAGCGCCCGCCTGCGCCGGGCAGAAGCTGCCCGCCGGGCATGGGATCGGAGCCGCCGTGCCCTGCGGCGCGTACGTGCCCGCGAGGGTGAGAAGACAGGTCATGCTGCCGTACTGGTTGGCGAACGACCCGCTCGGACAGGGTGACTGGCTGGTCGCCCCGGGGAGCGCGACATAGTACCCGGGCTGTGCGAGTGCGCACGGCGAGAACCCGGTCGCGGAGTAGAGCCCGGGCGGGCACGCGGACACGGCCACCGACTGGGCGCTGGCCGTTGCCGCCGGATCGCCGCCCGCGTCCTGGTATGAGAGGGTGATCGTGTAGAGGCCGGGGGCGATCGTGCTTCCGCCGACGACCGTCGCCACGCCCGGGGACGAGGAGGGATTGGACGGGGTGATCGTCAGCGAGGCCTGGCCGGCGGAAGCGTCGCTGAGGCCCAGCGTGTACGTCGATGAGCCTGAGAAGACCAGCTCGACACTGCCCGCCTGCGGAGTCTGGGGCAGGCTGAAGCTGACCGAGACATCGCCCGTCGTAACCGCGCCGCTCGCCGGCTCGATCAGGCTCGGCGCCTGCGTGGCTCCCGCCGGCACCACGTCCTGACCGCCCGTGCTTGGGGCCGCCGCGGCCGGCACCGCGCCGACCAGCGCCGTTGTCAACAGGACCGCCAGAAGGCCGGCGGCGCGCTCGGCCGCTCGGCGCGGCGCGGATTTGTTGACGCACTTGAGCATGAGCCTGGCCTGACCGACTTATCGACCGGTGCCAGCGGGACTTGAAGTCCCGGAACCGGCGCGCGGGGCGTACCGAAGGGCTCAGACCAATGGCGGCACAGCGGCTGATGCCCAGACCCAGCGCGGCTGCACTAGGCTGCGGGCGGCGATGAGCAAGGGCAGGCTTGAGGCGTTCAGCGACGGCGTGCTGGCGATCGTCATCACGATCATGGTGCTGGGGTTGAGCCCCCCGCCGAGCGCGGCGTTCAGCGCCCTCTTCCACGAGTGGCGCAGGTTCGCAATCTACGCCCTGTCGTTCACCTACGTCGGGATCTACTGGAACAACCACCACCACACGTTCCAGGCCACGAGGGTGATCGACTCACGTGTCCTGTGGGCGAACCTGCATCTGCTGTTCTGGTTGTCGCTGGTGCCGTTCTCCAGTGACTGGATGGGCGAGCATCACTTCGACCGGGCGCCGACGATCGTGTATGCGTTCAACATGCTCGCCTGCGCGATCGCCTACACGATCATGCTTCTGACCCTGATCGGAAGCCATGGCCGCGACAGCCACCTGGCGAGGGCGATCGGCAACGACCGCAAAGGAAAGCTGTCGGTGGCGCTGTACGTGGGCGCGATCCTGTGCGCCTGGCTGGTCACACCGTTGCTCGGCTTCGCGTTGACGGTCGTGCCGGCGCTGATCTGGCTCGTGCCAGACCGGCGGATGGAACGGGCGATGAGGCTCGCCGCCGAGGACGCACGCCTGCCGCGCCATCCGCTTGAACGGGGAGATCCCGGAATCGGCGGATGATGGTCAGGGCAGGCAGTGTGCTTCGTCGAAGCTGCGGGCGGTCCACCGCGGCGTGATCGTCCTCGGTCGCGATCAGGCCGTTACGACTCCTGCGCCTGCCGCGCCACCTGCGGGTCCTGTGGTGCCTGCTCAGGCCCGATCGCCTGATGGAGCGCGGCGAGCAGGCCGATCCAGCCCGTGAACGGGCGGTCCGGCGCCGGCGGGACCGATAGCCGGCCATGGATCGGTGGGCCGCCCGGATCGATCTCCAGGGTGATGCGTCGCGGCGGGATGCATCCCGCCGCGACGATAGGGCCCCCGGTCAGCGCCGTCATCGTGGTCGGCACCACGATGATTTGAGGCTCCCCTGCACGTTTCCCGAATTTGCCGGTCCCACCGGCATCGCTGGCAACGGTGTCGGCCAACGTTCCGGATCCCCGAGAACGCGGGCCAGTCGATCGAGCGGGTCCGTTCATCCCGTAGATCAAGAACTTGCGAGTTGGCGACTGGCTCGGATGCCCGTCGTCCACTCGCAAGTACCCGCGCGTACCAACGCCCATGGACTGCACGAGCCGATCTCGTGCCCACCCGGCATCGCGAACGACTTGTCGGTTCCGGCGAGGGCGCCGCCGATGGCCTCGATCGCCGCGAGACGCCACCCCGGAGCTCCAGGAGCGCGAGATCATCAAGCTCGCCTCCCTCGCCGACGCCCTCTCCGACCCGCTGCGCCGGCGCGGAGCCCCCGACCCCCTGGCGCGCCTGGCCGGAGAGACCGGAATGGCGGTGTTCCGGATCACGTTTCGAGCGCTGGATCGCCGATCCCGACCAGCGAACCTGGTCCGAGCACCTGCGCGACGCGCTCGCCGAGCTTGACGAGCTCGTGCTCGAAACCCGGAGGGCCGGCGTCTGACGTCTCGGCAAGGACGCCCCCGGACCGAGCGCCCGCATATACCCCCCCTGTGTATGAGATACTCTCGGTGGGTATAGCCGAGCAAGGAGTGTCTTGATGTCCGAGATCGTCACGTATCACGTTCCGGGTATGACGTGCGAGCACTGCCGGACGGCGGTCTCCAACGAGCTGAGCGCCGTCGCCGGGGTCGCGTCGGTGACCGTCGATCTGGACACCAAGCTGGTGCGGGTCAGCGGCTCCGCGCTCGACGACGCGGAGCTCCGGGCGGCGATCGACGAGGCGGGCTACGAGGTGGAGTGATGGCCACCGCGACCGCGCGGGCGAGCGAGCACGTCGAGCTCGCGCTAGAGGGGATGACCTGTGCCTCCTGCGCGGCGCGGATCGAGAAGCGCCTGAACAGGCTGGACGGGGTCAGCGCATCGGTCAACTTCGCCTCCGAGCACGCGACGGTGACGTTCGATCCCGGACTGGTGTCGATCGAGGACCTGGTCGGCGCGGTTGAGGCGGCCGGCTATCACGCCTCCCTGCCGCGGGAGGCGCTGGGCGAGGAGGATCCGGCGCGGCCCTACCGGCTGCGGCTGACCGCGGCGGTGGCGCTGTCGGTGCCGCTGGCGCTGCTGGCGATGATCCCGTCGCTGCAGTTCTCCGGCTGGGAGTGGGTCTCGCTCGCGCTGGCGACTCCGGTGGTGTTCTGGTGCGGCTGGCCGTTTCACAGGGCCGCGGCCGTGAACGCCCGCCATCTGGCGGCGACGATGGACACGCTGGTGTCCGTCGGCACGCTGGCCGCCTGGGGCTGGTCGACCGTCGTCCTGCTGGGCGGGGTGGCCGAGCACACGTACTTCGAGACCGCGGGCGTGATCACCACCCTGATCCTGCTCGGCCGCTACTTCGAGGCGCGCGCCAAGCGCCGATCGGGAGAGGCGATTCGAGGCCTGCTGGAGCTTGGCGCCAAGGAGGCGCGGGTGCTGCGCGACGGCCGCGAGGCGATGGTGGCCGTCGAGCAGGTGCGGGTAGGCGACCTGTTCGTCGTCAGGCCCGGCGAGAAGATCGCGACCGACGGCGTGGTCGCCGGCGGCGCCTCCGCCGTGGACGCATCGATGCTGACCGGGGAGCCGGTCCCGGTCGAGGTTTCCGTGGGCGACCGGGTCACCGGCGCGACGATCAACGCGTCCGGACGCCTGGTGGTGCGCGCGACCAGGGTCGGATCGGACACGGCGCTGGCGCAGATAGCGAGGATGGTCGGCCAGGCCCAGGCGGGGAAGGCGGCGGTCCAGCGCCTGGCGGACCGGGTCTCGGGCGTGTTCGTGCCGGTCGTGATCGGCCTGTCGCTGCTGACGCTCGCCGGCTGGCTGGTGCTGGGCGGCACCGCGGCGGCGGCGTTCACGGCCGCGGTCGCGGTGGTGATCATCGCCTGCCCGTGCGCGCTCGGCCTGGCGACCCCGACGGCGCTGATGGTCGGCACCGGTCGCGGAGCCCAGCTCGGGATCCTGATCAAGGGCCCGGAGGTCCTGGAGCACACGCGCCGGGTCACCACGATCGTGCTCGACAAGACCGGAACCGTGACCGAGGGCCGGATGGAGGTCGCCGCGCTGGTGCCCGCCGAGGGCACGTCCGAGGACGAGCTGCTCCGGCTGGCCGCCGGGGCCGAGGACGCGAGCGAGCATCCGATCGCGCACGCGATCGCCGCCCGGGGACGCGAACGGCTCGGCACGCTCCCGGAGATCGAGCGGTTCGAAAGCTCCGCCGGCCTCGGCATCCAGGCCCGAGTCGACGGGCACGACGTGCTCGTCGGACGTCAGGCCCTCCTGGCGCAGCGGGGCGTCGAGCTGCCCGCCCCGCTCACGGAGAGAGCCGTAGCGCTGGAGCAGGCCGGAGCAACGGTGGTCGCGGTCGCCGTCGACGGCCGCGCGGGCGGCATCGTCGCCGTCGCAGACCGGATCAAGCCGACCAGCGGCCGGGCGATCTCGGAGCTCAGGGCGCTCGGCCTGCAACCCGTCCTGCTGACCGGCGACAACGAGCGCGCGGCCGGCGCGGTGGCTCGCAGCGTCGGGATCGAGCGCGTGCTCGCCGGCGTGCTCCCGGATGGCAAGGCCGCCGAGATACGACGCCTGCAGCAGGCCGGCGAGGTCGTGGCGATGGTCGGCGACGGCGTCAACGACGCGCCGGCGCTCGCGCAGGCCGACCTGGGCCTCGCGATCGGCACCGGCACGGACGTCGCGATCGAAGCGTCTGACCTGACGCTGGTCTCCGGCGATCTGCGCGCCGCGGCCGACGCGATCCGCCTCGCCAGGCGCACGCTGCAGACGATCCGGGGCAACCTGTTCTGGGCCTTCGCCTACAACGTGGCCGCGGTCCCGCTGGCGATCGCCGGCCTGCTCAACCCGATGATCGCGGCGGGCGCGATGTCGTTCTCCAGCGTGTTCGTGGTCAGCAACTCGCTGCGGCTCAGGCGCTTCCGGTCGGGAAGGGGGACAGCGTGAAGCAGACCACCGCCGCCCAGACCCACGGCTACACGGCCGACAGGGAAGCGCTGATCAAGCGACTGCACCGCATCGAGGGCCAGGTCCGGGGCGTCGAGCGGATGCTGGCCGAGGACCGCTACTGCATCGACATCATCACGCAGATCTCGGCGATCACCACCGCGCTGGACTCCCTCGCGTTCAGGATCCTCGATCAGCACGTCAACCACTGCGTCGCCGGCGCGCTCGCCTCCGGCGACGAGCAGGTCGCGGCCGAGAAGAGCCGTGAGCTGCTCGACGCCGTGCACCGCTTCGCCCGGGCCCGCTAGACGGGGGCCGAGCAGCCGCGCTGCGCCGCCGGCGGCCGCGGCGCGCACCACCGCGCCCACCGCCACGCGCCGCAGCTCGGAGCGGCCTCGTAGCGCGGTCGCGGCCGACGGCAGCCGGGACGCGCGCCCGCGGCGCCGGTCACGGGGCGGACCGCGGGGTGGGCTTGACGAAGAACACCCGATCGAACCCGTGCTCCCGCCGCCTGCCGCTCTCCACGTACCCCAGCCGCGGATAAAGCTCCAGGTTCTCGGTCATCGCCGCGTTGGTGTAGAGCCGCAGCTCGCCCAGGCCGCCGTCGGCCGCGACTCGCTCCGCGTGCGCCAGCAGCGCCCGGCCGATCCCCTGGCCCTGCCGCACCGGGTCGACCGCGACGTTCTCGATCAGCAGGTGATCCGCGCCGCGCACCATCACGATCACCCCGACGGGCTCACCCGCGAGGACCGCCAGGTCGACCTGGCCGCCCCACACCCGAGCGGCGTAGTCGTCGTCCATGGGTGCCGGGCGCCGTCCCATGCGCGCCACGTAGCCCTCGTACGCGCGCTGCACGATCGCCCGCGCCGCGCCGCCCTCACCGGGGACCGCGCCGCGGATCTCCAACGCACCCGCGCTCTCGCCCCGGGCCGCCCCTGCCGTCGGCCCGTCCGCCCGCCGGGATCCGATCCCGGGGCCGCCGGGACGAGGGGATCCGCGCGCCGGACCGCCACCCGGGTCGGACCCCGCCGCGCCTGACGATGGCATGTGAGAGTGCATGGGGTCGCCTCCTCGGAGAGCCGGCGGGACGGGCTGCCTAGCGCACGGGGATCTCGAAGTCGCGCGGCACCGCGAGCTGACGGTCGTAGTCGGAATCGCTCGCCGTCCCCCAGATCCGCCGCTCGCGGATGAACGGCAGCGGCAGGCGCGGATCGGGACTGTCGATCTCCCGGGCCAGCCGGTGGCCGTCGAAGATCGCCTCCGGCATCAGACGCGGCGCCGCAGCGTCGCCGATCACGTGCAGCTGCTCGATCCCCGCCTGTGCCAGCGCGCCCGGGTCGGCCCTGAGCTCGCGGTACATGGCATCGTCGGCGACCCGCATCGTGCAGAGCACCACCGAGTCGACCTCCAGCGTCTCCGTCTGACTCTCGTCCCAGACGTTGTAGGCGTGGACGACGCCGGGCTCGAGGCGGCTGACCATCGTGTGCGGCCGCAGGTCGACGCGCAGGCGATGCAGCTCCCTGTGCATCATCGTCGCCTCCAGCGAGAAGCGCATGAACGACGCGAACTCGTTGACGTGCGTCATGAGGATCACGTCATGCCCCTCGCTGGCCAGCTTCTGCGCGACCGACGCCCCCATGTGGTAGCGCTCGTTCTCCAGGATCAGCACGCGCCTGCCGATCGGCTTGGCGCCGAGCGCCACGTCCCGCGGCGTCAGCTGCCAGTCCAGTCCGGTGTCCGCGCCCGGGATCGGCGCGTTGGTCACCGGGTTGAGCCCGTCGGTGGCCGGCGAGCACCCCAGCGCGAGGATCACGATCTCCGCCCCGTAGTCGAGCACGTCGGCGGCCGTGAGCCGGGAGCCGGTGTGCACCTGGACGTTCTTCATCCTCGCCAGCTGCGTCTCCCGGTAGGTGATCACGCGGCGCCACTCACCGAGACCCCGGCCGGTCTCCCGGTTGGGCGACGGCTCGCTGGAGTGGCCGAGCCTGGTGACCCAGCGCAGGTGGCCCCCGAGCTCCGGCTCGGCCTCGATCAGGTGCACGGCCGACATCCTGCGCTCGCCGAGAACCCGAGCGCACTCGAGCCCGCTCGGACCGCCGCCGACCACGAGCACCGACCGGTCTCGGTTCGCGGCCGGTCGGAAGCGCTCCGGGTGCCAGCCGCGGCGGTACTCCTCGCCGGCGGTTGCGTTCTGGGTGCAGACGATCTGCGGTCCGCCCATCTCCCAGCGAGCGACGCAGTGGTTGCAGCCGATGCACTCGCGGATGTCGTCGAACCGGCGCTCGGCGATCTTGGCCGGCAGGAACGGGTCGGCGATCGACGGGCGCGCCGCGCCGATGATGTCGTACTGCCCGGAGGTGATCACGCCGACCATCACGTCGGGATCCGTGAACCGTCCGACGCCCACCACCGGACGGTTGGTGTGGGACTTGACCGCCCGCGTGTACTCGGCCTCGTGATTGGTGGGGAAGAACCGCGACGCCCCGGCGTCCTGTCCCCACTCCTCGCCGCTTCCCACCGTCACGTCCCAGAGGTCGACGAGGTCGTCCAGCGCCTCGATCGCGCGCAGGCCGTCCTCCTCCAGGACGAGTCCATCGGGTCCCTGGAGGCTGTCGACCGTCGCGCGCGAGGCGATCGCGCAGTCGTCCCCAACCGCCTCCCGCACGTCCTGAAGAAGCTCGCGCCAGAAGCGGACGCGGTTCTCGAACGAGCCGCCGTAGCGATCGGTCCGCTTGTTGGTCCGCCGCGACAGGAACGACATCGGCAGCTGCGAGTGGGCCTGGTAGATGTAGACGATGTCGAACCCCGCGTCACGCGCCCGCCGCGCCGCGGCGACGAAGTAGCCGCGGACCAGGGCGATGTCGTCCTCGTCCATCCACCGTGGGTAGACGCCCACGGCATCGGTGCCTGGGAACACGCTCGGCGCCCGCGCGACCTGCCGGGTCTCCAGGTTGGTCGCACGCGCGCCGTACCACAGCTCGACGCCCGCCAGCGCGCCGAACGCGTGAACGTGATCGCACATCACCGCCAGGTTCGTGACGTCCTCGTCATCCCACAGCCGCGCCCCGACGTGGTCGGTGCCGTCGGACTCGGGGCTGACCGAGCAGTACTCGGTGCACACCGCGGCCCAGCCGCCCTCCGCCTTGATCGCCCGGTGGTAGGCCTGGAGGCCCGGCCTGTCCGAGCCGGCGCCGTTGCACTGCGGCACCTGGTAGAAGCGGTTCCTGAGCGTCCTGGGGCCGATCGTGATCGGGTCGAACAGAACGTCGTACTTGTCGCCGCGCTTGGCCATTGCTGCTCCTCGGTGGGTGGTGACGCAGACGGCTTCGGTCCTCAAGCGCAGACGCCGGACGGCACACCACCCGGCGACTGCGATCGCGGAAGCCCGGTCGGCTCTACTGCCCGGTCGCGCCCGCCGGCTCGACGAAGTAGCTGCCCGACCCCTGCCCGCTGGAGAACCAGCGGGAGGTGATCGTCTTCTTGCGCGTGAAGAACTCGACGGCGTCCGGCCCGTGCGCGTGCAGATCGCCGAAGAACGAGTCCTTCCAGCCGCTGAAGGGAAAGAACGCGACCGGCGCCGCGACGCCGATGTTGACCCCGATCATCCCCACCTGCACCTCATGGCGGAACCGGCGCGCCGCCGCGCCGGACTCGGTGAAGATCGAGCTGCCGTTCCCGTAGGCGCTAGAGTTGACGATCTCGATCGCGTCGTCCAGCGAGGCCGCGCGGATCAGCGTCAGCACCGGTCCGAACACCTCCTCACGGGCGATCTCCATCTCCGGGGTCACCTCATCGAGGATCGTGGCCCCCAGGAACGCACCCGCGGGATCCAGCTCGCCGGCGGCGGCCCGGCCGTCGACCAGCGCCCTGGCGCCGCCGTCCACCCCCCGCTCGATCCAGCCCGCGATCCGGTCGCGCGCCGAGCAGGAGATGACCGGGCCCACGTCCGATCCATCTCGCATCCCGTCGCCCACATGCAGCGCCCTGGTCGCCTCGGTCAGAGGGCCGATCAGCCGCTCGTGCGCCTCGCCGACGGTGACCACCACGGACCCGGCCATGCACCGCTGCCCCGCCGCCCCGAACGCCGACCCGATGATCCCCTCCACGGTCCTGTCGATCACCGCGTCGGGCATCACCACGATGTGGTTCTTGGCCCCGCCGAGCGCCTGCACCCGCTTTCCCGCACGCGCGGCGCGCTCGTACACCAGCTTGGCGACCGGCGCCGAGCCGACGAACGAGATCGCGTCGACCCCGGGGTGATCGAGCAGCGACTCGACCACCTCACGGCCACCGTTGACGAGGTTGACGACGCCGGGCGGCAGCCCGAGCGCGTCCAGCTCCTCAAACGCGATCTGCTGGGTCATGGGAACCTGCTCCGACGGCTTGAGCACGAACGTGTTGCCGCAGGCGATCGCGAACGGGAGGAACCAGAACGGCACCATCGCGGGGAAGTTGAACGGCACGATCGCCGCGCACACCCCCACCGGCTGGCGGATCGTCTCCGCGTCGATGTTGCGGCTCACATCCTCCAGGATCCGCCCCTGCATCGTCGTGGGAACCGCGCAGGCGCACTCCACCATCTCGATCATCCGCGCCACCTCGGCCCGGGCATCGCCGATCGTCTTGCCCATCTCGGTCGTGACCGCGCGCGCCAGGTCCTCCGCTCGCGCCGCGAGCCGCTCGCGCAGCTCGAACAGGCGCTGCGCCCGCGCGATCGTCGACACCGCCCGCCACTTCGGGAGCGCCGCCCGCGCCGCCTCGACCGCCGCGTTCACATCCGCGGCGCCCGACAGGGGCACCTGCGCGATCGCAGCCCCGGTCGCCGGGTTGACCACGTCGAGCAGCTCCGCCGGCGCCAGCGCGGGTGTCCACCGTCCCCCGACGTAGTTGTCCAACACGCGCGTCTTCACATCGAGCATCGCCACGTCCCTTCCTTGTCATTGCATCGCGTTGTATGCGGCGGGCGCACTGCGTGTCGCCACTCGCGCGTCACGGTCTCTCGCGCCCGCATGCTCGATCGCATGCCGGCCGCGGCAGACCGCCGCGCGCGGCCGCGATGGCGGCCGCGCCCCGCGGTCCTAGGAGCCTCCGACCCGCCCATCGGAGGCTCCCTTCCCATCGACTGCCGGCACCCGATCCACGCGCCGGCTGAGCTCGTCCACGCCGGCGCACAGGAAGTCCAGCAGATGCTCGAACGTGTCGTCGAGCTCATGCGGCGAAGGGTGACCCTGCCGTGCCTCGATGTCGGTGAATCCGTGAAACGCGCTGCGCATCGTCCGCGCAGCGTGCACACGTAGCTCCTCCGACAGCCTGTGCGACTGCAGAGCCGACTCCAGCACTCCCACCACCCGCTCCACCGCCTCCTCAAGCTCCGGCACCCCGGCGCACGCACACGCGTCGATGGCGATGTACAGGTGCGGGTGCCGGCGGACGAACGAGCGCCACGCGTGGCCCACGGCCCGGATCGCGTCGTCACCGGCCCGGCCGATGGCGGCGTCGGCCAGCACGTCGGCGAGTGCCAGTCGGCCATGCAGGCTCACCGCCTGCAGCACCTCCTGGTGGTTTGCCACGTGTCGGTACACCGCCGGCTGGCTGACGCCGAGCTCCTTGGCGATCGCGGTCAGCGTGAGCGCCTCGAGCCCCCGCTCCTCCACGATCGCGACCGCCTCCGCGATCACCTTGCTCCGCGTGACACCGTTCATCCGTGTAGCCCCTTTTGTTGACAGCAGCGCGCTCGCTCGTCCGGTCGCCCTAAGGCATGCCGGCGAACGCGGACGTCACCGCTTCTCCGAATGCTCCCACGTCCTCCTGACCGATGCACAGCGGCGGCGCGATCCTCAGCACGTTCTCATACGCACCGCTCTTGCTCAGGATCACGCCCCGCTCTCGCATCCTCTCCGAGAGCTGTGCCGCCAGCTGCGGCGCCGGCTCACGGGTCTCGCGGTCGGCGACGATGTCGACGCCGATCAGCAGGCCCCGCCCGCGCACGTCGCCGATGCACTCGTGCCGGCCCTGCAGCTCTCGGAGCAGCTCCACCAGGCTCGCGCCGATCCTCCGGGCGTTCTCCTGCAGGCCCTCCTGCTCGATCGCGACGAGCACCGCGCTCGCGGCCGCGCACGCCATCGGGTTGCTCCCGTATGTGTTGAAGAACTTCCTCTCGGTCATCGCCGCGGCGATCTCCCGGCGCGCCGCCACGGCCGCGATCGGGAACCCGTTCCCGAGCCCCTTGCTCATCACGACGATATCCGGCGTCACCCCGAGCCGCTCGAATCCCCAGAAGTGCTCCCCGGTGCGGCCGAACCCGGTCTGGACCTCGTCGGCGATCAGGACGCCGCCGGCAGCGCGGATACTGCGCTCCGCACGCTGCACGTACTCGGCCGGAAGCGGGATCACCCCGCCGAAACCCTGGATGGGCTCGAACAGCATTCCCGCGACACCGCCCGCCGTGGAGGACTCAAGCGTCGCGCCGAGCTCGTTCACATAGTCGTCGACGCCCGGGCCGTAAGCGCCACGGTACTGATCCGGGACGCTCACGTGCAGCACCCCCGGCGCAGCCGGAACCGGCTGATGGCACCTGGCGATCCCGGTCGCCGACATCGCCCCGAAGTGCAGGCCGTGATAGGCGCGCCGGAGCGCGACCACCTCATGGTTGCGGGTGTACAGGCGCGACAGGAGCAGCGCGAGGTCGATCGCCTCCGATCCGCTGTTGACGAAGTGCAGAACCCAGTCGCCGTCGCTGGGAAGGCGCTCGACGAGCGCCTTCCCGAGCAGTCCGGGTGCGGGGTGCATCCACATCGTGGTGCAGTGCTGCAGCTCGTCGAGCTGCCGCTTGACCGCCTCGGTCACCAGGGGATGGCAGTAGCCCACGCTGATGCACAGGTTCTGGGCGATGCAATCCAGGTACTTGCGCCCCGCGCCGTCCCACAGATACTGGCGGCGGCCCCGGGCGAGCAGCAGCGGCTTCTCGTAGGCCTGAAACGTCGCCAGGGCCGGCGTCAGGTACCGGTTGCGGTGATCCAACGTCTCGTCGTAGTCCCAGGTCACGCCCGGCGACTCACCGTTCGTCGTCGGCCCACCCGCAGCAGTTGCACTGGTTGTCATTTCGGACAGCTCCCTCCCGCCACGGCCTGCGCGTAGCTTGTATCGAAAGCGCTCTGCACCCAGCTGAGCGAGGGTGCCTTGGGGATGCTCTTCTGGCCCAGCAGCCACTGGCCGGCGGAGACCAGGAACGGGGCGATCGTCGACGGCGACTTGGGCGTTCCCATCCACTGGGGCGAGACCTGGTTGACCGGCGCCACGGCCGACTTCGGCAGCAGCTGCTCAACCGACGCCACCGTCTCGCCGGTCGCCTTCGCGATCGCGGCATAGACCCGGGCCGGATCGGCGAAGAACGCCCGGTGGATCGCGCCCCAGTCGCAGACCAGGGTCTGAGCCTCGCTGGGGTGCGCGGCGATGAACTGGCTCGACAGGCCGATGAAGTCGGTGTCGGTGGTGTGATAGAGCACCGTCCCGCCCTGCTGGGCCATCTTGATCGACGCCGGCGGCCAGATCAGAGCGCCGTTGATCTCACCTGACTTCAGCGCCGCTGGCATAGCCGGCGGCGGGATGTTCACCACGTGCGTCGCCGACGGGTTGACCCCGTGCTGGGTGAGGTACTGATCAAGCAGGAACTGGGCGATCGAGCCGATCGGCTCGCCGAAGGTCTTCCCGCGAAGCGCGCTGGGTGACTTCAGGTTCGCGTTGCCCACGAAGTAGTCCTGCTCCCGTCCGTCGATCCAGACGATCTTCAGGCCGACGTTGCGGGCGTAGGCGATCGCCAGCGGCGGCGCCCCCAGCTCGTCGATGCCCGCCATCTGACCGGTCTCCAGCAGCGGCAGCTCCGCCGGCCCGGAGCTGATCGTGACGAACTTCACGGGCAGGTTGTTGAACATGTGCAGCGCGATCCCCGCCCAGACCAGGTACGGCCCGGAGAAGACCCCCACGGTGAACGGCGTCTTGCTCCCGCCGCTGCTCGCGGCCGCCTGACTGCCGGTCCCCGCGGACGCGCTCTTGCTGGTGGCTGAGGTGGACGAGCTCGTGCCTCCACACCCCGCCGCGACCACCGTGACCACGGCCGCCAGCAGACCTCCGATCACAGGCCGCCAGCCCGCAGGCCGGCCGCCCCACCATCGCATACGCATCTCGTGAACCTCTCTCTCGAAACTTTGCATTTCCACTCACGGCGGCGGTGCCGCCGTCACCGTCCTCTAGCGCCCGCTGCCACCTCCTCCTCGCAGCATCTGCCGCACCTCGCGGCGCATCTCGATGAACTCCGGCTGCATGCTCACCTCGAAGGACCTGGGCCGTGGCCAGGGCACATCCACCACCTCCAGGATCCGGCCCGGTCGTGAGGCGAGCACCACGGCGCGGTCAGCGAGCAGGAGCCCCTCCTCGATGTCGTGCGTGACGAAGATGACCGTGGGCCGGTGCGCGTCCCACACCTTGAGCAGGAGGTCCTGCATGTCTGTGCGCGTCTGCGCGTCCAGCGCCGCGAACGGCTCGTCCATCAGCAGGACCTCGGGCTCGTTGATGAGGGTGCGCGCAATCGCGACGCGGTGCTGCATGCCGCCGGACAGCTCGTATGTCCGGTGGTCCTCGTAGCCGCCCAGGCCCATCTCCGTCAGCAGCTCCCGGGCCCGCACGGTCATCCGCTCGCGACCGGCCCGGTCACGACAGCGACCCAGCGCGCGGGGCCCGAACATGACGTTGTCGAGCACCGAGTACCACGGGTAGAGGGCCGGCTTCTGGAACACCATCCCGCGGTCCGGACCCGGGCCGGTCACGGCCCGGCCGTGACAGCGAACGGTCCCCTCCAGCGGCTGGGTGAACCCGCCCAGGATGTTCAGAAGCGTGCTCTTGCCACAGCCGGAGGCGCCCATCAGGGTGATGAACTCCGCCTTGTGTGCCGTGAAGCTGATGTCCTGGAGAACCGGAGCGCCGCCGGGAGCGCGATCGAACGCGTGCGTCAGATTGCTCACCTCGACCGCCACCACGTCTTTAGCGTCGCCGTTGGTGTGCGCGCCCAGCCCGCCACCCGACTTGCCGCCCAGCCACTCCCGCAGTCCTGTCATGGCCGGTCACCCATCCTCTCTGCTTCGGCCTTCACCATGTCTATGCCCGCCCGCGCCATGTCAGCAGCCGCCGCTCGACCAGCCGAAGCGCGCGATCCATTAGGAACGCGAGCACCCCGATCGCGGCGATCCCCACGAAGATCGTCGCCGTGTCCAGGTACTGGCTGGCCTGCAGGATCATGTAGCCGAGACCGCTCGTCGACGCGATGAACTCCGCCGCCACGAGCGTTCCCCAGGTGAGGCCGGACGCGAGGCGCAGGCCGGTGATGATCCCCGGCAGGGCCCCCGGGACGATCACGTGCCGCAGGAGGTACGTGCGCGAGGCACCGAGCGTTCGCGCGCCGCGGATGAGGGCGTTGTCGAGCCCGACGATGCCATCGGTCGTGGAGATGGCGATGATGGGTGCGGCGGCGGTGACCAGGAGGGCGATCTTCGAGATCTCGCCGATCCCCAGCCAGACCACCATCAGCGGCGCGAACGCGAGCGGCGGAACGGCCCGGCCGGCCTCCAGCAGAGGGTCGATCGCCGCTCTCGCATGGGTGCTGCTTGCCATCAGGACGCCGATCGGAATCCCGATCACGGCCCCGAGGGCCCAGCCGATGAGCACGCGCAGCGTGCTCGCCTCCAGCTGCGGCCAGATGCTGGCGGACCCGCCGGAGGTGATCAGGGTGATCGCCCGGCTGGCGGTCGCGCTGGGGGAGGGAAGGATGTTGGGGTCTGCGACGTCCGCCGAGACCCCCCACCACACGAGCACGAGAACCACGACCGAAGCCAGGGTCAGCCAGGACGTCCGCACCCCCTGGCCGCGCCGGCGCCCGGCGCGCAAACCGCCGGTCCGCGCGCCACGGGCACGACCTCCACCGCTGCCGGGCGAGCCCGGCTCCAGCGCCGCCAGCGGCGAGCCGCCGGCGGACTTCTGGGTCATACCGTCCATCGTGCTTCTTCTCCCCTCTGATCGCCCAGTACCCGCCGATCGCCCCTCACGCAACGTCTCATGTCGTCGCCGCCACGGCCTCGCCGGTCTCGATCGCCTTCACGGCGAGCGACGCCGGGTCATAGAACGGCTTCGCCGACACCTCGGCCGCGAACCGCCTCCGGCCCGCGTCGATCTCCCAGTCACCGCCGGCCAGGAAGTCCTCGTCCCCGTGGTCGGGCAGGTCCACGTAGCCCAGCGCGACGACCGCGTCGACCGTGTGGCCCCACATCGCAGACGTGACATAGCCGACGCGCTCCCCGCTCCTGTAGATCAGCTCCTCGTGGTGGAGCATCGCCTCGGGGTCGCGCACGGCGAAGTGAAGGAGCCGGCGCCTGACACCCTCCGAGCGCTGGCGCTCGAGGGCCTCACGTCCGATGAAGCCGGCCTTGCCCCACGCGACCGCGAAGCCGAGCCCGGCCTCCAGCGGGGAGTCCTCCGGACCCATGTCGTGACCGAAGTGGCGGTAGCCCTTCTCCAGCCGGCAGCTGTTCATCGTGTGGTATCCGCACAGGCGCAGGTCGAAGTCGCGCCCGACGCTCATCAGCTGATCGAAGACGACGCACGCGAACTCGGTCGGTACGTACAGCTCCCAGCCGAGCTCGCCGACGTAGGTGACGCGCAGCGCCCGAACGATGGCCGGTCCGAGCTGCATCTCCTGGCTTGTCGAGAACGGGAAGCTCTCGTTGCCCAGCGGCGTGTCGGTCAGGCACGAGAGGAGCTCTCGCGACCTCGGTCCCATCAGGGCGATGGTGGCGAAGGCGGAGGTGACGTCGGTGACGACCGTGCGGCTGTCACGCAGGTGCGAGCGGAAGTAGTGGAAGTCCTTCAGCTGGCTGGTCGGCGGGGTCACGATCATGAACGACTCCTCGTCCAGGCGCGTGATCGTCACGTCCGCCTCGATGCCCGCCCGCTCGTTGAGCGCCTGCGTGTACACGATCCTGCCGACCGGCACCGCCACGTTGTTGGCGACCACGCGGTTGAGCGCCGACTCCGCATCCGGTCCCTGCACGAGCAGCTTCGCGAAGGACGTCTGATCGAACAGGCCGACCGTCTGGCGCACCGCCTCGTGCTCGATCCGGTTGCGCTCGAACCAGTTCTGGCGTCCGAAGCTGTACTCGTACTCGGCCGGCCCGTCCCCGGCGAACCAGTTCGCCCGCTCCCAGCCGGCCAGCTCGCCGAAGACCGCGCCGTTCTCGGCCAGCCGAGCGTGCAACGGCGAGTGGCGGATTCCGCGCGCGGTGCGATTCTGGAAGAAGGGCCAGTGGATCTGGTAGGGGAGGCCCAGCGTCTCGACGGTCCGCTCGCGCAGATAGGACCTGGTCGCCTGGAAGGGATGGAACCTCGTGATGTCCAACTCCAGGAGATCCATCGCAGGATGACCGTCCACGATCCAGCCGGCGAGCGCCTCCCCGACTCCACCGGCGAGCTGTAGCCCGATCGAGTTGAACCCGGCCGCGACGAACAGGCCGGGCAGGCTCGGGGCCTCACCCAGGACGCAGCGATCGTCGCACGTGAAGCTCTCCGGCCCGGCGAACAGCAGGCGCAGGCCGCGGTCGTGCAGCAGCGGGGCGCGCTCGAATGCGTTCTCGAGCAGCGGCTGGAGATGCTCCAGATCCGGCTCGATGCGCCCGAAAGAGAAGTTGCGCGGGATCCCGTCCACGCCCCATGGCTTCGCCACGGGCTCGAAGAGACCCACCAGCAGGCCCTTGCCCTCGGGCTTGAAGTAGGCGTAGCGGTCGGGGTCACGCACGTACGGGAGCTCGGAGGGAAGCTCCGGGAGGGGCTCGGTCACCACGTAGTAGTGCTCGGCCGCCTGCAGCGGCACGGTGACGCCGTGGCGTGAGGCGATCTCACGCGACCACATCCCGGCGGCGAGGACGACCGTGTCGGCCTCGATGTCGCCCTGCTCGGTGCTCACGCCGACGCACCGGCCCCGGCGCTCGATGAGCCCGGTCACCGGCACCCGCTCCAGGATCCGCGCACCGTTCTGACGCGCTCCGGCGGCGAGCGCCATGGTGGCGTCGACGGCGTTGCAGACGCCCTCGTTCGGCAGCCACAGCCCGCCGCGGAGGTCGCGCCGGTCCAGCACCGGGAACAGGTCCACGGTCTCGTCGGGGCCGATCAGGTGGGCCTCGACCCCCATTCGCCTGGCCAGCGTCGTGGCTCGCGTGAGCTCCTCCATGCGGCCGTCACTGGATGCCACCGTGATCGCGCCGGTGCGGCGCAGGCCCGTCGCCTGTCCCGTCTCCTCCTCCAGCCGCCCGTAGAGCTCAAGGCTCCGGGACGCGAGACGGGTGAGCGTCTCGCTCGCCCGCAGCTGGGCCATGAGCCCGGCGGCGTGCCAGGTGGTCCCACTGGTGAGCCTGTCCCTCTCCAGCAGGAGCACGTCGGTCACTCCGCCGCGAGCAAGGTGATAGGCGACGCTCACGCCGACGACGCCGCCTCCGACGACGACGACCTGCGCTCTCGTAGGGAGGTCCATCTCGCTCTCCATCCAGTTAGGGGGTCTAGCAGGAAGCGGCGTGACTATAACCTGGACGTTAGAGACTGTCAACGAAATCTCTCTGACAGGGTCGCGGCCGTCTGGTTCGCGCGCAGGCGACCCGTGGCACGGAGCGGCGCCCGGCGCTCGGGCGCATCAGCCCGCCCGCGCACGAGCACGGCCCGCCGGGACCGGCCATCGCCTGAGCTGGTCAGCGCGCCGGCCTGCCGCCCGCGGCCGGCGTCAGCCGGCGCGGCCGGTTCGGTTGGGCGCAGCGAGGGTCAGGGGAGCACGCACGGCCCGCTTGGGAGCCGGTCGGGGTCGAACTCGGCCAGCAGATCGGCCGGCCGCGCCACCCGGTCGCGCCCGAGAGCGAGCCCGAGCGTGTGCGCAAGCAATGCGAGCGTGCGCGCCGACGGCTCGTGACGGTCACGCAGCGCCGGCGGCCGAATGCGCTTGGCAAGCCGCGTCCCATCCGCGCCGAGCACCAGCGGCACGTGCGCGTACCGCGGCACGGGGAGCCCGAGCAGGCGCGCGAGCAGGATCTGGCGGGGCGTCGAGCCGGTCAGGTCGTCGCCCCTCACGACCTCCCCGATCCCCTGGTCCGCATCGTCGACCACCACCGCGAGCTGGTATGCGGGCACGCCGTCTGCGCGACGCACCACGAAGTCGTCGACGACCGCCCCGCAGCGCCCGCGCAGCCGGTCCTCGAACTCGATGCGCTCGCCCCCGGCGCGCACGCGCAGCGCGAACGGCCTGCCCGCCGCGCGCAGGGAAGCCCGGTCCTCCTCGCCGAGCGATCGGCAGGTGCCCGGATAGGAGCCCTCGGGCAGCTCGCCGTGCGGCGCCGACGCCGCCTCTCTGATCTCGGCCCGCGTGCAGTAGCACGGATACAGCAGCCCCTGCGCCTCCAGCCGTTCCAGAGCGGACTCGTAGAGCGGCATGCGCTCCGACTGGCGAACCGGGGTCGCGTCCCAGTCCAGACCGATCGCCCGCAGATCGTCAAGCTGCTCACGCTCGAACCGGCGGCGCGACCGCAGCGGGTCCAGGTCCTCGATCCGCACCAGGAACCGAGCCGCCTGGGAGCGCGCGAACAGCCACGCGACCAGCGCCGTGCGCAGGCTGCCCAGGTGAAGGGGGCCGGTCGGCGACGGGGCGAAGCGCCCGTCTCGCGCGCCGACGAGACGGGGAGATGCGGAGGCGGTCAACGGGACACCCCGGCCGGCGAATGGCTAAGCACGGTCTGAAAGGTTGTCGGAAAGCCGCGCCGCCGGAGAACGGCATGGTCGCACGGCCGCGCCGCCGGCGGACAGCATGGTTCCACGGCCGCGCCGCCGGAGGACTCGGCCCCCGTGGCCCGGCGTCGCGTCCCGGCGCGAGCCCGCCCCGGGGCTCAGCAGCCGTCGCCGCGCGGCGCGGGTGCCGTGTCGGCCGCCGCTCCCGACAGCGCCCTGCGGTACGTCGACAGCGCCCCGCTCAGCGGCGAGCTGTAGGACGTGTACTCGACGCAGCCGCCCTGGTTCAGCCCTCCGATGACGCCGACGATCCGGGGGCCGTGCGCGGTCTGGAGCACCCACGGCGAGCCGCTGGTCCCGCCGACGTAACCGTGGCAATCGAAGGTCGGGAACTCGTCGGTCATGCGGATCGCGGCCGTGCAGGTGATGGGGTCGTTGCTCGTCCCGCGCGGATACCCGGTGACCGTCACGCGCTCGCCGCGCCTGGCGACGAGACCGAGCCCGTAGGCGCCCGTCACCTGCTCGATCTCGGTCCGCCTGCCGCCGATCGTGCGGGGGGCCACGGTCAGGAACGCAACGTCCTCGTCGGGGTCCTGACGGGTCACCCATGGCTGCGGCAGGTACGCCGCGGTGACCGTCCAGCGGCCGAAGGGAGCCCCGCCGGCGTGCTCGGCCGGCACGAAGACCATGCCCCTGCCGTCGCCCGAGACGCAATGGGCGGCGGTGACGAGCGTGTTGCCCTGCGCGCTGGAGACGACGCTGGCGGTGCAGTCGTGCACGGCGGTGCTCCCGTTGGGGTAGAGGGCTCCGATCTGGGGCGCTCCGGTGGACGCGCGTGAAACGGGCACCGCCATGGCGGTCGTCCCCGGGGCGTGCCTGCGCCGGGAGCGCAGCCCCAGAGCGAGCGCCGTGGCCGGCACCAGCAGCCCGATGACCGCCATCGTCACGAGTCCCAATGCCCTTCGGTTATGCATCTGTTAGGAGAAGCTAGGAATCGTGTTGTCTGATCTGCGTCAGCTCGGGTGCTTTCCCAGGGCCGTCCCGAGGCCCCGCCCGATCGCCGAACCGGCCTGAAGCCAGCGGGATCCCGCCCGGGATCGGCGTTCGCGGGGCGCCCCGAGACCGTCGCGAGGCACGACGATCGGTGCGCGCAGCGGGCGGCATGCCCTGCGCACGAGGGAGCGACGACCGGTGTGCGCAGCGGCAGACCAGCGGCTACGCGGCAGCCGGACCGCGGCTCGCCTGCCCGGCCGCGTACTCGGTGTCCCAGCCGCACTCGAAGTGGGCGACCGCCGGCACGCCGTCGATCGCGCCGGTGCAACCCGCCTCGTTGAGCAGGCGGCCGGGAGCGGCCTCGAAGCCGAAGAACGCGAACCGATCGATCGTCAGCGCCGTCGTGCCGCCGTCCTCCCCGGTGATGGTCACGTCGCCGCCGGTGTGGCGAAACCCGTCGTCAAAGCGGGCGGCGACGCGCGCCTCCACGACCGGCACGACCATCCCGCCTCGCAGGACATATCCGTGATGGGTCGTCTCCCCGCGAGCGTGGGTGCCCACTAGGAGTGCGGCGCGTGCAGGCCCTCATAGGCGACGTGCGGACCGACCCCGGCCGGCCGATCCGGTTCGCCGGCGGCCCCGGCATCCCATGGACATCCCTGCGGGCGATGCTCGGCTGAGCACGACCAGGCGCAGACGCGACGCGAGCCCGGGGCCGATCAAGCCGGCCCCGGGCCAACGCCGTGGGTGGATCAGCGGCTCAGCTTGAACTGCGAGACCAGCCTGTTGAGCGTCTCCGCGTTGCCGGAGAGCTCCTGCGCGGACGCCGCGATCTGCTGCGCGGACGCTGAGGTCTGCTCGGTCGACGCGGAGACCTCCTCGGTCGAGGCCGATGACTCCTCGGCGACCGCGGCAACCTCGACGATGTTGTCCTGCATGCTGTGGGCGCTCGCGGCGATCTGCTCGGAGACCGCGGCGATCTGCTCGATCCGCGCGGTCATGTCGTCGACCGCCTCCCCGATCCTCTGGAACGCCTCGCGGCTCTGCTCCACGACGCTCGCGCCGTCCTCGGTGCGCCTGGCGCCGTCCTCGACGGCCTCGACCGCGTGGCTGGTCCCCTTCTGAATCGCTCCGATCAGCGTCGAGATCTCCTCGGCCGCCTTCTGCGCCTCCTCCGCGAGCTTGCGGACCTCCTCGGCCACGACCGCGAAGCCGCGACCCTGCTCGCCCGCACGGGCCGCCTCGATGGCCGCATTCAGCGCCAGGAGGTTCGTCTGCTCCGCGATCCCGGTGATCGTCTGCACGATCTGGCCGATCTGCTCGGACTTCCCGGCCAGCTCACGGATCGCTCCGCCCACCTCCTCGGAGGCCTCACGCACGGACCGCATCGCCTCGCTCGCCTGCTCGGCGGCGCCGACCCCCCTCTGGGCGACATCCCTGGCCTCGTGTGCGACCTCGGCCGTCCGCTCCGCGTTCCTGGCCGCCTCGCTGACGGCGCGTCCGACCTCCTCCGCGGCGCGCCGAGCCTCCTCGATCATCTGCACCTGGCGCTCCGCCCCCTGCGCGATCCCGCCCACGGCGTTGGCGATCTCGCCGGTCGCCCGACCGGCCTCGCCGGAGGTCGAAGCCATCTGCTGGGAGGCCGAGTTCACGCTGGCCGCCGCCGAGGAGACCTCGGTCACGGTCCCGCGCAGGCTGTGGGTCATCTTCCGGAAGGCGCTGCCTAGCGCGTCGCGCTCGGAGGCCGGCTCGACGTCGACGCTCAGGTCGCCCTCGGCGATCCGCTCCGCCGAGGCGACCATGGAGCTCAGGTAGTCGATCATGCGCCTGAAAGCAAGCGCCGTGGCGCCGATCTCGTCGCTGGAGCGCACCTCGATCGTCTGGTCCACGTCACCACCGGCGATCCCGTCCGCAGCGTTCAGCATCACCCGCATGCGACCCGCGACCGAGCGCGCGAGCGCGAGGGCGAGCCCCACCCCGAACGCCAGCGCGACGATCGCCAGCACCAGCATCAGCAGCTGGGCGCTCGACTGGGCCGAGGAGCTCGCCGCGTCGCCCTGCCTCTGGACCATCGTGCCCAGATCGGTCAGCTGCGTCGAGAGGGCGTCGGCCGCCGTGTTGGCGGCGCCGTTGACCAGGCTGGTCGCGGCGGCGACCTTCCCGGATGCGCGCAGGGCCTGCACCTCCCGGTCGAGCGCGGACCAGTGCGCGAACGCGGTGTCGACCCGATCCGCGGCGACCTTGGCGGCGGGGTTCGTCAGCTGCCGCTCCAGCGTCTTCATCAGGGCCGAGTAGGCGGCCACGTCGCCGCGGTGCATCACGGTCTGCTGACCGTTGCTGAGCACATTCTGGACCTGCGAGACGTGCATGTTGTACGCGGCGGCCGACGCCTGGTTGGCCGTGATCGCCGCGGCGTCATTGGTCCTGACGGTGTTCGAGACGCTCCCGATGCTGGACCAGCCAATGGCCAGCGCCACCAGCAGCACCCCGATCACCACGCCAAAGGCCCCGTAGAGCTTCTTCGCCAAAGACAGGTTCCTGATCGGGCCCCTCAAAGCATCAAAACCCCTCATCACCACCCTCGCAGTCCAGCCGGCTTCGTTTGTGGATGTCGCAGGCCCGGCGGCGATCTCGAATCGGTGCAGCCGGTCCTATCCCGGATCGATCGGCGGCGGATCCGCCATATAGATGCGGAGTAACTACTGATCCGGTCCTCCACGCGACGTGAACCCGAGCGTCGAGCGGCGCCTCCGCCACGGCGCCCGCGGCCGCCACTCCGCCGACGGTCCCCCGCTCGCCGAGGCCGGGCCACGCGTGGGCGGCTCGCGCAGGGTCAACCGATCCGGCGCTCCCGGCCGCGCGCCCGGTCAGAACCGGCCCGCCGTCCAGCGCCCGTGACCGCCCGCCGGGCGAGCTCTCCACGCGCGGCGGCGGTTTGCGTGGTTTCTACGGACAAGTCAGCGCACTCGCGGACGATCACTCTGACTGTTCACCTCAAGAAAGGCAGGAAGCTGTGTCCATTTCACTGCGGCGTGGCTCGTCTGACCCCGTCGTCTCCGTGTCTGCCGACGCCGAACGCGACGGGGTCTTCCACCAGCTCGCCGAGCGGCTGCACAGCATGGATGACAACTGTTTGGAATCCCTGGTGAACGGCCTTCACGCGGCCGTCGAAGGCGATCTCACGCTGCCGGCGGTGCCCGTCACCAAGCCGCTCGACGTCACCTCGAATGATCCGCTCGTGGCCGAGATCGTGAGCGTGTTCAACTCCATGCTCGCCAAGGCGCAGTCGGCGCTGGAGGGCTACAACCAGCTGCGCGAACAGCTGGCCCTGGCGCTCGGCGACCAGTCCTGCCTCGGCCCGCTGACGGACCGCCTGCACAGCATGTCCGATCACTGCCTGTCGAGCCTCGATCGCGGCCTGAAGGCGGCGGCCGTGGGCGATCTGACGGTCGAATCGGTCGCGGTCACCACCTCGCTGGAGGCGAGGCCCGGCGCGAGGCTCGGCGAGCTCGGCGAGGTCTTCAACACGATGCTGGGGCAGGCGCAGAGCGGGATCGCCTCCTACAACGACATGCGGGGCGAGCTGGCGGCGATGATCCGTCAGATCGCGGCATCGGCGACCCGCGTCTCCGAGAACTCACAGCAGATGTCCGCCGCCTCCCAGCAGACCGGCGCCGCGATCGAGCAGATCGCCCAGGCGACAAACAGCGTCGCCTCCGGCGCCGAGAAGCAGATGGGCATGGTCCACGATGTCCGGTCGATCAGCGAGGAGGCCGTCAACGTCGCCTCGCGAGCCAGCGAGGTCGCCGCGGAGGGCGTGAAGCTGACGGGCGAGATCGGTGCGATCGCCGACCAGACCAACCTTCTGGCGCTCAATGCCGCGATCGAAGCCGCCCGTGCTGGCGACCAGGGGCGCGGGTTCGCGGTCGTCGCCGAGGAGGTCCGCAAGCTGGCGGAATCGGCCGCCACGGCGGCCGGCAGGACCCGGGAGTCCTTCGATGGGCTCAGCAGCAGCGTCGAGAGCGTCAGCGAGTTCATCTCCCGGATCAACACCGCGGTCGAGCAGGTCGCGACCGTCGCGGACGAGACCAGCGCCGCGACCGAGGAGGTCTCCGCCTCGGCGCAGGAGTCCTCGGCGACCACGCAGCACATCGCCAGCTCCAGCGAGGAGCTCGCGACGATGGCGAGCGACCTGGAGGGCCTGGTGCACAAGTTCGTCCTCAGCTGAGGGGCGGCGTCGGGACCACCCCGGCTCGAGCGGCGCGCCCAGCCCCGGATCAGGGAATCGGCGTTCGAGACATCCGGGGCTACGAGGCGCGCGGGCCCGGCGGGGCATGCATGGCGCGGGAGACATGCATGGCCCACCGGGACGACGGGTCGCCCTGCCGAGCGGTGTATCGTCCGCGCGTGGCCCGCGAGACCAACCTGGCCGGATGACCCCCGGCCACCCCTCCGGCCTCGCGGTGGTTCTCCCCGAGGCCTGCTCCCAGTAGCCGCGGCGTGGGTGTCGCGCTAGGCCTCGGCGCCGCGCTCTCCTGGGGGCTCGCCGACTACTTCGCCGCGGTCGCCTCACGTGAGGTGGGCGCGCTGCGCGTGGTGCTGGGATTTCACCTCGCGGCCCTGCTGCCGCTCGCCATCGCGGTCCTGGCGACCGGAGCGCTGGCCCGCCTTGGCCTCGGAGAACTGGTCGGATTCGTCCTGCTCGGCGCCGTCGGCTGGGCCTCCTACCTGGCGTTCTACGGCGCCCTGGAGATCGGGCCGATCTCAGTCATCAGCCCGATCGTCTCCGGCTACGCCGCGGTCACCGTCGTGCTCGCCGTGATCATCGTGGGCGAGTCGCTGTCGATGGCCCAGGCGCTCAGCATCGGCCTGACCATCGCCGGCGCGATGGTCGCGTCGGCCGACGTTCGCGCGATCGCGCACACGAGGATGGAGCGCCGCTCGCTGCTCGGGCTGGCGCTGGCGCTCTGCGCCATGGGCCTGCTCGGCGCGTTCGTCTTCGGGGTCTCCTACTACCGCGGCCGGCTCGGATGGCTGGCGCCGATCTTCCTGGCGCGCGGCTTCGCGGCCGTCTTCCTGCTCGCGCACGTGGTCGCGAGCGGCGAGCGCCGCCGGCCCACACGTCCCGCGCGGCTGCTCACGACGATGGCGCTGCTCGCGGCGCTGGACACCGGCGGCTACGTGTGCTTCAACCTCGGCGTCGGCCACGCGGCGACCGCGATCGTGGCGGCGGCGTCGGCCCCGTATGCCGTGGTGCCGATCGTGATGGGCGTGTCCCTGTTCGGGGAGCGCCCCACCCCCGTGCAGCTCGGCGGCGTGGCGATGGTCATCGCCGGGGTGATCACGCTCGGCGCCGTCGGCTGAGAGGCGAGCCGGAGCCGTCGGATGCACGCGCCGGCTGTACTGTTCAGCCGCCGTGGACGTGGACGAGGCGATCAGGAGCAGGAGGACTCACAAGGCATTCGGCCTGGAGCCGGTGCCGCGCTCGCAGCTGGAGGAGCTGTTCGAGCTGGCGCGCTGGGCGCCCAACCACCGCCTGACCAACCCATGGCGCTTCAGGGTCCTAGGCCCGCGCGCGCTCGCTCGGCTCAAGCAGGCGGCCGGGTCCGAGGCGGCCTCCAAGCTCGACCGCGCGCCAACCCTGATCTCGGTCACGACAATCGATTCAGGTGACCCGGTTCGTTCCCAGGAGGATCTGTGCGCCACGGCCTGCGCCACCTACGCGATGCTGCTCGCGGCCCACGGTCGCGGGCTCGCCGGCTACTGGCGGACGCCTGAGGTTCTCCAGAGCCCGCGGGGGCTCGCCGCCCTTCAGATCCCGCCTGAGGAGCGCTTCGTCGCGCTGGTCCATCTCGGCCGGCCCCGGCAGGAGCGCAGGCCGCCGGAGCGCCTCGCGCCGGCCGAGGTCGTGACCTACCTTGACTGACCACCGACGATGGGCGGCATGCCCATGCAGCTGACCGGCACGCGAGCGCTGATCACGGGCGCAACGAGCGGCCTCGGACGAGCGATGGCCGCGGCTCTGGTCGGCGAGGGCGCGCAGGTCGCCGTCACCGGCCGCAGCCGGGACCGTGCTGACGCGGTGGCAAGCGAACTGGGCGCGACCGCCACCGGCCTGGAGCTGGACGTGCGCAGCGAGTCGTCCGTGCAGGCGTGTCTGGACGCGGTCCACGCGCGCCTCGGCGGCATCGACATCCTGGTCAACAACGCCGGGATCGGCATGCGAACCGTGAACCCGACCTTCCTCAGCTCGCCGCAGCCGTTCTGGCTGGTCTCTCCGAGCGGCTTCCGCGATGTCGTCGAGACCAAGATGACCGGCGTGTTCCTGGTGGCGCGAGCGATCGTCCCGCGAATGCTCGAGGCGGGCCAAGGACGGATCGTCAACATCTCGATGAACTCCCAGACCATGACCCGCGCCGGCTTCGTTCCATACGGTCCGGCCGGCGCCGGCGTGGAGGCGCTATCGCGGATCATGGCCGCCGACCTCGCCGGGACCACCGTGACGGTGAACACGCTCCTCCCGGGAGGTGCCACGGCGACCGGGATGATCCCCGATGACGTACCAGCCGAGGTCCGGGCCGGCCTGCTGGATCCGTCGATCATGGGCCCGCCGATCGTGTGGCTGGCATCCGGCCGGGCGGACGGGGTGCACGACCAGCGGATCGTCGCCACCGAGTTCGCCGACTGGCTCGCCGCGCGCTGATCGGTATTTGTCAGACCGCCCGCTCGCGCCCTCTCGGCGGTGGCACGCGGTCGTTGATCGGCCCATCCCCGACCGTCCGATCGGCAACGGCTCGGGTCACACCGTCTACTGCACGCGCGCCTGCCTCATGCACGCGCGCCTGCCTCATGCACGCCCGCCTGCCTCCTGCACGCCCGCCTGCCTCCTGCACGCCCGCCTGTCCACTGCACGCGCGCCTGCCTCATGCACGCCCGCCTCCATCGCGCCGGGGCCGGTCGCGCGGGGCGCCCGGTTCGTTCGTCACATGCACCGTCCGTCCACAATGAAACACGGCCTCGGCATCT
>JAJZWB010000044.1 GCA_021846845.1 Actinomycetes bacterium | reverse complement strand
CGCCGATGTGGCGTCTGGGCCTGATGGGGATCAACGCCCGCGTGTCGGTGGCGGAGCGCCTCCTGGAGGCGCTCGACGCGGTGCTGGAGAACGAGCCGGCGCTCGCGGCGCGCGCCTAGCCGCCGCGAGTCCACGGTGGCGCGCCGCAGGTCGGCGCGCCACCGTCTCAGGGGCCTCGCCCCGACGCGACGGTCGCGGATCACCCGCAGACGGGCGGATCACCCGCAGACGGGCGGATCACCCGCAGACGGCGGCCCGGCGCGCAGGCCGTCGATCCCGCGACCGGCGCCGGTTAAACGGCACCGATCGCGGGGTCCCGGTCCATTGCAGCGATGCGCTGCGGTCAGCCCCCACTTCCAACCTGCCGATTTCAGGTCTCCCCAACAGCGAGGCCGGAATCGTAGCAGCGATGCCTGGATCGTCAGCTGCTCGCAGCAGCGGCACGCGCCGCATCAAGCGTGTTGCGCAGAAGCATCGCGATCGTCATCGGCCCGACGCCGCCCGGGACCGGCGTGATCAGTCCCGCGACCTCGGCCGCCGACTCGAACTCGACGTCGCCCACCAGGCCTGAGTCCGTGCGGTTGATGCCGACGTCGATCACGGTCGCCCCGGGCCTGACCCAGTCGCCCTTGACCATCTCCGGCCGGCCCACGGCGGCGATCAGGATGTCGGCCCGCCGGCAGACCGCGGGCAGGTCGCGGGTCCGGGAGTGGCACACCGTCACGGTCGCGTTCTCGGCGAGCAGGAGCGCGGCCACCGGCTTGCCGACCAGATCCGAGCGGCCGACGACCACGGCCTCGGCTCCCTCCATCTGGACGTCGTGGCGTCGCAGCAGCTCGATCACGCCCGCCGGCGTGCACGGCCGCAGTCCAGGCAGCCCCTTCGCCAGCAGGCCGGCCGAGATGGGGGTCAGCCCATCGACGTCCTTGCCGGCGTCGATCAGCGTCGTCAGCCGGGATCCGTCGATGTGGGCCGGGGTCGGCAGCTGCAGCAGGATCCCGGAGACGCGCTCGTCGGCGTTGAGCTCGTGCAGCACCGCCACCACCTCATCCTCGGTCGCGGTCGCGGGGAGGTCGTGCCGGAACCCCTCGATCCCGACCTCCGCTGACGCCTTCTGCTTGCCGCCCACGTACACGGCCGAAGCCGGGTCGTCGCCGACGAGCACGGTCGCGAGCCCGGGCCGGCGGTTGCCGGCGGCCACCCACGCCTCGACCTCGGCGCGGATCTCGTCACGAACCTGCTGTGCTATTGCCTTACCGTCGATCAGCTTTGCGCTCATAGAACCAATTCGTCCATTTGTGTCCGGAGTGTCGATGTCGCGCACCTTACCGTCGCAGCCGGGTCCGGTGAGTGCTCGGCGTTCGAGCGCCGCCGCCGGTTCCGTGCCGCCTGACGGCACGGCCGCTTGCGCCCGGCTGCTGCGCGAGCCGCTCGACTGCAGCCTGACCCCCGCCGCCGCGCTCACGCGGCTGCGCGGCGAGAGGCTCCCCTTCGCTCTCACCGGAGCCTGGGCCGGCGGCGGCGCGATCGTCGGGTCAGACCCCGTCCGCGTCGCGGCCGACGACGAGGATCCGTTCGGCCTCCTGGACGAGCTGCCGCCGGTCGAGGGCCGACCCGCGGAGCAGGCGGTCGGCGGCGGCTGGTTCGGATGGCTCGGCTACCGGCTCTCGGCCCGCGTCGAGCGGGTCCCGCTGGCTCCGCTGCGACCGGCGACGCTGCCCGAGTTCCACCTCGCCTACTACGACAACGTCCTGCGCATGGACCCGCAGGGCCGCTGGTGGTTCGAGGCGCTGGTCACCGGTGAGCGGCGAGAAGCGCTCGCGGCGCGGCGCGATCACCTGGCGCGGCTGCTGTACGACCGGGCGGGGCGGCCGGCCACGGGGCGTGACGACGGCCAGGGGCCCGCTGCCCGGAGCCGGGAGCCGCTCACCCTGCGACTGTCGGCCGACGACGCCGCTCACCATGTCGCGGCGGTCGCCGAGTGCACGAACCGGATCGCGGCGGGGGAGATCTTCCAGGCCAACCTCTGCGTGCGCCTCGACGGCCGCTTCGACGGCACCGCGGCCGACCTGCTCGGCGCGGCGCTGGCCCGCGTCAACCCTCCGTATGCGGCCGCGTTCGACACCCCGCGCGGATCGGTCGCGTCGCTCTCGCCGGAGCTGTTCCTGCGCCGGCGCGGTCGCGAGGTCGTCACCGGGCCGATCAAGGGCACGATCGTGCGCGACGAGGACCCCGCGCGCGCGGCCGCCGCCCTGGCGCGGCTGACCGCGTCGGCCAAGGACGCCGCCGAGCACGTGATGATCGTCGACCTGATGCGCAACGACCTCGGGCGCGTGTGCGAGTACGGCTCGGTCGTCGCGCCCCGAGTGCCGACGGCCGAGCCCCACCCCGGGCTGTGGCACCTAGTCTCCCGGGTCAGCGGCCGGCTGCGAGCCGGCATCGGCGACGGCCGACTGCTGCTCGCGACGTTTCCGCCGGGCTCGGTCACAGGCGCGCCGAAGGTCCAGTCCCTGAAGGTGATCGCGGCGCTCGAGCGCCACGGCCGTGAGGCCTACACGGGCGCGATCGGCTTCGCCAGCCCGATCGCGGGCCTGGAGCTCAACGTCGCGATCCGGACCCTGGAGCTGGCCGGCGGCCGCCTGTGGCTCGGAGCGGGAGGTGGGATCGTCGCCGATTCGGACCCGCGCCGAGAGCTGTCCGAGGCGCTCGCCAAGGCCCGCCCGATCGCGGCCGCGGTCGGTGGCGAGGTCGTCGTCGAGGCGGCCCCCGACGATGCCGGCTGAGCGGCCCGACCCGTCCCGGGGAGTGTTCGAGACGCTGCGGCTGGCCGGCGGCCGCGTGCAGGCGATGGATGCGCACCTGGACCGTCTGGAGAGCTCCACGCGCGAGCTCTACGGGCGGCCGCTTCCGGCGGGTCTGCGCGAGCGCCTGCACGCGCTGGAGGGGCGCGCGGCTCCCGGCGGCGGGGAGGAGCGGGTGCGCATCGACGTCGAGCCGGGCGACCGCGACCTGGAGGTCTCGGTGATCGCCACGCCGATGGGCCCCGGCGCCCGGGCGCCCCGGGAGCTGATCCCGGTCACGGTCCCCTCCGGACTCGGGGCGCACAAGTGGCGCGACCGCTCGCTGCTTGACTCGCTCGGCGCAGACCCCGTCCCGCTGCTGGTCGACGAGCACGGCGACGTGCTCGAGGCCGCCTGGGCGAACGTCTGGCTGCTTCACGGAGGCAGGCTCGCCACGCCGCCCGCCGACGGTCGCATCCTCCCCGGGGTGACCCGGGCGATGCTGCTCGAGCGCGCGCCGAGCCTGGGGCTGGTCGCGCACGAGCGCCCGATCGCGCTCTCCGAGCTGCGGCTCGGCACGGTCGTGCTGACCTCCTCTCTGCGCCTCGCGGTCGCCGCCGGCCTGGGGTCCGCTCCCGACGTCGAGGCGCCGGCGGTCGCGGAGATCCGGCGAGCGCTCGCCGAGCTATAGAGTCGGGCGGGTGCTGATCCGCCACGCCGATCCCGAGCTCGATGCCGCGGCATGCGCGGCGATCTACGCCCCGGCGGTGATCGCGACCGTGGCCTCGCTGGAGGAGCGCGCCCCCGAGCCGCACGAGATGGCCGAGCGGATCCGGATCGTCTCTCGCCACTACCCGTGGCTGGTGGCCGAGGCCGACGGCCGCGTGGTCGGCTACGCGTGCGCCGGGCGCCACCGCGACCGGGCCTCGTATCGATGGACGGCGGACGTCACCGTCTACGTCGCCCCCGACCATCACAGGCGCGGCGTCGGCAGGGCGCTTTACGCGGCGCTGTTCGAGCTGCTGCGCGCCCAGGGCGTCCGCAACCTGTGCGCAGGGATCACGCTGCCCAACCAAGCCAGCGTCGGCCTGCACGAGGCGATGGGGTTCCGGCCTGTCGGCGTCTACCGGGAGATCGCATACAAGCTGGGCGCCTGGCGCAGCACGAGCTGGTGGCAGCTGTCGCTTCGCCGGCCCGGCGACGAGGCGCCTCCCGCCGAGCCCGGGCCACCGATGCGGTTGCCGGCCACCCCGGCGGATCAGCCGCCGGGGCCCGCCCCCGCCTCTCCCGCCGGCGCCTGACGGTCGCTCGCCCCCGCCTCCCCCGCCGGCGCCTCACCGCCGCTCGCCCCCGGCAGGTCGATCGAGAAGCGCGAGCCCTCCACCGACACCTCGCCGCCATGAGCGGCGGCGACCGCCGCCACGATCGAGAGCCCCAGGCCCGAGCCGGTGTGCGCGGCGGCGCCCGGGCCGCGCCAGAAGCGCTCGAACAGGCGCTCGCGCAGCGCCGGATCGGGCCCGGGGCCCTCGTCGGACACTCCCAGCCGAGCCCTGCCCGCGACGCGCCTGACCGTGATCGTGACCGTGCCGCCCTCGGGCCCGTGGACCAGCGCGTTGCCGACCAGGTTGCGCAGCGCCCGTCCCAGCGCGTCCGGGTCGCCGTCGACCGTGACCTCCTCCAGCTCGCCGAGCCGAACGCGTTCGGGGTCGTACTCGGCGGCGATCGAGCGGGCGAGGTCGTAGAGCGCGACCGGCATCCGTGCCCCCGTGCCGCGCGCCGCACCGGCGCGCTCAAGCGCGAGCAGCGACTCGACCAGGTGCGCGAGCCGCGCCGCGTCCTGCGAGAGGTCGGCGAGCACCTCCGCGTCGGCGCCGTGGCGCGCCGCATAGTCGACGTTGCCCAGCAGCGCCGTCACCGGGGTTCGCAACTCGTGCGAGGCGTCGGCGAGGAACCGGCGCTCGGACTCCTGCGCGCGCTCCAGCGAGGCGAGCATCCGGTTGAGCACGCCGGTCAGCCGCCCGACCTCGTCGACGGTCCCGTGCTCAGGGAGCCGGCGCGACGGGTCCGCGGTCCGCTCTATCTCGCCCGCGGCGTCGGCCAGCGAGCGCAGCGGGCGCAGCCCGCGACGGGTCAGCGCCGCCGCGGCCGCCGCCGCCAGGAGCGCGATCACGCCGCCGGCCAGGGCGATCAGCGCGCCCAGGCGAGCGGTCGTGCGCGCGATGTCGGAGGTGTCGGAGGCGACCAGCACGGCTCCGCCCGCGGCGGGCCCGAGGCCGCTGGCGATCGGCGCGGCGTAGAGCCGCAGCGGACGGCCGCCGACGACGATGCTCTCGGCCCCTGTCGCCCCGCGCAGGCGGGCCGCGCGCGCCAGCGCGTCCTGGGGCAGCAGCTCGGCGCCGAGGCTCAGCGAGCGCGCCAGGATCCGCCCGCGCGCATCGATCACCTCCACCAGCACCTCGCGACCGGAGACCGGCGATTCAAGCGCCCCCGGCTGGGTCAGCACGGCGGGCGTCGAGACGGCGAGCTGTGCGACCTCCTGCGCCCGCTGGCGCAGGGCGCTGTCCAGCGACGCCGCCAGCTCGTGGCGCACGAGCAGGATCGTCGCGGCGCCGAACGCCACCACGGCCGCGAGGATCGAGCCTGCGGCGACCAGCGCCACGCGCGCGCGCAGCGATCGTGCGGTCCTGCTGGCAAACCAGCGCGTGGCTCTGCGCAAGGGCCCTCTCAGCCATGGCAAAACCTCACTCTTGCGGGTAATGTCTGCGTTAGGCAACACGGAGGCTTGCAGGGTGGCGCAGGTGCAGGTGCAGGATCGGTCAGGTGCGCCCGCCAGGGTGCTGCTGGTCCAGGACGACCCACGCGGCGAACGCGCGCTGGCAGCGATGCTACGGGCGGTGTGGCCCGGCGGGCTCGTTCTCTGCCAGGCGCAGACGGTGGCCGATGCGGCCCACGAGCTCTCCGACCACGGCGCCACCTGCGTGCTGCTGGACCTCCAGGGAGCGCCAGGCTCGAGCTCAGGGACCGACGCGGTGCGCCAGCTCAGCGATGCCTCCCCGCAGACGCCGATCGTGGTGGTGGCCGACGGCCGCGACGACGATTCGGGCGTGCTCGCGGTCAGGGCGGGCGCCCAGGACCAGCTCACGTGGGACGACCTGAGCCCCCTCGCGCTGCGCCGGTCGCTGGCGCTGGCCATGGAGCGCAAGCGAGCCGAGACCGCGCTCACGCGGCCGGCGCTCCACGATGACCTCACCGGGCTGCCCAACCGAGCGCTGTTCCTCGACCGGCTTCGCGGCGCGCTGGACCGCTGCCGGCGGACCGGCGGCGCGGTCACCGTGCTGTTCCTCGACGTGGACGAGTTCAAGGACGTCAACGACTCCCTCGGCCACGCCGCGGGAGACCGCCTGCTCGCCGTGCTAGCCGACCGCTTCCGCGGGCTGCTGCGCCCGATGGACACCGTCGCCCGCTACGGGGGCGACGAGTTCACGTTCCTGTTCGAGGGGCTCGCGGGCGAGCGGGAGGCGGCTCTGGTTGCGGGGAGGATCCGCCGCAGCGCCGCCACGGTCGTCGCGCTGGAGGATGGGCACCGAACCGTCTCGGCGAGCATCGGGATCGCGATCGTCTCCGACCCCGAGCTGCCGATCGAAGAGGTGGTCCGCCGCGCCGACGCCGCGATGTACCGCGCCAAGGAGCGCGACGGAGACCGCGTCGAGGTGTACGACGGCCTGGCGCACGGCGCGGAGGACGCCGGCGACGAGCTCGAGCGCCAGCTGCGCCAGGCGGTCGCCCGGTCGCAGCTGCGACTGCACTTCCAGGCGCACGTGTCGCTGGAGGCGAGCACCGGGCTGGCCGGCTTCGAGGCGCTCGTTCGCTGGCAGCACCCCGAGCGCGGGCTGCTCGAGCCGCTGCACTTCATCCCGCTCGCAGAGCACACCGGGCTGATCGCCCAGATCGGCGACTGGGTGCTCGCGCAGGCCCTCACGCAGTCCTCCCTGTGGCGCGAGTCGCGCCCGCAGCTGACGATCTCGGTCAACCTCTCGGCACGCCAGCTGGCCGACCCGAGCCTCGCAGGGCGCCTGCGGACCGCGATCGAGCGCGGCGGCCACGACCCGGCGGTGCTGTGCCTGGAGGTCGCCGAGCGGGTCGTCGCGCAGGCGCCGGAGCAGGCCCGGCGCCGGCTCGCGGAGCTCGACGAGGTCGGCGTCGGGCTCGCGATCGACGACTTCGGCACCGGCGAGTCCTCGCCGACGGAGCTCTCGCGACTGCCGGTCGACATCCTCAAGATCGACCGCGAGCTGGTCGCGACGCTGGACCCCGACACCGTCGGCGGCGCCGTCGAGCTCGGGCACTCGCTCGGCCTGCGGGTGGTCGCCGAGGGCGTCGAGACCGATGCGCAGCTGGCCGCGCTGCGCGCGCTGGGCTGCGACGGGGCGCAGGGCTACCTGTTCAGCCATCCGATGCCGCAGGAGAGCATCCTGGGCCTGCTCGGCGTCGGCTGACTCGCCGCTGGCGACGCTCAGGCGCGCAGCTGAAAGCCGCTGCCGCGCAGGGTGCGGATCAGCGGCGGCTCGCCCAGCTTGCGTCGCAGCCGGGTGACGTAGCGGTCGACGACGTTCGGGCCGGCGGCGTCGCCCCAGATCTCCTCCAGCGCCCGCGTCCGGGTGACCACCTGGCCGCCGGCCCGCAGCAGCAGCTCCAGCAGCGCCGCCTCTCGGCCCGTCAGCTCGAGCCGGCGCCCGGCGCGGACCGCGGTGCGCTCCGCGGTGTCGAGGGTCAGGTCCGCGTAGGCGAGCACCGCCTCCGGGGGGCGACCGCGGCGCGAGAGCGCTCGCAGGCGCGCGACGAGCTCGGCCACCGCGAACGGCTTGACGAGGTAGTCGTCCGCCCCGGCCTCCAGCCCCGCGACGCGATCGGCGATCGCGTCGCGGGCGGTGAGCATCAGGATCGGGGTCGCGAGCCCCTTGGCACGCAGGCGACGGCAGACCGCCATCCCGTCCGGCGGCGGGATCGCGACGTCGAGCACGATCGCGTCGGGCGCGAACCGCTCCGCGGCGGCGAGCGCGGCTCCGCCGTCGGCCGCGAGCGCAACCTCGAAGCCCTCCGCCGCCAGGGTCCGCTCCAGCATCCGGCGCAGCGGCGGATCGTCGTCGACGACCAGCACGCGGCCGCGCTGCACCGCCTCAGCCCCCGGCGACGTCGCGGCGCAGGAAGACCAGGAAGGCGGCGCCCAGCGACGGCGCGCCGTACAGAGCGCAGACCCAGATTGCGCGCACGATCGGCGTCCAGTCGATCGGCGTCCGCAGCAGGCCCTGCCAGGCGTTGAACTGGGTGCTCAGCAGGTAGGGCGCCAGGCCGCCGAGGCCCGGCAGGATCCCGAGGAGCTGGATCAGCAGCGAGACCATGAGCGTTCCGACGACGGCAGCGGCGCTGTTGCGCGTCACGGCCGACAGCAGCAGCCCGATGCAGACGATCGCCGCGATCGGGATCAGATAGACGATCAGCGAGACGTACACGAGCTCAAGCGCCTTGGGGGCCGACACGACAGTCCCGGAGAGGCTCTGCAGCGAGTTGAAACCGGACTGGATGCTGCCGGCGACCACCGCGACGGTGCCGCACAGCAGGATCGCGGCCACGGCGTAGGTGCTCGCCGCCAGCGCCTTGCCGACGAACAGCTGCCATCGCTCCAGCGAACGGGTGAGGATCGTCTTCAGGGTCCCGTTGTGATCCTCGGAGGCGAAGATGTCGCCGGCCACCAGGGCGGTGATCAGCGGGAACAGCCAGACCGCGCCGAACAGCAGGATCACGAGCGGCACCGCCAGGCCGCTGCGGTCCAGGTAGTCCGAGAACGCGAAGTCGCCCCGGCCATGCTGGTGGTGCAGGTGGATCGCGACGACGAACAGGATCGGCACGATCACCGACGCTCCGAGCCCGAGATAGGTGCGCTTCTGGTAGCGGAGCTTGAACAGCTCCCAGCGGTAGACGGTGCCGATCCCCGGCATCAGATCGCCGCCTCGGGGGCCGTGCGCGGCTCGGCGGCCGCCGCGGGGACGCCGTCGCCCTCGGTGAACGAGAAGAAGAGGTCCTCCAGCGTCACCGTCTGCGGTGCCATCGCCGTGATCAGCGCGCCGGACTCGATCAGCGCCTGCGACAGCTCGGCGACCGCCGCCTCGTCGGCCACGAACGAGATCCGCCCGTGATCGACCGAGACGTCCGAGACCCCGGGCTGGGCGCCGCAGACCGCAAGGGCCCGGTCGTCGTCGGTCGTCTGCAGCCGGTAGCGGGCTCCGGCGCCGCGCTTGAGCGCCGCGATCTCGCCCTCGTAGACGATCCGTCCCGCGCGCACGATCGCGACGCGGTTGCACACGTCCTCGACCTCGTTGAGCAGATGGCTGGAGAGCAGCACCGTCATCCCCTGCCCGGCCAGCCGGCGGATCAGCAGGCGCATGTCGCGCATCCCAGCCGGGTCGAGCCCCGTCGCGGGCTCGTCCAGCAGCAGCAGCCGAGGTGCGCGCAGCAGAGCCGCCGCGATCCCCAGGCGCTGTCGCATGCCGTGCGAGAAGCCTCCCACGCGGTCTCGCTGGCGGTCGCTCAGCTCGACGGTCTGCAGCGCGCCGTCGATGCGGTCGCCCGCATCGCCCCCGTCGTACGCGGCCAGCAGCTCCAGGTTTCGCCTCGCGCTGAGGTACGGATAGAACGTGGGAGCCTCGACGAACCCGGCGACGCCCTCGAGCGCTCGCACGCCGTGCATCGGATCGCGCCCGAACAGCCGCACCGAGCCCTCGGTCGGGCGGATCAATCCGAGCATCATCCGCAGCGAGGTCGTCTTGCCGGCGCCGTTGGGCCCGAGGTAGCCGTACACGTCGCCGGTGCGCACGGTGAGGTCGACGCCCGCGACCGCGGTCAGCTCCCCGTAGCGCTTGACCAGGCCGCGGACCTGCACCGGAGGCGGGTCGGCGGCGGCCGGTCCCGTGGCGCTCGCGCCGTCGGCCCGGCCGGCCGGCCCGTCCGTCACGGCGCCAGCGCCCGCGCCGCCTGCTCGGCCGCGTACGGAGTGACCGAGCCCAGCACGGTGTAGGCGACGCCGCCCCGGGTGAAGCGGATCATCGTCCCGAGCGCCGTGTCGAGCTCCTGGCCGGTGGACCCGTTGATCGAGACCGTCGGCAGGCTGAGCCCGGCACGGCCCTGGCCGCCGCCGGCTCCGAGCGGGTGCGCGCTCGCGGCGCTCTGCTCCACGACCGCGATCGCCCCCAGGCCCTGGCCGTATGTCGCCAGCGCCGCGGGATGCGAGCCCCAGTCCAGGAGCGTCGTGCCGTGGCGCGGAAGCCCGACAAGCGAAGCCGGCGCGGCGAGCGTGAACGGAAGCCTGGACTGGACCGCCGCGACGCCCTGGATGGGCTTTCCGGAGCCGCCCGGCCCGCCGTTCGCGCCGGCCGTGGCGACCGCCACCCTGGTGTAGCCCTGCGGCGGCGAGATGTCGAAGTAAGAGCTCGGGACCGCCCCGTAGCTTACGTTGGAGAGCGTCAGCTGCAGGACCGGGGTCGGGTTGCCGCGCGCGTAGACCGAGAACCGCAGGGGCACGCCCCGGTAGGCGTCCCAGGCGAGCGCCAGCGAGCCGAGCAGGCCGCCGGAGTGCTTTGGCGAGACCGACACCGAGTAGGCCGCCAGGCCGTTGACGTCGGTCGGGTTCGAGGTCGCCGCGCCGCTCAGCGTGACGTGCGTCATCAGCTTGTCGATCTCGGACTGGATCCGCGCCACGGTCGGGATCGCGTCCGTCGAGCCGGCGCTGCCACCGGCTGACGATCCGCTCGTGCCGGAGGAGCCGCTCGCCCGGGCGGGGAGCGTGCCGTGGTACACGGTGCCGGAGGTCGGATCAGACAGCCAGAACGAGCGGCCGTCGACGACCAGCTGGCCGTCGCCGTTGCTGGTCTGCAGCTCCACCCGCAGCCGGTTCCCGGCTGCCCACAGCCGCCCGGTGGCGCCCTGCAGAAGCGGATCGTGCGGGCCGCCGGTGAAGTCGGTCGAGCTGATCAGGTTGTTGGTGAAGTTGATGTCGGCCGAGATCCCGCTCGGCGCGGCCGCGGACAGCGCCGCGTGGACCGCCTGCGCCAGCGGCTGGGGCTTGGGCACCGGGCTCGACGATGTCGCGGCGACGGCGATCGCCGTCCCGCCGCCGATCGCGAGGATCAGGCCGGCGATCGTGGCCAGGAGACGGCCCGTTGATGCTGTGCGCAGAAATCTCATGGGTGGACAGGTTCGCAGTCGCGCCTGAAATTACTTTGACACACGCGCATGCTCGGCCCCGCCGGTGCCCGGGGACGGCCCGCATCTCTCCCGGTCGGGACCAGGGCGGCTGCGGGGTAGGACGCGGACGCCGGTGCCCGGGGACGGCCCGCATCTCTTCCGGAGAGCGGGCCCGGCTTCAGCCCGCAGCGGCCCGCCTCCCGCCGGCCGGCGGCCGCGGCTCCCGCGCCGGAGGCGGTTCAGCGCGTGCCGGTCGCGTAGCGCACGATCGCCAGGTCGGTCAGCCACTCGACCGGCGCCCAGTCGTCCGTGAACACCGACCCGCCGCGGAGCGCCGGGCCGGTCCGGTTGGCCACCGACGCCAGCAGGCCCTGCAGCTCGATCGGCACGCCCGGAGCGGCGGAGCGCAGCAGCGACGCCGACACGGGCCGCTGCGACGCGATCACGAGCGAGTTGGACGAGCTGAAGCGATCGCGCGCCACGTACCGGAAGACCGAGTGCACGGTCGCTGTCACGACCCGCTCCAGCGATCCGGATCCCGGGATGTGGCCGACGTTGATGATCAGCGTCCCGCCGGGGTTCAGGTGCCGGAGCGCGAGCCCGAAGAACTGGCGCGTGACGAGGTAGAACGGGATGTACGGCTGGCGGTAGGCGTCGAGGAAGATCGAGTCGTATCGAGCCGTGCTCGCCTCCAGCCACGGCCTCGCGTCGGCCGTGTAGACGTGCAGCCTGGGGCCGCTCAGGCCAAACCAGCGCCTCCCGATCGCCGTCAGCTCGCCGTCGATCTCCACCGCGTCGACCCGCGTGGCCGGGTAGAAGTGCCCGTATGCGCGCGCGACGGTGCCGGCCGCGTCGCCGAGGATCGCGATCCGGCCCGGCGGGCGCCGCGCGCCGGTGGCGAAGGGCGCCACGAGGAAGTCGTCCCAGTAGCCCCCGGTGAGGTAGCTGCCCGGCCGGTACAGCGAGTGGATCGCAACCCCCTCGTTGAGCTGCAGCCAGCGCACCCCGTCGCGGAACTGGATCACCCGCGCATACTGGTACTGGGTCTCGGTCTCGAAGACGACCCGCCCGCCGCGGACGTCGGCCCCGACCGCGGCGGGCGGGATCGCAAGCGTGGCGGCGACCGCGACGGGCACGACCAGCACGCGCCACGACCCCAGCCCGACCGCCGCGACGAGCGCGAGCGACAGCGCGAAGACGATGAACGTACGGTGGGTGCCGATCGTCGGGATCAGCCCCAGGGCGGCCGCGAACGTCCCGACGAGCGAGCCGATCGTCGAGATCGCGTACAGGTTGCCGGCCGTCCGCCCCGTCTCGGCCAGGCTCTGAAGGCTCAGCCTGGTCGCGTACGGCGCGACCGTGCCGAGCAGCACGACCGGCACCGCCACCAGCACGAGGACCGCTGCCAGCGAGCCGAGGAAGGCGCCGACCGAGAGCGACCCCAGCGCGTTGACCGACAGCTTCAGGAACGGATCGCCGACGAACGGCACGATCGCCATCGCCACCGCGGCGAGCATCACGACCGTGCACAGGCCCCGCAGGTCGGCCCGCCGGTCGGCGAGACGGCCGCCGAGCCAGTATCCGACCGACAGCGACACCAGCACGGTCGCGATCGTGTTCGCCCAGATGATCGTCGAGGCGCCGAAGTACGGCGCCAGCAGCCGCGCGGCGGCGATCTCGGCGCCGAGGCTGCCGGCCCCGACGACGAACATGATCGTGCGAATGAGCAGCGGTCGCGGCCGTTCCATGCGGCGCAGCGTATGCCCTGCGGACCGGGTCGGTACGGCTCCACGACCGTGCTGCTCCACGACTCCGCGCAATCCGGCGACTGCTGCAGGGTCCGGCTGCTGTTCGCCGCCCGCGCCACATCGCGGCCCTACCCCTCGGTCCGGGCCTGGCTGGACCGCGTGGCGGCGCAGCCGCACCACATCGCGATCGCAGGCTGAGCGGGCCAGCCATTTCAGGGGGCCGCAGATCACCGGGCGGTCTCGATCAATACGCTGACGCGGCATGCGAGAGGCACTGATCTGCGAGCCCCTCCGCACGGCCGTGGGAAGGTTCGGCGGCGTCTTTCGCGACGTGCCCGTGACCGTGCTGGCGACGACCCTGATCAGGGCGATCGTCGAGCGCAACGGCCTGCCGGTGGAGCAGATCGACGACGTCGTGCTCGGGCAGGCCTACGCGAACGGCGAAGCCCCGGCGCTCGGCAGGGTCGCCGCGCTCGACGCCGGCCTCCCGGTGGAGGTGCCCGGTCTGCAGGTCGACCGTCGCTGCGGCTCGGGCCTGCAGGCGGTGATCGAGGCGGCGATGCAGGTGCAGACCGGCGGCGCGGACCTGGTCCTCGCCGGGGGCGCCGAGAGCATGAGCCAGGCCGAGCTCTACTCGACCCAGTTGCGCTGGGGCGCCCGCTCAGGCGGCGCGATGCTTGAGGATCGCCTCGTCCGCGGCCGCGTGACGGCCGGCGGCGAGCGCCACCCGGTCCCCGGCGGGATGATCGAGACCGCCGAGAACCTGCGCCGGGAGTACTCGATCCCCCGCGGCGAGCAGGACGAGCTGGCGCTTCGCTCGCACCGTCGCGCGGTCGCGGCGCAGACGCGCGGAGCCTTCGCCGATGAGATCGTCGGCGTGGAGGTCAGGGAGCGCAAGGCGCCCACCCGGTTGATCGATCGCGACGAGCACCCGCGCCCCGACGCGAGCCTCGAGGCGCTGGCGGCGCTGCGGCCGGTGATGGCGCGCAAGGACCCGGAGGCGACGGTGACGGCCGGGAACGCCTCCGGTCAGAACGACGGCGCGGCCATGTGCATCGTCGCCAGCGCCGAGCGGGCCGCGCAGCTCGGCCTCGAGCCGTTCGCGCGGCTGGTCAGCTGGGCGGTGGCCGGCGTGCCTCCCAGGACCATGGGGATCGGCCCCGTGCCGGCGACCGCCAAGGCCCTCTCGCGGGCCGGCCTGATGCTGGCCGACCTGGACCTGATAGAGCTCAACGAGGCGTTCGCCGCACAGGTGATCGCGGTGCTGCGAGAGTGGAACCTGCCCGACGGGCTGGAGCGCGTCAACGTCAACGGCTCCGGGATCTCGCTCGGACACCCGGTCGGGGCCACCGGCGGGCGGATCCTCGTGACGCTGCTGCGAGAGCTGCGCCGCCGCGGGGGGCGCTACGGCCTGGAGACGATGTGCATCGGCGGCGGCCAGGGACTGGCCGCCGTGTTCGAGAACCTGCAGGCGGCCTAGGGGCGCGGTCGGCGCCGGCTCTAGCCGGCTGCGCGCCAGAGCGCGTCGTCGCCCAGCGGCGTGCGCGTGGCCCTGCCGCCGGCGACCAGCTCGATCAGCGCCGCCTCGGCGGCGTGGCGATCCGGTGCGTCGTTCCCATGCGCCATCAGCGCCGCCACCTCCTGGGTGGTCAGCCCCCCGCGGAAGTGCTCAAGCAGAGGCTCGGGCGTCTCCGGCGGCTCGCGGCGCTCCAGACCGGAGTTTAGGTTCGCGATCAGGACGTCGTACGCCTCGACCGGCTGGAATCCGCCCGCTACGAGCCTCGCGCCGTCGGACTCGAAGACGATCGAGGGCGCGGTGAAGCGCACCGGTCCGTCGGTCGTGGCGGTCTTGCCCTGCAGCTCCGCGGCCGTTCCGGCGGCGGTCCTGGTCTCGGCCTTGTCGGCCTCGTAGGCGGCGGTCACCTCCGGCGAGTCCAGCGCGGCGATCACCGCCGGGGCGTCGATCCCGGGCACGGCCGCCAGCGCCTCGCGCAGGTGCCCGTCGTCCTCCAGCACCAGCGGCGTGGTGAAGTTCGCCAGCTGGATGGCGCGGAACACGTCCCACTCGCTGCCCGGCCGCTGCAGCCTGGCGGCGACCACCGCGCGACAGGCGCGGGCGGTGGCGCTGACGCGAGCCTTGGGTGCGGGGGAGAACGGCATCCCGTAGCGGCGGAAGTGCAGCTGTCCGAGAGCGCCTCGCAGCGGCGTGTAACCTCGCTGCACGTACTGCTCGGAGCGCTCCGTGAGCCCGATCAGAACCAGGCGCCACCGCAGCTGGTCGCGGTAGCGCCACTCGATCACCCGCAGGGCCGGACTCTCGGAGTAGGCCCAGGGACAGGCCGGGTCGGAGTAGAGGGTCGCCGAGATCATCTTGTTGATAAGTCAATCACATCTCGTCGCTCGCCGCGGCGCGGCCCTGGTCGCCCGCTCACCGGCGCAGCGCCGAGGCGAGCGCGTCCAGGAGGGGGACCTGGCCCGGGCTCAGGCGCTCCCGGGCCTCGGCCAGCGTGAACCAGTCCCCCCGGTCGACCTCCGGGAACTCGCGCATCAGCCCCGATCGAGGGGGCCACTCCATCACGAACGTGTTGCTCACGATCCGGCGCGCGTCCAGGTCGCCCGCCAGCGCCCAGGCGTGGACCCGCTTGCCGGACCGCAGGCGCACCTCGCCGAGGTCGAGCGGCTCGCCCTCGGGCGGCGGCGAGCCGGTCTCCTCCCGGAACTCGCGGCGCGCAGCCGTCAGCGCATCCTCGCCCGGCCCGTGCTCGCCCTTGGGCACCGACCAGGCGCCGAGGTCGCGCCGCCGCCACAGCGGCCCGCCGGGATGGACGAGCAGGACCTCCAGCCCCCTGGCCCCCTGCCGATACAGGAGGATGCCGGCGCTCGGCAGCCGACGGCGACGCGGCGCGGCGCCACGTGGCTCGGAGGCTCCCCGGTCGCTGTCATGCATATGTCAGAGCACCGTTGTTGGATCGAGGCGCGGACCGGTCCCCGCGACACCCGTGGCGGCGTGGCCCCGGCCACGCGCCGGTGACCGGCGGGCGACACCCGGCTGGCACTGCCTGCGCGCACATCTCGACGATGGAGGTTGCACCACTTTGAGACGGATCGCCACCTGGTGCTTCAGGCACCGCTGGACGACGGTGATCGCCTGGCTCGGCTCCCTGGCCGCGCTGGTCGCGATACACACCGCGGCCGGCAGCGCCTACGTCGACAACTTCACCCTCCCGCACACAGGGAGCTTCCGGGCGCTGCGCCTGCTCGAGCGCTCCAGCCCCCTGCACGCCGGCGAGACCGATCAGCTTGTGATCGCCGTCCGCCGAGGCCGGGTGACCGATCCCGCGGTCCGCGCCCGCGCACAGCGGCTGCTGGAGCGGGTGGCGAGCCTGCCAGACGTCGCCGGCATCGGCTCCCCGTACGCCCGCGACGGGGGCCGCCAGATCGCACCCGGGGGCCAGGTGGCGTTCGCGAACGTCAACTTCAACGACGGCGGCAACAGGCCGGGTCCCACAGCGGCGCAGGCCCGCCGGTTCGTGCGCACGATCACGTCCGCCTCGGGCGGCGGCGTCGAGTTCGAGGCCGAGGGCAGCATCGCCGCCGCCGGGAACCCGACGAGCCAGTCGCGAGGACTCGAGTTCGGCCTGCTCGCCGCGGCGATCGTCCTGTTCGCGGTGTTCGGTTCGTTCTTCGCCGTGCTCCTGCCCCTGATCTGCGCCGGGATCTCGCTCGGAGCCGGCGTCTCGGTAGTGGGCCTGATGTCGCACGCGATCGACATCGCGACCTTCACCAACGAGCTCTCGGTGCTGATCGGGCTCGGCGTCGGCGTCGACTACGCGCTGTTCATCGTCACGCGCTACAAGCAGGCGCTCAAGCGGGGCGCGTCCCGGGAGGACGCGGTCGTCGAGGCGATCGACACCTCGGGGCGCGCGGTCCTGTTCGCCGGCGTGATCGTCTGCATCGCGATGCTGGGGATGTTCTCGCTCGGGGTCGGCTTCCTGTACGGCGTCGCGATCTCCGCGGCGGTGACGGTCGCGTTCACGGTCGCCGCGGCGCTGACGCTGCTGCCCGCGCTGCTCTCGCTGTTCGGCGCCATGGTCCCGCGCCGGCGGGAGCGCCGCGCGCTGCGAGACGGCCGGCGCGAGGTCCAGGTTCAGTCGCCGGGCTGGATCCGCTGGGGCGACGCGATCAGCCGCCGGCCGGCGATCTTCGCGACCGGCGCCGCGCTGGTGATGGTGCTGATCGCGCTGCCGTTCCTCTCGATGCGCCTCGGCTCGGCCGACGCCGGCACCGATCCGGCGAACACCACCACCCGCAAGGCCTACGACCTGCTCGCGAGGGGCTTCGGGCCGGGCTACAACGGGCCGCTGGAGCTGGTCGCGCGGGTGTACGGCGCCGGCGGTCTGGCGGCGTTCAGGCGTGTGGAGCAGGCGGTGGCCCGCACCCCGGGGGTCGTTGGCTCGACCGGCGTCCAGGTGCTCGACCCCGGGCACGGCCGCCCGACGGTCGCGATCGCAAGCGTCTATCCGGCCGGCTCCCCGCAGGCGGCCTCGACCTCGGCGCTGCTGGCGAGGGTCCGCGGCCAGGTGATCCCCGCGGCGGAGCGCGGGACCCGCATGAACGTCCTGGTCGGCGGCAAGACCGCGATCGTCGCGGACTTCGGCAGCGTCCTGTCGGCGAAGCTGCCGCTGTTCATCGGGGTCGTGGTGCTGCTCAGCTTCCTGCTGCTGGTGGCGGTGTTCCGCAGCGCGATGATCCCGCTCACCGCGGCGGTGATGAACCTCCTGTCGTCCGGAGCCGCCTTCGGGGTGATGACCGCCGTGTTCCAGCTCGGCTGGCTCGGCGGCACGACCGGTCCGATCGAGACCTTCGTGCCGGTGCTGATGTTCCCGATCCTCTTCGGGCTCTCGATGGACTACGAGGTGTTCCTGATCAGCCGCATCTACGAGGAGTGGCACAGGTGCCGGGACAACGATGCCGCGGTCGTCCAGGGGCTCGCCGCGACCGGCCGCACGATCACCGCCGCCGCGGCGATCATGGTTCTGGTGTTCGCGTCGTTCGTGCTCGGCGGGCAGCGGATCATCGAGCTGTTCGGCGTCGGCCTGGCCAGCGCGGTCCTGCTCGACGCCGTGATCGTCCGCGCGGCGCTGGTGCCGGCGCTGATGCTCCTGCTCGGAGACGCTAACTGGAAGCTGCCCGACTGGCTGCACGATCGCCTGCCGCACCTCAACGTGGAGGGGCGCGCAGCCCGCGAGGCGGCACCGGAGCCGGCCGCGGGCTAGCCGCAGACCGAAGCGAGCTGACGCCGGCTCCGCCGCCCAGGTTCGACGCGCGCCCGAGATCCCAGCGCGGCCGTCGTCTCAGGGTCCGCGTGCGCGTTCGCGGGAGAGCACCACGGTGGCGGACGGGATCGCCTCCGGCGCGCAGTCCGTCCACGAGCGCATGAGCATCGCCGTCGAGGCGCTGGAGCGGACCGCTCAGGTGAGGGCGATCCTCGGATCGCAGGCGCGCTCGACGCGCATCCCGCCGGCCCGCTTGGCCTCGTACATCGCGCGGTCGGCGCGGCGCAGGCACTCGTCGAGGACCATGGCCGGCGTCGCGCAGGCGACGCCGATGCTGATCCGCGGCGTGCGACCGCGGTGGCTGGCCCCGCGGACCGCCTCGAGCATACGCTCCGCCATCGACGCGCCCGCCTCCTCCCCCGCGTCGAACATCACGCAGGCGAACTCATCGCCGCCCGTGCGCGCGACCACGTCGCCGGCTCTCAGCACCGACGAGATCGCCTCCGCCACCATCACCAGCAGCTCGTCGCCGGCCGCGTGGCCGTGCAGGTCGTTGACCACCTTGAGACCGTCTACGTCGATCGCCACGGCCACGAGCGGCGCGCAGCCGCGACGCTCCGCGACGATCCGCTCCAGGCCACGGCGGTTGGCCAGCGAGGTGAGCGGGTCCGTGAGCGCCGCCAGCTCCGAGCGCTGGTGCGCCATCGCGTTGCGCAGCGCCGGCTCCATGATCCCCACGATCGCCTCGCAGCTGGCAAGCTCCTGGTCGGACACCGGACGGTTGCGCCCGGCGACCCCGATCACCCCGTGCAGGACGCCGTCGACCACGACCGGCACCCAGGCGCCGTGGGCGACGCCCTGGCCGTCCGCGACCCGGGCGGCCGTGGGGCCGAGCCGCTCCAGCGGGCCGACGACCGGCTCGAGGCTGCGGACGACCTGCGCGAGCTGCGGGTGCTCGTGCAGGGGCCAGCTCAAGCCGATCAGGCCCGACTCCCCATCGCGGACCTCCACCGAGGTGACGATGTCGCCCTCGATGCGGAGGTAGCTTGCGCGTTGCGGGCGCAGACCGGGAGGGGAGGCGATCTCCGCCGCGAAGCGCACCGCGGTCGCGATCACCCGCCGGCAGTCCAGGGTCTCGTTGAGGACTCGCGCGGCGTCGCACAGCAGCTCGGCCTGTCGAACCGCCTCCTCCCGCTCGCCGATCGCGTCGTACAGCGAGCGTCGCAGGCTGCGCGTGCCGAGGATGACGGTCGCGCCCGCGAGCCCCCAGAGCACGCTGCGCCTGACGACCGCCTCGGCCGACGCGCTCTCAAGCACGGAGACGAGCGCGAGCATGGCCACGGCGGCGATCATGACCGCGGCCGACTCCGCGCGACGATGGTGGAGCGCCACCCACGCGATCGGCAGCAGCAGGAGCGAGGCGAGCCCGGCCGAGACGCTCCCGCGAGACGCGAACAGGAGCGCCAGGGACACCAGATACCCGCCCGGCGCGAACGCGCGCAGCCAGGACGGCGCATCAAGACGGCCGAGCGCAAGCGAGAAGAGGAGGGTCGCGATCAGGACCGCGCCGCCTGCGCCCCAGAGGGCGATCGAGCGTGTCCCCGGGAACGAGACGGCCGACACCTGTGCGACCACCGCGACAACCGTGAACAATCCCAGCCAGTGCTGCGCGACCGGCAGCGGCGGCGGAACGCCGGTTCCCTCCGCGGCCCGCCAGCGCAGACCCGCTCCGCGGAGGCCGCCCGCGGGCAGGCCGCCGCTGGCGGACGGCCCCGCCGGCGCGTCGCGATGTGCGCTCACCCTGATGAAGTCACGCGGTCGCATGCGTGCACTCGTGCGACTCTCCTCGGCCGCTGCTCCAGCGAGATGAAGCGAGATGATCCGCAATCCGACTCCGTAGTTGTCCGTGATCTCGAGCCCGGCGACCGGCCCGAACAGCGCCGGTCGCACCCGTGCAGGAACCGTGGCGCCGGAGCCGGGCCCCGATCCGCTGCCGCGCGCGGCATCCCGCCCAGCGCCCGGCGCCGCACCGCCGCGGCGCCGAAGCCGGGCCCGATCCGCTGCCGCGACAGCCGCCGCTGAAGTACGCTCGGCCCGTGCATGGATGGTTCGACGAGCTCGCAGGCTGGCTGCGGATCCAGTCGATCAGCGCAAGCCCCGCACACGCCGACCGGGTGCGGGACGCCGGGGCCTGGGTCTGCGACCTGATCCGAGCTGCCGGGGGGCGATCCGAGCTGGTCGACTGGCACGGCCAGCCGCTGGCGATCGGGGAGCTTCGCGCCTCGCGAGACGCCGACGCCGCCCCCACCGTCCTGTGCTACGGCCACTTCGACGTCCAGCCACCCGACCCGCTGGAGCTCTGGACGTCCGACCCGTTCGAGCCGGAGATCAGGGACGGTCTGCTCTACGCGCGCGGCGTCGCCGACGACAAGGGCCAGCTCTACATGCTCCTGGCCGCGGCGCGCGACCTCGCGCGCGAGGGGCGGCTGCCGGTCAACGTCCGCTTCGCCTGCGACGGCGAGGAGGAGACGGGCGGTCACTCGATCCTCGACTTCCTCGCCGCCGACGATCGCGGCGCCGAGGCCGCGGTGATCTTCGACAGCGGGATGATCGCCGTCGACCGGCCCGCCTTCAACATCGCCACGCGGGGCATCGCCTACTTCCATCTCACGCTTGACACCGGCGACCGCGACCTGCACAGCGGGCTGTTCGGAGGCGCGGCGATGAACGCCGCCCACGCGCTGATCGCCACGCTGAGCCCGCTGCTGGCACGCGACGGACGCCTGGCCGAGCCGCTGCGCGAGGGGATCTTCCCCCCGGCTCCCGAGGAGCTGGAGGGATGGAGGTCGCTTCCTGAGGGGGCCCGTGAGCTTGAGGCACAGGGGGCCCTGCCGGCCGATCCACAAGCCGCGGACGAGTTCTACCTGCGCACGTTCGCCGAGCCGGCGCTCGACGTCAACGGGATCGAGACGGGCTCGCCCCACCTTCAGAAGACCGTTCTCCCCTGCAGAGCCGAGGCCAACGTGTCCGTCCGCCTGGCGCCCGGACAGGATCCGGATGCGATCGCCCGCGCATTCGAGCGGCTCGTCGGCGATGCGGCACCCGCGGGCGCGCGGCTTGACGTGCGGTTGCTCGCCTCGGCGCCGCCCGGAATCGTTGCGCCCGACGCCCGCGCGATCCAGCTCGGCCTGCGCGCGTTCGAGCGTGCGCTCGGCGTACGCCCGGCGCTGATCCGGTCGGGCGGGACGCTGCCGATCGTGCCCGCCCTCGCAGCGCTGGGAATCCCCAGCATCATCACCGGGTTCTCGCTGCCGGACTCCAACATCCACGCGCCCGACGAGTCCCTGCGAGCCGATTACGTCGACCGGGGGATCGAGGCGGCCCGGGCCCTGTTCGACGAGCTGGCGGCGCTGCGCGGGTGAGCGCCCCGCCGGCGCCCGCGTTCCAGCGCCTGGCGTTCGGACACGTCGCGGAGCTCTATGACCGGATCCGCCCGCCCTACCCTGACAGCGCGATCGAGGCCGTGGCAGCGTACGCGCACCTCGCGCCCGGTGCGGCCGTCGTGGAGGTGGGAGCGGGGACCGGCAAGGCCACGGTCGCGCTCGCGCGGCTCGGGCTGCGGGTCCTGGCGCTCGAGCCGAGCGCCGAGATGGCGCGCATGCTGCGCGAGAACTGCGCGCGGTGGCCACGGGTTCACGTGGACCAGCGGGAGTTCGAGCTCTGGGAGCCGTCGGCTCGATTCGCCGCCGTCGTCTGCGCGAACGCCTGGCACTGGCTGGACCACGGCGAGCGCTGGCGGCGGGCCCACCGCGCGCTGGCCGCCGGCGGCGCGCTCGCGGCGCTGTGGACGCTCCCCGATTGGCGGCGCTGCGCGCTGCGCGATCCGCTGAGCGAGGTCTACCGACGGCTCGCGCCGCGATTCGCGCCGGAGTTCCCGATGCACCCCGACAGCAGCCCCGACCGGCTGGTCGGCGACTGGTCGGCCGAGGCAGCGGCCAGCGGGCTGTTCGACGCCGCGCAGGTGCTCGAGCTGCGCTGGTGCCAGCGCTACGACGCCGACGCCTATCCGCTGCTGCTGGCCACCCACCAGGACCACATCCTGCTTGAGAAGGCTACCCGGGAGCGCCTGTTCGCAGGCATCGCCGCGACGATCGCCGCGAGCGGCGGCGAGCTGTCGCTGCCGCTCAGGACGCTTGTCTGCCTGGCGATCCGGCGCTGATCTGAACCTCCACCTGAGGTTCAGATCAGCGGTCGCCGGCCTGGCCGCTGCGCGCCTAGCTCCTCGCTGCGGGCGCGGGAACGATCCTGATGTACGGAAGCGGCGACTTCCAGCCGTCCGGGTAGCGCTCGCGCGCCTCCTCCTCGGAGATCGCGGCTCCGAGGAAGACGTCCTCACCCGGCTGCCACTGCGCCGGGGTCGAGACGCGGTACTCGGCCGTCAGCTGCAGCGAATCGATCACGCGCAGGACCTCGTCGAAGTTGCGACCGGTCGTCATCGGGTAGACGAGGATCAGCTTGAGCTTCTTGTCGGGGCCGATCACGAACACGTTTCGCACGGTCTGGTTGTCGGCCGCGGTGCGGCTCCCCGCCTCACCCGAGGCCGCCGCGGGCAGCATCTCGTACAGCTTCGCGACATGCAGGTCCTCGTCGGCGATGATCGGGTAGTTGGGAGCGGTCCCCTGGGAGGACGCGATGTCATCGGCCCAGCGGTGGTTGTCCTGCACGGAGTCGACCGAAAGGCCGATGATCTTCACGTTGCGGCGGTCGAACTCTGACTTGATCGAGGCCATGTAGCCGAGCTCGGTCGTGCAGATCGGCGTGAAGGCCTTGGGGTGGGAGAACAGCACCGCCCAGGAATCGCCGATCCAGTCGTGGAAGCGAATCCGCCCCTCGGTCGTGTCGGCCTCGAAATCCGGCGCCGTCGCGCCGAGCTGCAGGGTCATCTTCTGGTCCTCCTCGGTGAATATCTGAAAGGCAACCGTGATTATGTTATTTCCATTCGGTGCCGCGCCGTCCGGGAGTCCCGCGCCCACGCTGTCCTGGAGCCCCGCGCCGGCGCCCTACGGTGGCCCCCGCTCCCAGGCCCTCCGGGAGCCCCGCGCCGGCACTGCTAGCCTAGTGCTTGCCAGCAAGCAATCATTTGAGCGGAGCAGCGATCCCGATCCCAGCCATCGACCGGACCGACGGGCATGAGTTCGACGCCGATTCCGACGCCGCTAACCGTCTGAGAATCGCGATCGGCAGGCTCTCACGGCATCTGCGCAGGGCCACCACGAGCGCTGATCCGCGCCTCACTCCGACCCGGACGTCGGTGCTCCTCACCGTCGTCCGCGAGGGCCCGATAAGGCTCTCCGCGCTGGCGGAGTCCGAGGGGCTGAACCCGACGATGCTGTCGCGCGTGATCGCCGACCTGGTGGACGGCGGGCTGCTGTCACGAACCTGCGACGACGGCGACCGGCGCGCCGCCTGGGCACGGGCGACGCCCGCGGGAGAGCAGCTCGCGCAGCGGATGAGACGCGAGCGGACCGATGCGCTCAGCGGGGCGCTCGATGCCCTCCCGAGGGCCGATCGCAGGCGCCTGGAGCAGGCCCTGCCCGCGCTGGAGGCGCTCGCGGAGGCGCTGCGGGAGGGACGCTCGTGACCCGCATCGCCCGCGCCGGGCGCGTCACCTTCGCGGCCCTCTCGGTCCCCAACTACCGCCGCTACTACGCGGGCCAAGCGATCTCGATGATCGGCACCTGGATGCAGATGACCGCTCAGTCGTGGCTGGTGCTGAAGCTGACGAACTCCAGCACCGCGCTGGGCCTGATCGTCGCCGCTCAGACGCTGCCGGTGCTGCTGCTCGGCCCCTACGGCGGGGTGATCGCCGACCGCGCCGACAAGCGGATGGTGATGATCGGGCTGCAGGCGGCGATGGGGCTGCAGGCGCTGATCCTCGGCATGCTGACCGTAACCGGGGCGGTTCAGGTCTGGGAGATCGGAGTGCTGGCCGCGCTGCTGGGCGTCAACAACGCCTTCGAGAACCCGGCCCGCCAGTCGTTCATGATGGAGATGGTCGGGCCCGCGCACCTGCGCAACGCGGTCAGCCTCAACTCGGTCCTGGTCAACGCGGCGCGCTCGGTCGGCCCGGCGGTCGCCGGGATCATGATCGCGACGGTCGGCGAGGGCGCCTGCTTCCTCGCCAACGCCGCGAGCTTCGCGGCCGTGATCTTCTCGCTGACGACGATGGACACGACGCAGATCACACCCGTGGCCCCGGCGCCCCGCGCGCGCGGCCAGCTGCGGGAGGGGCTGCGCTACGTGCGCGACACGCCGTCGCTAGCGATCCCGCTCGTGATGATGGCGGTCGTCGGCTGCCTCACCTATGAGTTCACGGTCTCGCTGCCGGTGATGGCGCGCAGCGCGCTGCACGTGGGCGCCGCGGGCTACGGGTTCATGACCGCCGCGATGGGGGTCGGCGCGGTCGCCGGGGGCCTGCTGGTCGCCGCACGCGGCCGGACGGGCGTGCGCCCGATCGTCGTCGCCGGGCTGTCGTTCGGATTCGCGCTGGCGCTCGCGACGATCGCGCCGGACCTCTGGACCGAGGTCGCGGCGCTTGCGCTGGCCGGCGCCGGCAGCATCGCGTTCATGTCGACCGGCAACTCGACGCTGCAGCTCGGCGCCGCTCCCGAGATGCGCGGACGTGTGATGTCGCTGTGGTTCGTCGCCTTCCAGGGCTCGACCCCGATCGGGGGACCGATCGTCGGCGCGACGATCGGCGCCGCCGGACCCCGGGCCGGGCTCGCGCTCGGCGCCGCGACCGCGGTCCTGGTGGCGCTCGCGGGACTGGCCGCCAGCCGCCGGGTGGCGCTCGGTCGCGCCGGGGCCCAGGAAGCCGTGGCAAGCGCCTGAGCGCGCGCGCCGGCGCTGCGCCGCAGCCCGGCGGATCGGTCGGGGAGCCTCTCGCGCCTGACAGCGCCGCGGCCCGGCGGATCGGTCGGGTAGCCTCTCGCGCCTGACAGCGCCGGGACCACCGACCTTCGACCTGCAGAGCCACTCAGTGCACTCCGACGGTGCGCTGACCCCCACCGCCGTGGTGGAGGCGGCGGCGGCGGCCGGCGTGCGCCTGCTGGCGCTCACCGACCACGACTCGACCGGGGGCGTCGCCGAAGCGGCACGGGCCGCCGTGCGCGAGCGCATCAGGCTGGTCGCGGCAACCGAGATCTCAGCCGTCGACGAGGGTCGCCAGGACCTTCACATCCTCGGCTACCTGATCGATCCGGATCACCCAGCGCTGGTCGCGGAGCTGGAGCGCTCCCGACGCGATCGTGAGGCCCGCGCCCTGGGTATGGTCGCGGCGCTGGAGCGGCTCGGCTTCGCCGTCGACCTCGAGCCGCTGAGGGCGCGCATCGCGCGTGGCGAGTCGGTCGGCCGACCGCACGTGGCGCAGGCGGTCATACGCCGCCCGGAGAACCGAGACCGGCTCGCCGCCGCCGACCTCCTGGAGCCGTCGGCGTTCCTCGTCGAGTACCTGGTCGAGGGGCGGCCGGCGTTCGTGGCGCGCTCAGCGCCGGGGGTCGCCGAGGCGATCTCGCTGATCCACGCCGCCGGCGGCCTGGCCGTCTGGGCCCATCCCTTCTGGGACATCGACGCGGCCGAGGAGGTGCTCGCGACGCTGGAGCGGTTCCGCGCGCTGGGCATCGACGGCGTCGAGGCGTACTACGTCACGCACACGGAACGCCAGTCGAGGCTGCTCGCCCGGCGCGCGGCCGAGCTCGGGCTGCTGACGACCGGTTCGTCTGACTTCCACGGACCGCGGCACCGCATCTTCAACCGCTTCCGGGCGTTCAGCACCTACGACCTCGAGCCGGCGCTGGGCCCGATCGCCGGCTGAAGCCAGGTCCCGGAGCGGGATCGCCGCGCCCGCCTCAGCGGGCACGGCGATCATGCGCCGAGCGCCCGGAGCCGCGATCAGCCCAGCGGAGCGCCCTGGCCCGGGCTCCCCGCCGGACCGCCCTGAGCGCCGGGGCGTCCCGGGCCCATGCCGCGGTCATGAGCGAGCACCCGGGTCTTGTTCGGGCCCTGAACGACCATCACGTGATCGCCGATCGGCAGGCTGTCGAGCGAGGCGGACTTACCGTCGAGCCGCACGACGGCGCTGGACGGGATCGTCAGCGTCACCGTCTGGTAGGTGCGCTTCGGCGTCCCCTCCGTCACCACGAGCTGCTGGCCGCTGACCGACTTGATCGTGCCGCGGTCGAACGTGACCGTCGCAAAGCCGGTCTTGGTCGGGACGACGATCTGACCGTGCACGGCCGGCCGGACGCCGGGGGGCAGCGCCCCGCGCGGGCCTGGATGCGGCATCCCGGCCCGCGCGGGCGGCCGCATGTTCGAGTGCGAATGCGTGGTCGTGGCTCCGGCGGTTGCGATCGCGCCCGCACCGGCCGCCATCCCCGCGCTTAGAGCCCCGACCGCGACCACCTTGGCGTGCCTCTGAATCTGCTTGACCACCTTGACCTCCTTCGATCTGACTTTCGTTCGGAGCCGGGCCATCCGGCTCGTGACAAATCTCGGACCGACCCGAAAGCGGACAGTCAGGCGAAGGTCAGAAGCTTGTAAAGCCGGATCGCCGCACCGCGCGGGCACCCATACGATTCCGCGCATGGCGAGCACGATCATGGTGGTCGAGGACGATCCGAACATCGGCGCGCTGGTGAGGACCTACCTGGAGCGCTCCGGCTATCGAGCCCTGTGGGTCCGGTCTGGCGAGGAGGCGCTCGCCGAGCTCCGTCGCCACCCGATCTCGCTGGTCGTGCTTGACGTCGGGCTTCCGGGGATCGACGGCCTTGAGGTCTGCCGGAGGCTCGGCGGCTCGGTTCCGGTGATCATGCTGACCGCGCGCGACGAGGAGGCGGACCGCGTGGCGGGACTGGAGCTCGGCGCCGACGACTACGTCTCCAAGCCGTTCTCGCCCCGGGAGCTGGCCGCGCGTGTCAAGGCCGTGCTGCGGCGGTCCGCGGCCACTGGTGACACCGCCGACGTGCTGGAGCTGGGTCCCGTCGTGCTCGCACGCGGCGCGCGCGAGGTTCGCGTCGACGGGCGAGAGGTCGAGCTGACCCAGCGCGAGTTCGACCTCCTGGAGCACCTGCTGCGCCACGCGGGCCAGGTGGTGACCCGCGACCAGCTGCTGGAGTCCGTGTGGGGCTTCCTGGCGCCGGGCGAGACGCGGACCGTCGAGGTCCACATCGCGCAGCTGCGAAAGAAGCTGGGCGCGCCCGCGCTGATCCGAACGGTTCGCGGCCTCGGCTACAAGGCCACCGCGTGAGCGCCCTGCCCGTGCCCCCGCGCGGGCGGATGACGCTGCGCCGGCGGGTACTCGGCTACCTGGCGCTGGCGGCGCTGCCATCGTGCGCGCTGACCGTGGCGGTCGGCGTGGTCCTGGTTCGCGCCCGGCTGCAGTCCCAGCAGCTGACGGCCCTGCGCAACCAGGCGCAGGTGCTGGCGCTTCCGGGCGGGCCGCCGGGAGCCCTGGGCATCGGTCAGCACGTCTACGCCATCGGTCCCGGACCGCCGCGACCGGCTCTGCCCCGGGTCGCGTCCGCGGTGCTGGGCGCGGTCCCTCCGGCCGGCGATCGGACCGGTACGGTGGGGGGCGGACGC
>JAJZWB010000181.1 GCA_021846845.1 Actinomycetes bacterium | reverse complement strand
CGCGTCCCTCCGCTGACACCGGACCGGGCCGCGGCGCCGCCGCCGCCGCGATGCGCGGGGTCGAGCCGCGGCTCCGGGGCTCCAGTCGCCAGCAGCAGCGACGCGATGATCGCCATGACCGCGGCCGTCAGCGCCGCGAAGCCGAGCAGCGGGCCGGGAACCCGGCCGCGGCGGGGAGACGACGTCGTGCCCGGCATCGCATCGGGCATCGGTGCGCGCGGCGCGCGCCCTGACCGTCGCCCTCCGTCCGGATGCCGCGGCGTCCTACGGATGCGCTTCCCCTGCACCCGTCTCGGGACGTCGCTGCGCCGGCGGCCGATACGAGGGCAGCAGGACGGTGAAGCGCGCGCCCCGACCGGGAGGGGACTCCGCCGTGATGCGCCCCCCGTGCGCCTCGACGATCGCGCGCGCGATCGCGAGCCCGAGCCCGGCGCCGCCCGTGTCGCGTGATCGGCCGCCGTCCAGGCGCCGGAAGCGCCCGAAGATGTGCTCCAGCTGGTCCGCGGGGATCCCCGGTCCGTCGTCGCCGACCTCCACCAGCAGCCATCCGTCCTGCCCGCGCGCCTTGATCGTGATGCGCCCGCCGGGCTGTGTGTGGGTCACGGCGTTGCGAACCAGGTTGCGGAGCACCTGGGTCAGCCGGCCTGGATCGGCCAGGAGCGTGCCGCTCGCCGGCCGGAGCTCGAATCTCCGGTCGCCGAACAGCGGCAGGTCGCGACGCAGATCCTCGAAGTAGCCGTAAAGGTCGATCGTGCGCGGCTCGATCAACTGCCCCGCCTCCGCGCTCGCGAGCGTGAGCATGTCGCCCACCAGCCGGTCGAGCGCGTCGACGCGACGCAGCAGCGTGCGCGTCGCCTCGTGGCGCTCACCAGGATCGCTCTCGCTGTCGAGCATCTCGATCTGCGCGCGCAGCACGGTCAGTGGCGTTCGCAGCTCGTGTGACGCGTCCGAGACGAACTCACGCTGTCGCTTGAACGCCCGCTCGAGCCGCTCCAGCATCCGGTCGAACGCGTCCGCGAGCGCCGCGACCTCGTCGCCTCCCCCGACGTGGCCGACACGGCGCGACATGTCGCCGGCGTCGACCGCGACCGCGATCCGCGCCATCCGGCGCAGCGGCGCCGACAGGAGCCCGGCGAGGAGCACGCCGGTGGCCGCCGCGGCGATCAGGACGAGCCCGCCCACGATCACGAACGTCCGCAGCACGCTGGCCTGCGCGCTGGCAACGGGGCTGAGCGGCACAGCGACGCGCAGCGTGCCCAGCCGCCTGGTGCCGGAGGCGATCGGGTAGGTGAGCACACGCATGTCCCCGGCCTCGCTCACCGAGGCCGTCGTCAGGCCGGGCGGCGCGTGCAGCAGCTCGCTCTCGGATCCGCGGCGCTGCTCGCTGGCGATCACCTCCGGGTCGTTGGTGATCGTGGCTCCGGGGGTCTGGATCACGACGATCAGCGACTCGGCGTGGTAGCTCTGGTCGGCGATGAACCGCTTCGCGGCACTGCGAAGCTCCGCCTCCGTGGTGATCCGCCCGGGACCCGACTCGACACGCTGCCACTCGGTGACCTGCGTGCGCAGCTGCGAGTCCAGCTGGGCGCGCAGCCGCGAGCCCGTTCCGCCGTAGAGCGCCAGGAAGGTGACGGCGGTCGCGACCATTGAGACGGCCGCGATCGCGATCGTCAGCCGCGAGCGCAGCCCGGTGCGCGTGAGTCGTCTACGCACGGGGGACGCGCAGCCGGTACCCGACGTTGCGCACGGTCTCGATCGGGTCCTCGTCGCGGCCGTTGGCGAGCTTGCGGCGCAGGTAGCCGACGTAGACCTCCAGCACCTTGGTTCCCGGGTCGAAGTCGAACCCCCAGACCGCGTTGAGGATCTGCTCGCGCGAGAGCACCTGGTCCGGATGGCGCATCAGGTACACCAGCAGCTCGAACTCTCGCGCCGTGAGCGAGATCTCCTCGCCGCCACGGGTGACGCGGCGGGTGCGCAGATCGGCGCTGAGGTCGCCGGACTCGAGCGCCGACGATGTGCGCTGGCGGGGGGCGCGCAGCTGAGAGCGGACCCGTGCGAGCAGCTCCTCGAATGCGAACGGCTTGGTCACGTGGTCGTTCGCGCCGCGGTCGAGCGCCAGCACCTTCTCCTCGATCGCTGCCCGGGCCGTGAGCACGATCACCGGCAGCTCGGGAAGTCGCGCCCGGATCGAGTCCAGCACCTCGAGCCCGTCCCGGCCTGGAAGCGTGAGGTCGAGCACGACCAGCGCGTAGTCGCCGGTCAGCGCGGCCGCCTCGCCCGACGGGCCGTCGTGGCAGAGCGTCACCGCGTGCCCCTCGGCGCGCAGGCTCTGCTCGATGAAGCTCGCGAGCGTGCGCTCGTCTTCGACCACGAGGATCCGCATGTCACCGACGTTAGCCGCCGCGTCTCGCGCCGGAATCCGCGGTAAGCGCGTTCTGAACCGTCTCTTACCTCTGTCTTGGCCGGCGCCTCCAACCTCCTGACAGTCAGATCAAGCGCGTTCCCCGCCGGGGAGCGACCAACAGGAAGGTTCAGACCATGAAGAAGCGCACGTTCGCAATCGCCGGATCCATCGCCGCCCTCGCGTTCACGGCCGCTCCGATCGCCGCGACGGCGGCGACCCATTCGACCGATCACTCGACCAGCAGAGTCGAGCAGAGGCACGACAGCACCCGGGACAGCAGCGTCGATCGCCCGGGTCAGAAGGTGGATCGGTCGGTCGATTCCCGCAGCACCGGGAGCGTCGACAAGTCCAGCCCCGATCGCGCGGGTCAGAAGGTGGATCGGTCGGTCGATTCCCACAGCACCGGGAGCGTCGACAAGTCCAGCCCCGATCGCTCGACCGACAACTGACCCGTGATCTATGGGGCCCGTACGGGGCGCGGCGGGATACCACCCGCCGTGACCCCCGTGCGGGTCCTGGTGCGCGAGTCCTCTTGCGTGCGGTCGCCGCGGGTGCTTCACATCCGGCCCGGACTTCGATCCCGCGGGCGGATCTGGGTCAGGGATCGCGGCCCGGTCGCGCCAAGCGACAGGCTCAGCCGGTGCCGCGGCCGAGCGCCCGATCCAGGAACGCGACCGCTCGCGGGTAGGCATCGAGACGGTTCTCCAGCCGCGCCAGACCGTGGCCCTCGTCCTCGTAGACGACCAGCTCGCACCTCACCCCGCGCCCTGCGAGCGTGCGGGACAGCTGCTCGGCCTCGGTGACCGGGACGCGCGGGTCGTTGCGGCCGTGGATCACCATCAGCGGCGCGCGGATCCGATCCGCATGGGTCAGCGGCGACGCCGACGAGAGGAACTCACGGTCGTGCTCCAGCGACCCGTACTCACGCTCGCGGTGGGCGCGGCGGTATGGCGAGGTTCCCTCCAGGAAGGTGACCAGGTTCGAGATTCCCACGATGTCCACGCCGGCGGCCCACAGATCGGGCTGGAAGGCCAGCCCGGCGAGCACCATGTACCCGCCGTAGGAGCCGCCCCACAGCGCGGCGCGCGTGGCGTCCAAGCCAGCCGATCCCAGGAAGCCGTGCACCGCCTCAAGGTCACGCACCGCGTCCAGCCTGCGAGTCGTGTCGTCCAGCGCCGCGTACCGCCTGCCGTAGCCGGTCGAGCCGCGCACATTGGGAACGACCACCGCATAGCCGGCCAGCGACAGGCCCTGGACGACCGGGTGAAACGAGAGCACGGACTGGGACTCGGGACCGCCGTGGATCAGCACGACGACCGGTGGGCGGGACTCCTGCTCCCTCGGCCGGTAGACCAGCAGCGGCACCCGCAGCCCGTCGAAGCTCTGCACCGAAGCGTGCTCGGCGCCGATGAGACGCTCGCCGTCCACCTCGGTGGGGCTTCGGGTCAGCCGCCGGGCACGACCGTCGCGTGCGTGCCAGGCGAACACGTCACCGGCCAGGCGGGGCGTCGAGAGCGTGAAGTACACGATCGATCCGTCGCGCGACAGCACCGGTGGCGGGATCGCGTGGGAGCACGCCACGCCCGGCTCGGGCATCGCGATCTCGATCCCGGCGCCACCGCCGGTCGCGTCGTGCAGGAGCATCGCGCTCGCGCCGTCGCGGTTCTCGATCGTCAGGATCCGCGTGCCGTCCTCGCTGGCGACCACCGCTGCGTCGTGGTGCTCGCCCACGCCGGCCAGCGCCCGGCACTCGCCGCCGTCGAGCTCGTGTCGCAGAACCCTGGCGAATTCGCGGCCCGCGTTCGACGACACGTAGAAGGTCCGCGCGTCGACCCAGGCCGGGGCGTCGACCAGCGCGGCCTCGTCCGGGTGCTCCAGGATCGCCCGCGCCCGGCCGCTGCCAACGTCGACGAGCACCGATTCGGTGTCGAGCGGCCGGTCGCCGGGTGCCAGCACCGAGACCAGGACGCCGTCGGGTGAGAAGCCGGACCCCGGCTGCAGCCATGCTCCGGGCGCGTACACGCAGCGGTGCGTGCCGGTCGCCGTCTCGCACACCCATAGGTCGAAGTCGACCCCGTTGCCGCGGTTGGAGACGTAGGCGACGAGCGCTCCGTCCGGAGAGGCGCCAGCGAAGCGGTGGACATGGCGGGGGTCGTTCGTCAGTGCCACCAGCTCGTCCAGCTCGCGGACCGGTGTCGCCGGCGACGGGCGGTCGAGCTCCAGCAGGTACAGCTGATGGCGTTCGTTGCCGCCCTCGTCGATCGTCAGCACCGCGCGGCGGCTGCGCGGGAGGTAGCGCGCGGCGGCGACCGGCTCCGGCAGGGAGGTCAGCGTGGTCAGCTCGCCGCCCGCAAGCTCGTAGAGCTGCATCGTGCCGCTCAGGTCGCTGCGCACGAGCAGCCGCTCTGGCGCGCCCTCGCCGCGGTCGACGTCCGCCAGCACCGCGCAGCGAGTCCGCAGCAGCGCGCGCATGAGCTCGTCGGTCACGGGCGGGGTCACGCGGCCATTCTCGCGCAGGCCCGCCGGCCGACGGGCGTGAGGTGCCGTGTCAGGTCGCCGCGTCGGTGGCGCTCGCCCGGGCGCGAGCTCAGGCGCCCAGCCCCACGCGCCTGACCGCGGTCGGTCCTGCGCCGCTCACGGTCAGCCTCACGGTCAGGCGTCGGCGCCTGGACAGCAGGCGCCGGCCGCGGGCATCGAGGGAGACGGTGAGGGTCGTGCCGCTCCCCGCTCGCATGCGCGCCCGCGCGCGCCCGAGCACGATCGTCACCTTGTGGGTACCGGAACGGTGCCGGGCGAGCACCGCGACGAGCCTCCCGCCCCTGAAGACCTCGATCGCGGACAGCTCCACCGTGAGGTTGCAGAGGGCCCCGCGCGGGCCGGCGCACCGCACCGCGATCGAGACCGAGCTGCGACGGGCACGGACGAGGCCGACCGAGGCGGTCGCCGTCCGTGCGCCTCCGGTGCTGCCGGTGCCGCCCGTTCCGCCGGTGCCGCCCGTTCCGCCGGTGCCGCCCGTGCCGCCCGTGCCGCCGGTTCCGCCCGTGCCGCCCGTGCCGCCGGTTCCGCCCGTTCCGCCCGTTCCGCCGGTGCCGCCCGTGCCTCCAGTGGCGAGCGGATTGGGCGATGTGAACAGCGTGCCGTCGTTGTCGACCGCCGCGCACCA
>JAJZWB010000043.1 GCA_021846845.1 Actinomycetes bacterium | reverse complement strand
TCATCGGCATCGGCGGCCCGCGGCCGCCAGGAGACGAGCGTCGAGCGATCCCGCGGGGAGACCCGCAGGCCTCGCGCCGCGAGCAGCTCCGCCAGCTCGGCGGCCAGGGACGCGGCGCGCTCGTGAACCCACGCGAGCCCGGCCTCCTCCAGCACCGACAGCGACGCCAGCGCCCAGGCGCTGCGCAACCCTGGCGGGAAGCCGTGGTCGAAACGGGCCGCATGCTCGGCCGGTCCGGAGTGCAGCGCGTCGCTCGCGTCCGCGAGCGAGCCGTAGCCGGGCCACGGGACCGAGACCTCGCCCAGCCGCTCGGAGGCGACGAACAGGCAGCCGCTGCCCTCGGGGCCGGACAGCCACTTCTGCCCCGAGCCCGCGTAGTACGCGCACCCGAGCGCGCGCACGTCGACCGGAACCGCCCCGACGCCCTGAGCTCCGTCGAGCAGCACCGGCACGCCGGTCGCCGCCAGCGCGGCGGCGTCGACGACGCGGCCGCCGACCCACGAGACGTGCGAGCACGCGATCAGCCTGGTCGAGTCGGTCACCGCATCGGCGAGCGAGGCGAACGGAGCCACGCGGATGCTCACCCCGAACAGCCGCCTGAGCCGGCCGAGCGGAGCCAGCAACCCGGGGTGCTCCTCATCGCTGGTGACGATCTCGTCGCCGGGAGACCAGCCAAGGCCCGACAGCACCGTGTTGACGCCATCGGTCGTCGAGCCCGTGAGCGCAACCTCACGCTCGTCGCATCCGAGCACACGCGCGTAGCCGGCGCGCAGCGAGGTGGCGAGCTCGCGAACCGACTCGATGTACGCACGGCCGGCACGCCCCCCGGTCAGCTCCAGCTCGATCCGCTCGCGCACCGCCTCCGCGGCGCGGCGCGGCAGCGGGCCCTCGGTGCCGGCGTTCAGGTACGACAGGCGCTCGAAGACCGGGAACTGGGACCGGAAGCTCGCGGGATCTGGCACGGCGGGAAGCTTAGAGCCCGGCCGGCGACGCCGCCCGGCGCTCGGGACCTTCCGCCTGGAGCTCTCGCTTGAGCACCTTGCCGGTCGGGTTGCGGGGAAGCTCGTCGAGGAAGACCACCTCCCGCGGCACCTTGTAGCGCGCGAGGTTGTCCCGCACGTAGGCCCTCACCTCGTCCTCGGTCAGCGCCGCTCCGGGCCGGCGCACGACGAACGCGCGCAGTCGCTGGCCGAACTCGGCGTCCGGCACCCCGATCACCGCCGCCTCGGCGATCGCCCCGTGGCCGGAGAGCAGCTCCTCGACCTCGGCCGGGAACACGTTCTCGCCGCCCGAGACGATCATCTCGTCGTCACGGCCGTCGACGAACAGGCGCCCCTGCGAATCGAGATGGCCGACGTCGCCCGAGGACATCAGCGCGCCGATCCGCTCCTTGCTCTGCCCGTCGGTGTAGCTCTCGAACTGGACCGTGCTGGAGACGAAGATCCGCCCGCTCTCGCCGGGCGGCAGCGACCGCCCCTCGGCGTCGACGATGCGGACGGTGACGCCGCGGACGGCCCTGCCGACGGTGCCGGGCTCGGCAGCCAGATCGCGCGGGGTCGCGATCGTCGCGTAGGCGACCTCCGTGGAGCCGTAGAGGTTGTAGAGCACCGGGCCGAAGACGCTCAGCGTGCGGGTCGCAAGCGGCGCCCCCAGCGCCGAGCCGGAGACGAAGATCACGCGCAAGGACGCGGGCGCCGCCGCCCGGACCGCATCCTCGCCGAGATCCAGGATCCGCTGCAGCATCACGGGCACGACGATCAGCGCCGAGGCCCGCTGCTCGGACAGGTCCGCGAGCGTCGCCTCCGCGTCGAAGCGGCGCCGGACGACGAGCGTGGCGCCGAGCGCGAGCCCCATCACGGTGTTGACGAACCCGAACGCGTGGAACATCGGCACCGCGAGCACCGTCGTCTCCCGGGCGCGCAGCGGCACCCTGCTCAGCATCCCCCCGATCAGCCCCAGCGACCTCGGCTCGTCGCGCGGGGCTCCCTTCGGGGTCCCGGTCGTGCCGCTGGTCAGGATGACGACCCGGGGCGGCCGGTCCGGCTTGGGTACGGGACCGGGCTCGCCAGACGCGATCAGCGCCTCGAGCGTGTCGTCCCCGTCCCGCTCGCCGTCCAACCACGCCCGCACGCGACCCAGGCGCAGCTCCAGGCCCTTGACGAGCGGCGCGTACTCGTCGTCGCAGACGAGCAGGTCGATCTTCTCACGCGCGGCCACGTCCCGGATCTGCGGACCGCCGAACGAGGTGTTGAACAGGACCAGCCTGGCGCCGCACTTGGCCGCCGCGAACGTGGCCTCCAGGAAGCCGGCGTGATTGCGCACCAGGATCGCGACGCCGTCGCCGGCCCTCAGACCGCGACGCCGCAGGGCGGTGGCGAGGGCGTTGCTGCGCTGCTCAAGCTCCCCGTAGCTCAGCTCGCGGCGCTCGTCGCGGATCGCTACGCGGTTGGGATGGCGCAGCGCGCCGGCGCCGAGCGCGCCGGCGATCAGCCCGTGGCGCACCAGCACCTCGGCGATCCTCGCGGCACGCCGCGGCGGCTCGAGCCCCAGCATCCCGCTGCGCACGCACGCGGCCGCGAAGAGCGCCTCGTTGCCGGCACGCCCGGCCAGCTTCAGAGCCTCGGAGGCCAGGAGCCTGGGATCCGCTTCTCGCATGCTGCGCGACGAGGAGCTTACCCGGCGGCGCGCGAAGTCACGCCGGACGGGCGGGAGCGCTCCCCGCGCCCGGCTCAGGCGCCTGAGCCTCGTCCGCCGGCCGGCGGACGAGCGGCGCGATCGACAGCGCCAGCAGCACAAGCAGCGGCCCCGAGTTCGGGTCGGTGCCGCTGCCCGTGAAGATCCCGCCGAGCCCCTCTCCGAGCACCCAGTAGACGAGGCTCAGGACGATCGCCACGGCGAGGAAGCCGCGCGCGCGCCGGCGGGTCGCCACCGCGACCGCGATCGCGACCGAGAGGAGCGCCATCACCAGGGCGATCACGAGCCCGTGCCCCGCCGAGGCGCTCGCCGCCCAGCTCTCGACCGAGCTCAGCCAGCCCATGCCGGAGGGAGCCGCGCCGATCGCGGCGCTCGTCGCGTTCGGGGCGCTGTTGGGCCCCAGCAGCCACAGCCAGCCGAACACGAGCCACAGGGCGGCCCAGGCCGTGCGCCCGCCGGTCTCGCCGAGCAGCCCCCCTGGTCGCCCGTTGGGCCACACCAGCATCCCGATCAGCGCGTACAGCGCGACCGCGCCCGGAGCGCCGGTGAAGGGGCTCGCCGTGCCCGCGAGCAGCATCCCGAACGCCTCGCCGAACCACCAGACGAACGCCGACCACGCGAAGGACACCGCCAGCGCCGGCCTGACGGTGCGCCGGATCAGGATGCCCAAGCCGATCGCCACCTGCGTCAGCGCGAACAGCGTGTTGAACAGCCCCAGGCTCCCACGCGCCGTCGTGGCCGTCCAGCTGATCGTGCTCGCCAGCCAGGCGGGCTGGCCGGGCTCCATCTGCGTGAGCATGTGGATGAAGCCCGTCGAGTACATGAACGACTGGAACTGCAAACCGCCGTCGAGCAGCCAGACGAGGCCCAGGATCGTCTGGATGGTGCGCGTGCGGTCTGAGGCGAAATACTGGCGTGCGCGACGCAGAACGGACGATCGCTGAGATCGTCCCGGCACACGCGCGCCGACGTCGACGGTGCCGAAGGACATGGTCCCTCCTTGGAGATCGAGGCGCCGAGCGAGCTCGGCAGGTCGTGCGATGCGGCGGCGACTCGATCCCGGAGCCGGACCGCTGCCGACGTTCGGCCGATGCGGCGGCTACGCGATCGGTGACCGCACGACGCGACGCGGCGGCCCGCGGCGCGACCAGCCCCCCGCCAGCGGCGGGAGCATGGAGACGGGCACCGAGGAACTCGGCGCCGGCGCCGGCGGCCGGACCGGCCAGGTCGGGCCCGCGGGCCGGTGCCGGGCGACGGTCCGCAGAACCCAGTTCGCGCCACGGAACACGACCGCCAGCACCAGGCCGACGACCGCGGCCGCCGGAACAGACCACCAGCCCCCACCGCCGAGGACGCCCTTCAGCCCCGGCGGATGCGCGGCGGCGAAGGCACCCTCGATCATCTCCTGACCCGCGTAGACGACGACCAGCGAGATCGCGCACAGAAGCCACAGCGACGCGAACGAAACGCGCGCACGGGCCGTCGCGCGGTCACCCGAGGAGACCGCCCGCGCGAAGGCTCGGAGGAAGCCTCCGGCGGCCAGGGCGATCGCGATCACCAGCCAGGGAACGACCGAGTGAAGGTAGGAGTGGCCCTGGCGCTGCAACTCGGCCGCGGCGCCATCGCCGTACGCGAGCCAGTAGCGAAGCTGATGGACGGCGAACGAGGCCGGCGGGAGCAGGGCCAGACCGGCCAGGCCTGGCGGACGAGCGATGCGCGGGCGCGCGTACATCGCAGCCAAGGTTAGAGAGGCTCACGGTGAGCGCGCGGCGACGGTCGCCGGCCGGCCCGAGCGGCCCGGCGGATGCCCGGCACGCCGGGCGCCTCGCCGACTCCCCGGGCGCCTCGCCGACTCCCCGGGCGCCTCGCCGACTCACGACCCCGTCGCGCGACCGCCCGGCCCCCGGGCGTGCGACCGGGAGCCCGGGCGGCTTCGATGCCGCGCGTCAGGTGAGCGGCGCGTACAGGTAGGCGCCGGAGTATCCGTCCGAGTAGCCGTAGCCGCCGGGGTATGAGTACCCGTAACCGCCCGAGTAGCCGTAACCGCCGGGGTACGAGTACCCGTAACCGCCCGCGTACCCGCCGTAGCCGCCTGCATACCCATACCCGCCCGGATAGCCGTAGCCGTAGCCGCCATAGCCACCCGGGTAGGAGTAGCCGCCCCCGTAGCCCGAGGACCCCGCCCCCGCGACCGAGCCCGCGCCCGCGGCGGACCAGGTCACCGAGAACGATGAGCCGCCGGACGAGAGGGCCGACGGTGTCGCGCCCGCGCTCCCCTGGCCGGACACGAACTGGTCGCCGTAAACGCCGGCGCCGGGGCTGAGCGAGACAGCGTCGGCAGTCCAGCCGGCATCCGAGATGGTGCCGGTGTGGCCGCTCACCGTGGTCGCCGTCACGCCGGAGAACCTGACCGTCCCGAAGTCCGCCAGCGGCAGCGGCGTGCAGCCGCTGAGGTCCTGGCGGCAGCTGGAGGGAGCCTCCGCGATCCACTCGGCGCTGGACACATCCGGGTTGCTCATCCACAGCGTCCGCTGGAAGCTCCGGCCGGTGGTGCGGTCCGCGAGCCAGATCGTCACGTCAGACCCGTTCACGGTCACCCTCGAGCTGATCGTGTCGCCCGGGTGGACCGTCATCGGGACCCTCACCGGTGCTGACGGGACGAGCTCGTACCACGCGTAGTAGGACGGGACGCCGCTCGCCGAGCAGTTCGCCTCCGTGCCGGCCTGCTCCAGCGCCCCGGTCTGGTTGGGGGCTCCGGACTGGCCGGCGCCCCCGAGGCCGACCCAGAACGCCGAGTACCCCTGGCCCGCCTGGCAGCTGGCGGTCGGCGCGACCCAGGTGCCGGACACGGAGCGGTACCGCGTGGCGCCTCCGCCGGCCACGTAGCCGGACCAGTTCGCGCTCGTGGCCTGCTGGGTGACCTCCAGCTGGCCGGTGCCCGCCTGGGCGGACGCGACCGGGGCGGCGCCGAGCGCGCAGGCTGCCACCGCGGCGATGGTTTCGATCACGCGTTTCATGGATCGAGGGTGCGCCTCGAGGCGAAGGGACTCCTACGAGTTGGCGAAGAACTCGATCAGCGCCCGCCGCGGCTCGCCACGGCGATCGCGCCCCGGCGCAGCGGCCGTTCCTCACCACCATCTCAGCGGGGCGCTCCGGCGATCCCGCCCCCACGGCTCAGCCCTCGCGCAGCGCGGCGCGCACGCGCGCCATCTCCACCGCGGCCGACAGCGTCCGGATGTCGTATGCGTCCTGGTGGCGGTGGCCGTTGATGAAGAACGTCGGCGTGCCCGAAACGCCGCTGCGATCGGCGGTCTCGACGTCCTGCGCGATCCGCGCCGCGCCCCTTCGCCGGCGCAGGTGCTCCCGGAAGACGTCGACGTCCAGCCGCAGCTCGCCGGCGTAGCCGAGGATCTCCCGCAGCGTCAGCTCGCCCTGGTGAGCGAGCAGCGTGTCGTGCATCTCCCAGAAGCGCCCCTGGGCGGCGGCCGCCTCGGTCGCCTCTGCCGCCAGCTGCGCGTGGGTGTGAACGTCGTTGAGCGGCAGATGGCGCCAGACGTAGCGCAGCTCTCCGAAGTCGCTCATCAGCTCGCGGATCACCGCCTCCGCCTGGCCGCAGTACGGGCACTCCAGGTCGCCGTACTCAAGCAGCGTGACGGTCGCCCGCTCCGGCCCACGGATGTGGTCGCGCGCATCGTCGACCGGGTCGGCCAGGTCGACGATCGCGGGCGCGGCGCCGATCAGGGCACGGATCCGCAGGCGCCGTGGCAGCCGCCTGGAGGCGCGCATCACCAGCCAGGTGAGCGCGGGGGCGACGAACAGCGTGGTCGCCACGCCCAGCTTCGCCTGCGCGAGCGCGCCCCCGGAGAACGCGAGCGTGGCGATCAGCAGCGAGACGGTGAACCCGACACCGGCGATCGCGCCGCCGCCCAGCACCGACGCCCAGCCGACCGGCGGCACGATCCGCCCGCGGCTCGCGCGCGTGACCGAGGCGGCACCGAGCGTGATCCCGACCGGCTTGCCGATCGCGTAGGCGATCACGATCGCCAGGGTGATCGGCGACGTGTACGCGTCTGCGAGGAACGCGCCGCTGATCCGGAAGCCCGCATTGGCAAGCGCGAACAGCGGCACGACGAACCAGCTGGTGAACGGGTGCAGCAGGTGCTGCCAGCGCTCGTTTGGCGAGATCGCCGAGCGCATCCCGGCGGTCGCCGACTGCTGCAGCACCGAGCTGGGCTGCTCCCGGAAGACGCGGAACAGGTCGGTCGCGCGCTCGAGGTCCTCCCGCGCCGCCGGGTAGGCGATCGTCACCAGCCCGATCGCGAGACCGACCACGATCGGGTCGATCCCCGCCTTCTCGAGGGCGACCCAGGCCACCACCCCCAGCACCAGGTAGGGGGCGCCGTTGTGCACCCTCCGCGCCCGGGCGACGAGGATCACCGCGAACGCTCCCGCGGCGACCGCCAGCGCGACCCAGCGGATCGAGGTCGTGAAGGCGACCGCGATCACCGCGAGCGCGACCAGGTCGTCGACCACGGCGACCGTGAGGATGAACGCGCGCAGGCTGTCGGGGAAGCCTCGGCCGACCACGGCCAGCATCCCGAGCGCGAAGGCGGTGTCGGTCGACATCGCCGCGCCCCAACCGCCGCGCCCCGCCCCACCACCCGCGACGGCCAGGAAGATCGCGACCGGGACCAGCATCCCGCCGACCCCGGCGACCACCGGGAGGGCCAGCCGGCGCCGGTCTCGAAGCTCCCCGAGGTCGAGCTCGCGGCGCGCCTCGAGGCCCACCACGAGGAAGAACAGCGTCATCAGCCCGCTGTTGACCCACGCGCGCAGCGGCATCGCGACCGCTCCGGCGCCGACCCGGATGGACAGGGTGGTGTGCCACACCTGCTGATAGGAGGCGGGCGCGACGTTGATCCAGAGCAGAGCGGCGAGCGTGGCCGCGAGCAGGATCGAGGCCGACCCGGACTGGGTGCGCAGGAACTCGCGCAGCGGCTGCTCGAGGGTGCGCGCCCACGCGGTGCTGCCGGTGAATCGCGCCCCGACGGCGCCCTCGGGGGAGCCCGCGCAGCCCGCACCCGCTTCGCCCCCACCCGCGCCATCCGCGGCGGGCTCGTCGGAGCCGGTCGGGAGGTCGGACGCGCTCACCGCCGGTCACTGTAGGGGGAGTCCTCCGGGTCGCGGACGTGACGCCGGGCTAACATGCTGAGCGGGCTTTTCCGAACACCGTGTGCAGTTGACCCACGCGGCCCCTCACGCGAGCACCCCTACTTCCAAGGAGCACACATGGCAGCCACCGAGGCGTTGATCTTCGATGCGGTCCGCACGCCGCGGGGCCGGGGAAAGGTGAACGGCTCGCTGCACTCGATCAAGCCGGTCGACCTGGTCGTCGGGCTGATGCACGAGACGCTGGCCCGCAACCCGCAGCTGGACCCCGAGCGGATCGATGACGTGGTGCTCGGCTGCGTGACCCCGGTCGGGGACCAGGGCGCCGACATCGCCCGGACCGCGGCGCTCAAGGCGGGGCTGCCCCAGACCGTCGCCGGCGTGCAGCTGAACCGCTTCTGCGCGTCCGGCCTGGAGGCTGTCAACATCGCCGCGCAGAAGGTCGCCTCCGGCTGGGAGGACGTCGTCCTGGCGGGCGGCGTGGAGTCGATGTCCAGGGTCCCGATGGGCAGCGACGGCGGTGCCCTGGCGATGGACCCCGAGACCGCCTACGACACCTCGTTCGTTCCCCAGGGGATCAGCGCCGACCTGATCGCGACCGTCGAGGGCTTCAGCCGCGAGGACGTCGACGTCTACGGCGCCCGCTCGCAGGAGCGCGCCGCGGCGGCCCAGGCCGAGGGCAGATTCGCCAACTCGGTCGTGCCCGTGACCGACCTCAACGAACACGTGGTGCTCGATCACGACGAGTTCATCCGGCCCGGAACGACGGTCGAGACGCTCTCGAAGCTGAAGCCGTCGTTCGCCGCGATCGGGGACATGGGGGGCTTCGACGCGGTCGCGCTGCAGAAGTACCACTGGGTCGAGAGGATCGACCACGTTCACACCCCCGGCAACTCGTCGGGGATCGTCGACGGCGCGGCGCTCGTGGTCGTCGGCAACGAGAAGGCGGGCAGCGAGCTGGGGATGCGGGCCAGGGCACGGGTGGTCGCCACCGCGGTGACCGGATCGGAGCCGACGATCATGCTCACGGGCCCCGCGCCGGCCAGCCGCAAGGCGCTCGCCAAGGCGGGCCTGACGGTCGACGACCTGGACCTGGTGGAGATCAACGAGGCGTTCGCGGCCGTCGTGCTGCGGTTCGTCCGCGAGATGGGGCTTGACATGGAGAAGGTCAACGTCAACGGCGGCGCGATCGCGATGGGCCATCCACTGGGCGCGACCGGGGCGATGATCCTCGGGACGCTCGTCGACGAACTGGAGCGCACCGGCGGCCGATACGGACTGGCGACGCTGTGCATCGGCGCCGGCATGGGGATCGCGACCGTCGTGGAGCGGATCTGATGCCGGGCACGATCGGATGGGAGCTTGACGCCGACGGCGTCGTCGTGCTGACGCTCGACGACCCTTCGCAGTCCGCCAACACGATGAACGCGGCCTTCGTGGAGTCGCTGCGCGAGACGGTCGCTCGCCTGGAGGACGAGCGCGACCGGATCGCCGGGGTCGTTGTCACGTCCGCGAAGAAGACGTTCTTCGCCGGGGGAGACCTCAACGACCTGCGCCGGGCGAGGCGCGAGGACGCCGAGCAGGTCGCGGGCTTCGTGCGTGAGATCAAGTCGCTGCTCAGACGGATGGAGACCCTCGGCAAGCCGGTCGTCGCGGCGGTGAACGGGGCGGCACTCGGGGGCGGGCTCGAGATCTGCCTCGCCTGCCATCACCGGATCGTGGTCGACGATCCCCGGGCGGTCATGGGCTTCCCCGAGGTGACGCTAGGGCTGCTGCCCGGCGCCGGCGGCGTCGTGCGCTCGGTTCGGATGCTCGGGATCGCCCAGGCCCTGCTCCAGCTCCTGCTCCAGGGTCAGCGGCTGCGCCCGGCGAAGGCCGTCGAGGTGGGGATCGCCGACGAGATCGTGCCCACGCGTGAGGAGCTGGTGCCGGCCGCCAAGCGCTGGATCGCCTCCAGGGCCGGCGAGGAGGTCGTGCAGCCGTGGGACGTCAAGGGCTACAAGATCCCGGGCGGGACCCCGTCGACGCCGTCCTTCGCCGCCAACCTGCCGGCGTTCCCGGCCAACCTGCGCAAGCAGCTCAAGGGCGCCAACTACCCGGCCCCGCACCACATCATGGCCGCCGCCGTCGAGAGCGCCCAGGTCGACTTCGACAACGCGTCGGAGATCGAGGGGCGCTACTTCGTGGATCTCGTCTGCGGCCAGGTCGCCAAGAACATGATCCAGGCTTTCTTCTTCGACCTCAACGCCGCGACCGGAGACCGCGGCCGGCCGGAGGGCATCGAGCCGTTCGCCCCGCGCAAGGTGGTCGTGCTCGGCGCCGGGATGATGGGGGCCGCGATCGCGTACGTGTGCGCCAGGGCGGGGATAGAGGTGGTGCTCAAGGACGTCAAGCTCGAGGCCGCGCAGCGCGGCAAGGGCTACTCCGAGAAGCTGGTCGCCAAGGCCGTCGAGCGCGGCCGCTCGACCCAGGAGCAGGCCGATGAGCTGCTGGCGAGGATCACCCCCACGGACGCGCCGGAGGATGCCGCCGGTGCCGACCTCGTGATCGAGGCGGTGTTCGAGGACCCCGCTCTCAAGGCGCGGGTGTTCGAGGAGATCGAGCCGCATCTGGCGCCCGACGCCCTGCTGGGCTCCAACACCTCGACGCTGCCGATCACCGGACTGGCCGAGAACGTGACCCGGCCCGAGGACTTCATCGGGCTGCACTTCTTCTCACCGGTGGACAAGATGCCGCTGCTGGAGATCATCCGCGGCGAGCGGACCTCCGAGAGGACGGTCCACCGCGCGCTCGACCTCGCGAAGCTGATCAGGAAGACCCCGATCGTCGTCTCCGACAGCCGCGGCTTCTACACCAGCCGCGTGATCGGGACGTTCATCAACGAGGGCATCGCGATGCTGACCGAGGGGGTTCCGGCGGCGACGATCGAGCAGGCCTCGTCCCAGGCGGGCTACCCGGCTCCGGTGCTTCAGCTGTCCGACGAGCTGAACATGAAGCTGATGCGCAAGATCCGCGACGCCGCCCGAGCGGCAGCCGAGTCGGTCTCCACCGGCTGGGACGCGCACCCGTCCGAGCAGGTGATCGACCGGATGCTGGATGAGTTCAACCGGCCCGGCAGGCTCGAGGGCGCTGGCTTCTACGAGTACGAGGACGGCAGGCGCGCCGGCCTGTGGAAGGGGTTGAAGGATGCCTTCCCGCCGGTGCCGGACCCGTCGACGATCTCGCTGCGCGACCTCGAGGAGCGGATGCTGTTCATCGAGGCGCTCGAGGCGGTCAAGTGCCTGGACGAGGGCGTGCTGCACACGGTCGCCGATGCCAACATCGGCTCGATCATGGGGATCGGCTACCCGGCATGGACCGGTGGCGCCCTGCAGTACATCAACGGGTACACGGATCCCGCCCACCCCGAGCGACACGGGCTCCCCGGATTCGTGGCCCGCGCCCGGGAGCTCGCGGAGCGCTATGGCGAGCGCTTCACGCCGCCGGCGTCGCTGGTGCAGCGCGCGGAGCGGGGGGAGCCGTTCAGCGACGAGCCCGCGCTGGCGACCGCCTGAGCCCGCGGCCGGCGCCGGTCTCCGTCAGGATCGGATCGGGGCGCGGCCGTAGATCGCGCCGACCAGCAGCTGGTGCAGCGGCTCCACGACCTGCGGCAGCTCGGAGCTTCCCGATCGCCTCACGCACACGTGCATAGCCCGCTCGACCGTCCACACCAGGGATGCCGCCAGGGCGCGGCTGTCGGCGCCGGGGGGCGCGATCCCCGCGGCGCGGTCGCGGTCGATCACGGCGGCGAGCCGCTCGGTCGCCTGCGCCTGGAGCGAGAACCACATCGAGCGCAGCTCCGGCACGCGCGGCCAGCCCTCGGCGGCCGCGACCAGCAACGGCGCGTGCCTGCCCCAGGTGGCGACCAGGCTCTCGAGGCCGACGCGAAGCGCCTCGTCGGGCGAGCGCTCGCCGCGGTCGTACAGCGGCGCGATCGCGGCCCCGACCTGGGCGCTGACCGCGCGCAGCAGCTGCACGATCACGTCCTCCTTGGAGTCGAAGTGCTCGTAGAACGACGTGCGGCCGACGCCCGCCGCCTCGAGGATCCGGGCGACGCTCAGCTGCGCGAGCGGGGTCGTCTCCAGCAACGCCTCGGTCGCGCGAAGGACGGCGGCGCGGGTCTTCGGCCGGCGCCCGCGCGGGCCGGAGGCCGCGGCGCGCGCGCTCACCGGCGGAGCCGGTTCACCCCGGGCCGCCACCGTGTCACACGCCGAGCGAGCGACCGATGATCTCCTTCATGATCTCGGTCGTCCCGCCGTAGATCCGGGTCACGCGAGCGTCGAGAAAGGCGCGCGCGATCGGGTACTCCAGCATGTAGCCGTAGCCGCCGTGCAGCTGCAGGCAGCGATCGACGACGCGGCCCTGCAGCTCGGTGCACCACCACTTCGCCATCGCGGCGTCCCGCGCAGAGAGCTCGCGCCGGTTGAGCGCCAGCACCGCCTGGTCGCAGAAGGCGGTCGCGAGCTCGATCTCGGTGGCCATCTCGGCCAGGGCGAAGCGCGAGTGCTGGAAGGAGCCGATCGCCTGGCCGAACGCGCGCCGCTCGCGCGCGTACCCGAGCGTGGACCGCAGCGCCCCGCGAGCGGCCGCGACGCCGGAGATCGCGATGCTCAGCCGTTCCTGCGCGAGGTTGGCGGTCAGGTACCGGAAGCCCATCCCCTCCTCGCCGAGCCTGTTGGCGACCGGCACCCGCACGCCGTCGAAGAACAGCTCGGCGGTGTCCTGCGCGTGCTGGCCCAGCTTCTCCAGGTTGCGCCCGCGTTCGAATCCCCCCATCCCGCGCTCGACGACCAGCAGCGAGATGCCCGCATGGCGCTGGGACGGATCGGTCCTGACCGCCGCGATCACCAGATCGGCGTTGATCCCGTTGGTGATGAACGTCTTTGACCCGTTGACGACGTACTCGTCGCCGACCCGGTCGGCCGTCGTCCGGAGCGCGGCCAGGTCGGAGCCCATCTCAGGCTCTGTCATCGCGATCGCCGTGATCAGCTCCCCGGACGCGATTCCCGGCAGCCACCGCTCGCGCTGCTCCTCGTCGCACAGCTCCAGGAAGTACGGCAGGCAGATGTCGTTGTGCAGAGTCAGCCCCAGGCCGCTCCCGGCCGCGCCCGCCTCGCCGAGCTCCTCGCCGAGAATCTGGTTGAAGCGGAAGTCCTCGACTCCCGGCCCGCCGTAGCGCTCGGGAACCTGCATCGCCAGCATCCCCTTGGCGGCCGCGCGGGCGAACAGCTCACGCGGGACGATCCCGGCACCCTCCCACGCATCCTGGTGAGGGGTCATCTCCTCGGCGACGAACCTGGCGACCGACTCGCGGAAATCGGCATGCTCTGGCTCGAACAGGGTCCGGCGCATGAGGCCAGTGTGTCAGCCCCTTGCCACTACCCTCGCAGCGTGGCCACGACGCAGCAGGCAGCACACCCGCGATCCTCGATGCCGGCGCGGTCACAGCTCGGCCGCGCGCCGGAGGCGATCCTCGCCGCCACCGAGCGGCTGCTCGCCGAACGGCCGCTGCACGAGCTGCGGGTGGCTGAGATCATCGCCGCCGCGGGCGTCTCACGGAGCAGCTTCTACGCGCACTTCGACTCCAAGGCGGCGGTCATCGCGGAGTGCCTGCGACGCGCTCTGAGCGAGATCACGCTCGCGTTCGAGCCGGTGCACGCGACCGCTGACGACGGCCTGGAGGCGGCGATCCGCGCCAGCCTCCGCAGCTGGGCGCGGATCTGCGAGCGCCACGGGGCGCTGCTCCTGGCCGCCAGCGAGGAATGGCCCGCAGACCGGCGGCTGGGCGAGCCGTGGCTGGCGATGCTGACCGACGTGGCGGCCGGGACCGCCCGACTGGTGGACGATCTCCGGGCGCGAGGGCTGGCGCCCGCGGGCGCAGACCCGGCTGCGCTGAGCGACTGCCTGACCTGGGGGTTCGAGCGCGTGCTGCAGGTGGCGCTCGCGGGTGGCGCCGAGGGCCTGGAGGATGCCGGCGCGATCGTCGAGCCGCTGACGCAGATGATGCTCGGGGGCCTGTTCGGGCGCGCCCCCGCAAGACCCGGCGCCGGCATAGAGCCGTGAGCGGTGGCTCGCCCGGCGCCCCCGGAAGACCCGGCGCCGCCCGGGCGTAGCATCGTGAGCGGTGGCTCGCCGCCTTGAACCGGAGAGGCTCTCGCAGCACCTGGACGCGCTCTACCGCGCGGCCCGGCTGCTGACCGCCTCACGCGAGGACGCCGAGGACCTCGTGCAGGAGACGTTCGCGAGCGTCCTCACGCGGCCGCGGGCGATCCGTGGCGACGAGCGCGCCTACCTGATGCGCGCGCTGCGCAACACCTTCTACTCGCGCCTGCGGACCGCTTCGCGAAGGCCGCAGATCGGCGCCGCGCTCGATGACGTCCAGGTCCCCGACAAGCGCGCCTCGGCTCGGCCTGAGGAGGCGCTCGAGGTCGCGGAGCTGCTGCGCGCGATCTGCTCGCTGCCCGACGACTTCCGGCTGGCGCTGGTCGCGGTCGACGTCCTCGGGCTCTCATACGGCGAGGCGGCGCGCGCGCTGGGCGCGCGCGAGGCGACGATCACGACCCGCGTCTACCGGGCTCGCCGGCGCGTCGCGCAGGCCGTCGCCCCCGGCGCGCGAGACGAGAGCCGGGCCCGGCGCGACGCTGACGCAGAGCGGGACCATGAAGCCCGCGCGCGCGATGGGCGCGAACCCGAGCTCGGCGCCCGGGAAGGATCCGCATCCGACCGGCGTCTTACCACACGGACGTTGCCTAGATGACGGAAGAGCTCGACCCCGAGGAGCCGCTGCTGGCGCGCCTCGCCGACGGGTCGCTGCCCGCCGACGAGCGGGAGCGGCTGGGCGAGCGCATCGATCGGTCCCCTCGGCTGCGGGCGCAGCTGGACGAGCAGCAGCGGGCCCTGACGCTGCTGCGCGCGTTCGACGCGCCCGCGCCGGCGAGCCTGCGCGCTTCGATCGAGGCGGAGATCGGCGCGCCGGCCATCGGACGGTCGCGACGGGCCGCGGGACGGCACCGGCGTGGGCCGGCGCTCGTCATCCCTGCGCTCACCGCGCTGGCGGTCGCGGTGGCGGCGGTCCTCGTCGCGCTCCGCGGCGCGACCGGGACCCCGACCGTGCCCCAGGCCGCGCGGCTCGCGCTCGCCGCCGCCACGATGCCCGCCCCGGCGGTCGACGCTTCCGACCCCTCCCGGCTGCGGCTCAGCGCGGCTGGGATCCCGTTCCCAAACTGGGCGAGCGCCGGCGGCTGGAAAGCCGTCGGGGCGCGGTCTGACGTGCTGGACGGCCGGCGCGTGCAAACCGTCTTCTACGCCGACCGGGCCGGGACGCGGGTCGGCTACGCGATCGTCTCAGGCGCGGCGCTGGCGGTCCCGGGCGGCGGCCGGACCGTGACGCTGTACGGCGGTGCCGGCCTCACGCTCGGTCGTGTCGGCGGCGCTCGGCTGATCACCTGGAGGCGAGACGGGCACACGTGCGTGATCGCGGGCCGCACGATCTCCGATGCGACGCTCGTCACGCTCGCGAACGGCGAGAGCGGACCTGGCGCCGGCTCCGCCTCGGCCACAAGGGCGTCGCTGAGCGCGGGGCGGGCACCGTGGTCGTGACCGGCCGGGCGCAGCCCGCGCACCCATGGCCGCGCGCGCCCTACCGCTGACCCCCGGCCCGCGCGCCGGCGGCTCCTTCCAGCCATCCGAGCGCCTTCGCCGAGGACCGCGGCGCGGAGTCGGAAGCTAGTCCCGCTGAGTGGAGGCGCGCCGCAGCACGCGGCTGTCATCGGGCTGGCGGCGGGTGAAGCGCGCGGCATCCAGGTGCTCGAGCAGGGCCTGAGCGTACTTGCGTGAGGTCTGGAGCTCGTCGCGCAGCCGGGCGAGCGTGACCGACCCCTCTGCCTCGATCAACCGCTGCACGCGGGCGCGCACATCAGCCAGGGCGTCCGGGTGGGCGTACATGGAGCGACCCACCCTGACCGCACGCCCGGCGGCGCGCAGCGCCGGGAGATGGCGCGCCTGCTCGCCGAGCTCCGCCTCGCTGGGCGGCTCCGCGCCGGCCGCCCGAAGGCGCTCCTCGAGCGCCAGCTCCCCCGGTCCGAGCACCGGTTCGGCCGCCGTGCCGGCAGCAGGCTCCTCGACGGCGCCGGCGACCGCCTCTCGATCCTCTCCGGGCGGCCGCTCGCCGGCGGGCTCCGGGCCGTCCGCCGCGCTCGCCTTCGGGCGGCCGGCGTCCCTCCCGGTCGCGAGCACGACGCCGCCGCCGAGCGTTCCGGGCGGGCTGATCCGGCGCAGCACGAGGTGGTCACCCGCGGCCGCGATCAGCGGCCGCTCCACGCGCAGCTCCCAGTCGGAGCCGTCGCGATGCAGCGCGCGGGCCGGCGAGCTGCGCGTCCCATGGTGGACCTGCACGCGCTCGTGGTCGGCGAGCGGCTCCTCGAGCGACAGAGAGACCAGCAGCCTGTAGGCGGAGGCGACCGGGGCGCCACGGCCGGCCAGCACGTCGCCCCTCGCCACCGCGCGGCGGGGCACGCCGCGAAGGTTGACGGCAACGCGCTGGCCGGCCTGCGCGCGCTCCATCTCCACGCCGTGGACCTGAACGCGCCTGACGCGCACGTCCCGGCCCGCCGGCAGCAGCCTCAGCGTCTGGCCGGGAGCCATCTCACCGGACCACAGCGTGCCGGTCACGACCGTGCCGGCGCCATGGACGGTGAACACGCGGTCGGCATGCAGGACCGCGGCCCCGCCCGCGGGGGATGCCTCCGCCCCGCTCCCGGCGGTCGACCGCAGCGCGCGCGAGCGCACCCTCGACGCGACGCGATCGAGCGCGGCAGCCAGCTCCGCCACCCCCTCGCCGGTCCGGGCCGAGCAGGCGACGACCTCGACGCCCGGCCGCAGGTCGCGCGCCTGCTCGACGGCCGCGGAGGGATCGGCCAGATCGCACTTGGTGATCGCGACCACGCCGTCGCGCACGCCGAGCGCGTCCAGCACCCGGACGTGCTCGAGCGTCTGGGGCATGACCCCGTCGTCTGCCGCGATCACCAGCAGGTAGAGGTCGATCCCGCTCGCACCCGAGACCATCACCCGGACCAGTCGCTCATGGCCGGGGACGTCCACGAGCGAGACCACCCGGCCGCCCGGCAGGCGCAGCGACGCGAAGCCGAGCACGATCGTGATGCCGCGCGCCTTCTCCTCTGGGAGCCGGTCGGTCTCGACGCCCGTCAGCGCGCGGACGAGCTCTGTCTTGCCGTGGTCGATGTGTCCGGCGGTCCCGACGGTCAGGGGCGCCTCCACGGCCGCTGCCGCCGCCGGCTGTGACCGCTTGCCAGCCACTATCGCCCCCGCGCCGTTCCCATCAGCCACCCCCGTTTCGCAGCCACCGATCCTCCCCGAACGGTTCCCATCAGCCGCCCCGCTTCGCCGCCAGCAGCCGTCTCCGCATCGTCGCCACTAGCCGCGTCCGCACCGCCGGCGCGCCTCGGCCACCGCGCGCACGACCTCGCCGAGCTGGTCGTCCGACAGGGTCCTGGGGTCGAGCAGCACCGTGTCGCGATGCACCCTCGTGAGCACCGGCGGATCCCCGACGCGCAGCTCCCGGGCCAGCTCCGCCGCCCCATGCTCGCCGCCCGGCAGAGCCACGACCGGCCCCGGCAGCTCCAGCAGGGGCAGCGCGCCGCCGCCGACCCGGGACTCCCCCTCGACGATCGCGCCGCCCGTCCCGGACGCGAGCAGCTCGGCGCGGCCTCGCAGCCGCTCCCCGTCCACGAGCAGCATCGCCAGCGTCGGGATCTCGCGACGGGCCAGCTCAGGGTCTCGGTGCAGCGCGAGCGTGGCCTCAAGGGCGGCGAGGGACAGCTTGTCGATCCGAAGCGCGCGCGCGAGGGGATGCGAGCGCGCGGCGGCGATCGCGTCCGCGCGGCCGACGAGCAGCCCGGCCTGCGGCCCCCCGAGCAGCTTGTCGCCCGAGAAGCAGACGAGCGCCGCGCCGGCCGCGACCGAGCGCCGCGCCGAAGGCTCCGCGGTCAGGTGGCCATCGCGATCGACGTCCGCCGGCCCGACGCCGTCGACTGCTGGCGTCGCCGCACCGATCTCGTCGAGCACTCCGGAGCCGATGTCGTCGATCACGGGCGGGCCGAGCGAGCAGAGGGCCTCGATCTCCACGTCCTGGACGAACCCGAGGGCCCTGAAGTTCGACGGGTGCACGCGAAGCAGCGCGCCCGTGTCGGGCGCCATCGCGCGGCGGTAGTCGTCAAGACGGGTGCGGTTGGTGGTCCCGACCTCGACCAGCCGCGCGCCCGCCTGAGCCACCACCTCCGGGATCCGGAACCCGCCGCCGATCTCGATCAGCTGGCCGCGTGAGACGATCAGCTCGCGACCGGCGCCGGCGAGCGCCGCAGCCGCCAGCAGGACCGCGGCGGCGCCGTTGTTGACCGCGATCGCCGCCTCCGCCCCGGTCAGCTCGCGCAGGAGCCGCTCCACGTGGGCGTGCCTGGAGCCCCGCTCGCCACGCTCCAGCTCCAGCTCCAGGTTGCAGTAGCCGGCGGCGCGCGCGACAGCCGCCCGCGCAGCCGCGGCGAGGGGCGCGCGGCCGAGGTTGGTGTGGATTATCACCCCGGTGGCGTTGATCACCGGACGCAGCGACGGCCGCAGCCTCGCCAGCGCCCGCTGCACCAGATCGACCTCGTCCGCGGCCCCCGCCAGCAGCTCGGCGCGGCGTTCGGCCAGGGTCGCCCGGGCGAGCTCCACCGCGAGCCGATCGACCGGCGGGAGCGCGCGCAGCGCCGACTGCCGCTGCTCCTCGGCGCTCACGCCGCTCCGGCCGTGTCGATACGGAGCGGCGAAGGAGTCGAACCTTCCCACCGCGGGGCCACCGCGGCTAGCCGGCTTTGAAGGCCGGTCGGGGCACCGGCCCCGGCCGCTCCGGGTGCGGCCAACGACGCCCCGGCCGCGTCGTGTGCGGCGCCACTATACAACCGAGATCCGGCCCGGCTCGCCTTCGCGCAGCCGCCCGATCACGACGCCGTCGAGCTCGCCCGCCCGACCCTCCGGGAGCGCGACCAGCAGCCCGCCGGACGTGACCGGGTCGCACACCATCAGCCGCTCGGACTCCTGCACCCCGGGGGCGAAGGTCGCGAAGCTGTCGGCCCACTCACGGTTGCGCCGTCCGCCGCCGGACACGCCGTCGCCGGCGGCCAGCGACTCGCGGGCGCCCGGGAGCGACGGCACGCGGTCGATCTCGACCTCGGCGGCGACCGCCGATTCCCTGGACAGCCTGTGCAGGTGGCCGAGCAGCCCGAAGCCGGTCACGTCGGTCGCGGCGTGGGCGCCGGCGGCCAGCGCCTGGGCGCTCGCCGTGTCGTTCAGCGTCACCATCGTCTCGACCGCGCGCTCGAGGTCCGCCGGCTCGCACGCGCCGCGCTTGCTGGCCGTGACCAGCGCGCCGACGCCGAGCGGCTTGGTCAGCACCAGCACGTCGCCCGCCCGCGCCCCCGAGTTGCGAAGCGCCCGGCGCGGATCGACGGTGCCGGTCACCGCCATCCCGTACTTGGGCTCGGGATCGTCGATCGAGTGCCCGCCCACGACCGAGCACCCGGCCCGCGCGGCCACGTCCAGTCCGCCGCGCAGGATCTCCAACAGGACCTCGCCCCCCAGCCGTGCCAGCGGAAACGCCACCAGGTTCAGAGCGGTCAGCGGCCGCCCGCCCATCGCATAGACGTCCGAGAGCGCGTTGGCCGCAGCGACCCGGCCGAAGTCGTAGGGGTCGTCCACGACGGGCGTGAAGAAGTCAACCGTCTGGACCAGCGCGAGCTCCTCGCTGAGCGCGAAGATGGCCGCGTCGTCGCCCGTCGCCGAGCCGACCAGCAGGCGCGGATCGGGCGGATGCTGCTCCAGGGACCCGAGGATCCGCCACAGGTCCGCGGCGGGCAGCTTGCATCCGCAACCGGCCCCGTGAGACAGCGAGGTGAGCGCCACCCGCTCGACGGCGGGGGCCGAAATGGTGCGTTCCATGGCCCCGATGGTAAAGCGTGGCCGGGTGTATGCTCAGCGCGAAGCGAGCCCCGCGCGAAAGGACCTCACGATGCGATACACCCGACTCACAGAGCCCCTCGTCCGTGACAACGGCAGCCTCCGACCGGCCAGCTGGGATGAGGCGTTGGACCGGGCCGCCGCGGGCTTCCGCGCATCGATCGAGCGTCACGGTCCGGACACGTTCGGGATGTTCAGCTGCTCGAAGGCCACCAACGAAGTGAACTTCATCGCACAGAAGTTCACCCGTCAGGTGATCGGCACCAACAACATCGACTCGTGTAACCGAACTTGACACGCTCCTAGCGTCGTCGGTCTGGCGACGGTATTCGGCGCTGGTGGTGGCACCAGCTCATACGAGGATGTGGAGGACACGGACGTCATCGTCCTGTGGGGCTCCAACGCGCGCGAGGCGCACCCGATCTTCTTCCATCACGTGCTCAAGGGCGTGCACGCGGGCGCGCGCCTCTACGTGGTCGATCCGCGGCGCACGACGTCCGCCCAGTGGGCCGACTCATGGCTGGGGCTCAACGTGGGAACCGATATCGCGCTGTCCAACGCGATCGCGCGCGAGATCATCAGCCAGGGGCTTCACAACCGGGAGCTGATCGAGCGCGCGACGACGGGCTTCGAGGCATACCGCGCGTCCGTGGAGGAGTGGACGCTCGAGCGCGCCGAGGAGGTCACAGGCGTGCCCGCGGAGGCGATCCGCGAGCTCGCGCACGCATACGCCCGCGCCGACCGCGCGCAGCTGTGCTGGACGCTGGGCATCACCGAGCACCACAACGCGGTCGACAACGTCAGGGCGCTGATAAACCTGGCGCTGCTGTGCGGCCACGTGGGGCGCTACGGCTCAGGCGTGAACCCGCTCCGCGGCCAGAACAACGTTCAGGGCGGCGGCGACATGGGGGCGATCCCCAACAAGCTGCCGGGCTTCCAGGACATCGAGTCAAACCACGAGGCGCGCGCCAAGTTCGAGCGCGCCTGGGGGGTGCCGATCAAGCCCAAGTACGGCTGGCACATGAGCCAGATGCTCGACGCGATGGGACGCGGGGACCTGACCGCCCTGTACGTGCTGGGCGAGAACCCGGTCCAGTCAGACGCGGACTCGAACCACATCCGCGAGCTGTTCACCGGGCTCGAGCACATGGTCGTGCAGGACATCTTCCTCACGGCCACGGCGGAGCTCGCCGACGTCGTGCTCCCCGCCAGCGCCAGCTGGTGCGAGTCCGAGGGCACGGTCACCAGCTCCGAGCGCCGCGTCCAGCGAGTGCGAGCGGCGCTGACCCCGCCCGGCCAGGCGCGCGACGACATAGAGATCATCACCGAGCTGGCCCGGCGCCTGGGGCGCGAGTGGAGCTACAGCGGCTCCGAGGACGTCTGGAACGAGCTGCGCTCGCTGGCCCCGAACCACGCCGGCATGAGCTACGCGCGGCTCGAGGAGCTGGGCGGTATCCAGTGGCCGTGCTGGGACGAGCAGCACCCGGGCTCCAAGCTCCTGCACGAATGGCTCTGGGACGACCCGTACGAGCGGGAGCGGGTGCCGTTCGGCGTCGTGGTGCACGATCCGCCGGTCGACGAGCTCACCGAGGAGTTCCCGTTGCTGCTCACCACCGGCCGGCGCCTGGACTCCTACAACACCGGCGTCCAGAGCGGCGGCTTCAGCTCGCCGCTGCGACGGCCGGAGGAGCTGGAGCTGTCGTCGGCCGACGCCGAGCGGCTCGGGATCTCCGACGGGGAGCGCGTCCGCATCAGCTCCCGGAGGGGATCGATCACGGCCCCCGTCCGGATCGATCCCGCGCTTCGGCCCGGGCTGACGTTCATGACATTGCACTTCCCTGACGAGGTCGAGACCAACGTGCTGACGATCAACGCGACGGACCCGCTTTCGGGGACCGCCGAATTCAAGGCCGCGGCGATCCGGGTCGAGCCGCTCGGCCCCGAGGACACGGCCGCGGAGGAAGCGGCCCGCGCCGGGCACGAGTCCGGCGGCAACGGCCACGGAGCGTCCCGCGCGCACGACGCAGCCGCCCCGGTGGCGGCGGGGACGCGCTGATGGACCTGGTCCTGGGCGACGTCGACGCGACCGAGGTCGAGCGTGAGGCGGTCGACGCGGTCCTCGGCACGCCGACCAGCAGATGGGAGGGCGCCCTCGCCGACGGCAATGGGCACGCCGCGGCTGAGGGCCACCTCGCCCGCGGAGGCCACCGGGCGCGCGAGCAGCGACACCTGCTGCTGCCGGTTCTCCACTCGGTCCAGGAGCGCGTCGGCTGGATCAGCCCCGGCGCCCTGCGCTACATCTGCCAGCGGCTGACGATCCCCCCGGCCGAGGCGCACGGGGTCGCGAGCTTCTACGCGCTCTTCTCGCTGGAGCCCCAGCCGCCGGTGGTCGCCCACGTGTGCACCGACGTCTCCTGTCTGGCCGGCGGCGCCTCCAAGCTCTGCGGCGAGCTGCGTGAGCGGCTCGGCGAGCCCGGCTCCCAGGGAGCCGACGCCCCGGCCGGCTGGATGGAGAGCCCCTGCCTGGGCATGTGCGAGCGACCCCCCGTCGCACTCGTGGCCACCTCTGGCGAGAGCCCGCACGAGCAGGCGATCGCCGCCGCCGGGATCGACCAGATCGAGCGCGCGCTCGCGGGCGAAGAGCCCGCCGACGACGCGCGCCCGCCCGTCCACCAGCCGCCTGAGGATCTGCGCCTCCTGCGCCGGGTCGGTCAGGTGGACCCGGAGAGCATCGACAGCTATCGCGCGCACGGAGGCTACGGCGCGCTGCGCGCCGCGCTCGACCTTGGGCCCGACGGCGTGCTGCGAGAGGTGATCGACTCCAAGCTCCTGGGCCGGGGTGGCGCCGCCTTCCCGACCGGGCGCAAGTGGGAGGCGGTCGCGCGCACCGCGCGGCGGCCGCACTACCTGGTCTGCAACGCCGACGAATCCGAGCCGGGGACCTTCAAGGACCGCGTGCTGCTCGAGCACGACCCGTTCTCCGTCGTCGAGGCGATGACGATCGCGGCGCTGGCCACCGGCTGCGAGCGCGGCTACCTGTACATGCGCGGGGAGTACCCGCTCGCCTGGGACAGGATGGTGGGCGCGATCACGCAGGCACGCGACCGCGGGCTGCTCGGCGAGCGGATCCTCGGCAGCGAGCTGAGCTTCGACATCGAGCTGAGGCGGGGCGCGGGCGCGTACATCTGCGGCGAGGAGACCGCCCTGTTCAACTCGATCGAGGGCTACCGCGGGGAGCCGCGCAACAAGCCGCCGTTCCCAGCCCAGTCCGGGCTGTTCGGGCGCCCGACGGTCGTCAACAACGTCGAGACGCTCGTCAACGTCCTGGACATCGTCACCGAGGGCGGCCCCGCGTACGCCGCGGTCGGCACCGAGGCGTCCACCGGCACGCGGCTGTTCTGCCTCTCGGGCAGGGTCGAGCGCCCCGGCCTGTACGAGGTGCCGTTCGGCACCCGGCTGCGCGACCTGCTGGAGCTGGCCGGAGGGGTCGTCGACGGCGGCGAGCTGCGAGCCGTCCTGCTGGGTGGGGCCGCCGGCCGGTTCCACACGCCCGACGAGCTGGACGTGGAGCTCTCGTTCGAGGCGACCCGCGCGGCGGGCGCGACGATGGGCTCGGGCGTCGTCGTCGTGCTCGACCAGAGCAGCGACCTGGTCGGGGTCCTGCGGCGGATCGCGGCGTTCTTCCGCGACGAGTCCTGCGGCCAGTGCGTGCCGTGCCGGGTCGGGACCGTTCGCCAGGAGGAGGCGCTGGCACGGCTCGCTAACGGCAGCCCGCGCGGATCTGTGGAGGCCGAGCGCGAGCTGCTCAACGAGATCGCGCAGGGAATGCGCGACAGCTCGATCTGCGGCCTTGGACAGACCGCGGCGGACGCGATCGGCTCGGCACTGGAGAAGCTGGCGGTGTTCCCAAACGGAGGTGGAAGATGAGCAGGGCACTGACCGCGGCCCCGCCGCGCACCGTCGAGCTGAAGCTCAACGGTGAGACGGTGAAGGCGCGGGAGGGGATGACGATCCTGCAGGTCGCGCAGCGCGAGGGGATCGAGATCCCGACGCTCTGCTGGGAGCGCACGCTCACGCCGGTCAACGCCTGCCGGATCTGCGTCGTCGAGGTCGAGGGCTCGCGCGTGCTCGCGCCGGCCTGCAACCGCAAGGTCGAGGACGGGATGGAGGTGCAGACGCACTCGGAGCGCGTCCGCCACAGCCGCAAGATGGTGCTGGAGTTCCTCGCCTCCTCCGTCGACCTCACCACCACGCCGAACGTCGAGCGCTGGATGAAGGAGTACGACGCGCAGCCTGAGCGCTACGGGCCGCCCGCCCCGCCCCACGCGGAGGGCGAGCGCGACCGGCTGCGCGCCGGCCACCACGAGATCCCGGACGGGTCGCAGGCCGCGACCGTCAGCCAGCCGACGAAGGTCGACAACGAGCTGTACGTGCGCGACTACTCCAAGTGCATCCTCTGCTACAAGTGCGTCGAGGCCTGCGGGACCGACGCGCAGAACACGTTCGCGATCGCGGTCGCCGGACGGGGCTTCGACGCTCGCATCTCTACCGAGTTCGCCGCGCCTCTGCCGGACTCTGCCTGCGTCTACTGCGGAAACTGCATCCAGGTCTGCCCGACGGGCGCCCTGATGTTCAAGAGCGAGCACGACCACCGTGAAGCTGGCACCTGGGACGAGAGCGCCCAGCACGTGACGACGACGATCTGCAGCTACTGCGGCGTCGGCTGCAATTTGGAGCTGCACGTTCAGGACAACGAGATCGTCAAGGTCACGTCGCCGCTGGACCATCCGATCACGCATGGGAACCTGTGCGTCAAGGGGCGCTTCGGCTTCCAGTACGTGCAGAACCGCGGCGAGCGGGGCTCGGGCCGCGGCGGGCGCCGTGCTGGGAACGGCTCGACACCCGCTCTCGGGGAGCAGCCGCCGGCGGCCGGCGACGACTAGGCCGCGCGGCAGCCGGCGGGCGCGCAGGCTGCGCACGTGAGCGCGGAGCGCGACAGGCGCGACAGGCGCGACGACGGCGGGGGCGGCCGTGCGAGCTGGCGGCTGTGGGGGCCGTACGTGAGCGAGCGCGCCTGGGGCACCGTGCGCGAGGACTACAGCGAGGACGGCGACGCCTGGGGCTACTTCCCGTTCGAGCACGCTCGCTCGCGCGCGTACCGCTGGAACGAGGACGGTCTGGCCGGGATCTGCGACGACCAGCAGACGCTCTGCTTCGCCCTGGCGCTCTGGAACGGACAGGATCCGTTCCTGAAGGAGCGGCTGTTCGGCCTCACCGGCCCGCAGGGCAACCACGGCGAGGACGTCAAGGAGTGCTGGTGGTATCTGGACTGCACGCCCACGCACTCCTGGATGCGCTGGCGGTACATGTACCCGCAGGCCCGGTTCCCCTACGAGCGGCTCGTGTCCGAGAACGCGGACCGTGGCCGCGACCGGCCCGAGCTTGAGCTGGTGGACACCGGCATCTTCGACGACGGCCGCTACTGGGAGATCACCTGCGACTACGCCAAGGCGACCCCTGACGATCTGCTGGTCCGGATCACGGTCCGCAACGCCGGGCCCGAGCAGGCGATGCTCGACCTGCTGCCGACCCTGTGGTTCCGCAACACCTGGTCATGGGACCCCGACCGGGCACGGCCCTCGATCGTGCTGCGCGACGGCGGACTGCTCGCCACGCACGGGGAGCTGGGCGAGTACCGGCTCGACAGCTCGGGGCAGCCCGAGGCGCTGTTCTGCGACAACGAGACCAACGCCCACGCCCTGTTCGGCCCCCGAGCGGCTCAGGGCAGCCCGTATCCCAAGGACGGGATCGGCGACTACGTCGTGACCGGCGCCCCGAGCGTCAACCCGGCGAAGCGGGGTACCAAGGCCGCCTTCCATCACCGGCTGGCGGTGCCCGGCGGCGTCAGCGCGATCGTGGAGCTGCGGCTGCGGGCGACCGGGGAGGACGGGCAGCCCGGCACCGCCGCGGCACGCCCGCCCGGCACCGCCGCGGCACGCCCGCCCGGCACCGCCGCGGGACGCCAAGCGGGTCTCGGCAGCGACTTCGGGACGGTCATGGCGGCGCGCGCGCGGGAGGCCGACGAGTTCTATGCCGAGCTGACGCCTGCCGGGTGCGGGGAAGAGGATGCCCTCATCCTGCGCCAGGCGCTCGCGGGCATGCTCTGGTCAAAGCAGTTCTACCACTACGACGTGCGCCGCTGGCTCGAGGGCGACCCCGCATCCCCGGCGCCGCCGCGCGAGCGCTGGTCGGGCCGCAACCGCGAGTGGACGCACCTCAACAACCGGGACGTCATCTCGATGCCCGACAAGTGGGAGTACCCCTGGTATGCCGCCTGGGACCTGGCCTTCCACTGCGTCACGCTCGCCCACGTCGACCCGGAGTTCGCCAAGTCCCAGCTGATCCTGCTCTGCCGCGAGTGGTACGCGCACCCCAGCGGCCAGCTGCCGGCCTACGAATGGAACTTCTCCGACGTGAATCCGCCCGTGCACGCGTGGGCGGCGCTGCGCGTGTACGAGATCGCCGGCGACCGCGACCTCGAGTTCCTGGAGCGGATCCTGCACAAGCTCCTGCTGAACTTCAACTGGTGGGTGAACCGCAAGGACGCCAGCGGGGACAACCTGTTCGAGGGCGGGTTCCTCGGGCTGGACAACATCGGCCCCTTCGACCGTGACCGGCTGCCCGCCGAGGGGGTGCTGGAGCAGTCCGACGGCAGCGCATGGATGGCGATGTACTGCCAGAACCTGCTGGAGATCGCGCTTGAGCTCGCCCGCCACCACGCCGTCTACGAGGATCTCGCGACCAAGTTCTTCGAGCACTTCTCGCTGATCGCGGCGGCGATCAACGACAGGGGCCTGTGGGACGAAGCGACCGGCTTCTACTACGACGTGCTCCGCGCGAACGGCGAATCGACGCCGCTGCGCGCCCGTTCGGTGGTGGGACTGCTGCCGCTTGCCGCGGTGACGACGATCGGTCCGCAGACGATGGCGTCACTGCCCGATTTCGCGGCCCGGCTGAGCTGGTTCGTCGCCAACGACCGTGCCGGACGGCGAGCGGTCGAGCACGTCGAGTCGCCGGCTCACGCCGGCTGGCGGATGCTGTCGGTGGTCGATCAGACCAAGCTCCGGCGCCTGCTCTCGGCGATGCTCGACCCGGAGGAGTTCCTCTCCGACCACGGCCTGCGGGCGCTGTCGCGCCGCCACGCTCAGGAGCCGCTGATGATCTCGATCGGCGGGGCGGCGGAGACGCTCGACTACGAGCCCGGCGAGTCGACCACGGCGCTGTTCGGCGGCAACTCCAACTGGCGCGGCCCGGTCTGGTTCCCGATCAACTACCTGCTGATCAGCACCATGCGCGTGTATCACCGCTTCCTCGGCGACGCCTTCACGGTCCCGCTGCCGTCCAGCGACGAGCGGCGCGTGACGCTCGCCGAGGTCGCCGACGATCTGTCCGAGCGGCTGATCGCGATCTTCCGCCGCCGCGAGGACGGGACCAGGCCGGCGTTCGGGGCAAACCGCCTTGCGCAGGAGGACCCGGCCTGGCGGGACCTGCTGTGGTTTCACGAGTACTTCCACGGCGACACGGGCGCCGGGCTGGGCGCCTCGCACCAGACCGGGTGGACAGGGCTGGTCGCGAACCTGATCCTCGAGCGCGGGCGCTGAGGCGCCGCGGCCCCATCTGCGCCGCCGAACGGCGCGGGGCCCGGCAGACCGCCGGGCCCCGGATCGCCACGTCCTGGAACGGCGCCCCCTCAGCGAACGCGCACCCGGCGGGTCATCATCGCGACCCGCCCGCCGGCGTCGACGGTCAGGCGAACCGTGTAGCTGCCCGCCCGCCGCCGGTGGCCGAGCCCGAGCGAGAAGCGCACCGAGCGCCCGCGCAGCCGGGCCGCACGGTTGCCGACCAGCCTGCGGCCACGGTAGAGACGAGCCCGGAACGCCGTCGCCTCCGCCGAACCGCCCCTCGCCGTGCAGGTGAAGACGATCGCGTCTCGCCTGACAGAGGCTCGGCAACTCAGGATCGGGAGCATCACCGAGTGACCGTCGCCCTGTGAGCCGGTCTGGTTGCCCTGTGAGCCGGTCTGGTTGCCCTGTGAGCCGGTCTGGTTGCCCTGTGAGCCGGTCTGGTTGCCCTGTGA
>JAJZWB010000180.1 GCA_021846845.1 Actinomycetes bacterium | reverse complement strand
TTGACCTCCGTCGGTGGGTGCCCCGGTCAGGCTAGTGGAGCGTCGCGCCCGGTTCGCCCACGCCGAGGGCCCGCTCCGGTCGGCCGAGGCCCGCTCCGGTCCGCCCGGGGCCCGCTCCGGTCCGCCCGGGGCCCGCTCCGGTCCGCCGAGGCCCGCGCCGGTCAGCCCCAGGCCACGGCGGTCTCTAGCCCCCGTGACCCGCCGGCGCCGTCGTTCCGCGGCCGAGTTGCACGGATCGCGTGCTCCTGTCGGGAGGAGCCGCGCAGGCCGGTGAGCAGGTGAGCAACCTCATCCAGCGCGGAGCCGCCGGAGCGCAGCGCCGCGAGCGCTCGCGGAGACGCCTTCTCGCGGCCGAGCCTCTTGGCGGAACCGAATGCGTCCAGGTTGTCGCGGGCGCTGCGCACCTGCTCGCTGATCTCCACGAACAGCTGCACGACCGCATCGCCGCCGTGAACCAGCGCGGCCTCGACCCGTCCGTTGACCTCCAGGATGCGCAGCTGCTTCAGGGCACTGGCGATCCGCGCCACGGCGCGGTCGACCGCGTCCATCCGCTTCGACAGCTCCGCCAGCCCGTCGTACAGGGCGTCCATCTCCCGGCGCAGGCAGGCGGGCAGCAGCTCAAGGTCGGCCAGGCGGCGGTCGTGCTCGGGGTCCGTGCCCGCCAGCTCGAAGCCGTCGTCCAGCAGCTCCGCTGCGAACACGGCCATCTGAAGCGCCTCCAGCGTCGCCACCGATACCTGGAAGCCGAGCCTGGACAGCAGTGCGCTGGCGGCGCCGAGGTCGTCGGTGAGCTCGCCGATGAGCTCGCGGATCGATCCCGCCGGACGGCCCATGAAGTCCGCGACGGTGCCCAGCACCACGCCCTCGGGGCCCAGGTGGGCAGCGGCGAGCTGCGCGTTGAGCGAGAACATGCGCAGCTCCTCGGCCAGTCCCAGCACGAACCCGGAGGTGGCCTGAAGCTCCTTTGCGAGCGCCTCCAGCTGCGTGTGCTCGTCGAGGGTGACGCCGAACACCCGTCCCAGGGTGTCGGTGACGGCGCTGGCGGCCGCGTGCGCGACGCCGAGGACGCCGTCATCGGCGAGCGGCTGGTGCGAGCGGTTGACGTGCTCGGCGCGGGCCGACAGCTCGGCTGCGAGCGCCGTGTGCATGAAGCTCTCGTAGCTCTCGAACCCCGCCTGCTCCAGCAGCTCGCGAAGACGCTCGCCGGAGGCGGCCATCGCCGCCTTGCGGTTGATCTCCCTCTCGCCGCCGAGCCGGAGCTCGAGCGCGCGCAGGTCCTTGTAGAAGTCCCTGACGGCGGCGAACAGCTCGCTCGACGGCTTGAGGCGAAGCGACAGGTACCCGCCGCGGCAGGGCACGACGGCGGCCATCACCCAGTAGTGCTCCCCGGTCTTGGCCCGGTTCTTGACGTACGCGGCGACCGCCCGGCCGGACTGGATCGTCTCCCAGAGCACGTTGAACACGCACCGGGGCATGTCCGGATGGCGGATCAGGCTGTGCGGCTGGCCGATCATCTCCTCCTCGGTGTAGGCGGCGACGCGCGTGAACACGCGGTTGCCCGAGGTGATGTGGCCCTTGGGGTCGGTGACGGAGAAGAAGAGCTCGTCGATCCCGTATGTCCGCTCCGCTTCAAGTGCCATCAGTTCACCTGTCCAATCGTCCCGAGGCCGTGAGACCTTTAGCGTCCGGCGGCCGCGCCTGACGCGCGGGCCGCTGCCGGCGGCGCGCGCAGCGCTCCCGGGGGCGACCCTCGTGCCCGGCGCCCGCGCGCTCTTACCGGCCGCTGCCGGCGGCGTGCGCAGCGCTCCCGGGGGCGACCCTCGTGCCCGGCGCCCGCGCGCTCTTACCGGCCGCTGCCGGCGGCGCGCCCAGCGCTCCCGGGGCGACCCTCGTGCCCGGCGCCCGCGCGCTCTTACCGGCTGCTGCCGGCGGCGTGCCCAGCGCTCCCGGGGTGACCCTGACGCTCAGCAGCGCCGCGCTCTGGCGGGCGATGTCGACGGCGTAGGCCCCGTGCCGCGGGACGATGGTCTGCGCCACGGCGCCACCGTGCCAGCGGCCGTCAGCCCCGAGCGACTGTCCTGCGAGCGTGACGCCCGTCTGGGCGTCGATCGACGGGGCGAGCAGGCGCCGGACGGTCAGCGGTCCGTCCGCCGGCACGTGGAGCAGCACCCTCGCGGGTCTGCGGCTCTTGTCGATCAGGACCAGGTGCAGGGTGCGGGTCCCGACCCGGACGGCCCACGCGCCGAGGTTGAGCGATCGCGGGTGGCTGGCGCTGACCGATACCAGCCGGGGATGAGGGCCCAGCGCGCGGACGAAGAGGATCAGCCCGTAGAGGAGCGGGCGAGGCGCGAGGCCGGCGGGCGTCAGCGCGAACGGCGCGTTCACGGCCGCGGCGCGCACGTGGATGTTCACCCCGTCCACGCCGGCCCGCGCGAGCGCGAACAGCGCGTCCGGCGCCCACAGCGCGGTGGCGAAGCTGTCGCTGACGCCGGGGCGCCCGCCGCAGTTGACCGAGTTGAGCTCGGTCATGCGCAGCGGCAGGCCGGCGTCATGTGCCACGTCGACGTCGCGCCGCAGCGCCGCCGCCATCCCCGTCGACGCGGCCGTGCTCAGGATCCGCGCGATCGTCGCATAGTCGGGTGAGCGCGAACCCTGCGCACAGCCGGTGTAGGGGTATCGATGGATCGTCACCAGCCCCAGGCGGCCGTGCGTCGCCCGCAGCAGCGCCGGCAGCCAGCGCGCGTGCGACACCGGGTCGGCGAGCGCGGGGCCCGCGAGCGTCACGTGCGGGGCGATGCGGCGCAGCGCCGCCGCATAGGCGAGGAAGTCGAGCGCGTAGTCGTGCGGGGTGATCGCGGCCGGCAACCTCGGGCCCGCTAGGCGCGACGCGACGAGCGAGCGAGCGGCGGTGATCGCGGCCCAGTCGGCGCGGCTGTAGATGTCCGGCTCGTTGCCGACCTCGAACGCGATCACGCTCCCCCGCGGGAGCGCTGACTCGGCCGCGGCCGCCCATTGCGCGGCCTGCGCCGGGGTGTCGGTGATGAGGTTCAGGTCCAGGATGAGCCGGGCGTGGTCCTCGCGCACCAGCGCACGGGCCTGCGCCAGCCATCGGGGCGCGATCTCGAACGCCCACAGCGGTCCCGGAGCGCGGTTGGGATCCCAGAAGGCATGGTCTGCCGAGTCGCCGCCGATGCGCAGGACCAGCGGGCCATCGCCGCGCACCCGCACGAGCGATAGGACGCGCTCCAGCAGCGGCATGTGCGACGACCAGAGCGGCAGCGCCCAGTACTCGGTCGACAGGCCCAGGAACGACGGCGGCATCGCGGTCATCGGCGCGTTGGCGGCGACCGCGACCCGCGCCGCGGCCGCCGGCAGTGGCGCCGCGGACGCGGATGCCGTGCCGGCGGTGCTCGGACCGGCCGGTCCGCCGTGGGCGCAGCCAGCCAGCAGCCACGCGAGACAGGCGACGCAGGCGAGGAGGGGCGCATGCGCCCACACGCGCGCTCGCCACCGGCAGCGCTCGGACCCCGCCTCTGCTGTGCGCCTCACCGGTCCAGTATCGCCGCACCCGCCGCCGGTGGCGCCGAGCACGCCGGCGGCGGCTTGCGGGGGCGACGATTCCCGGCCACCGGGATCCGTGTCCCGACGCTCAGGAGGCTCCGGCGCCCACCCAGCCCTCGCTTCGCTCCCACAGCTCCGCCGCGAGCGCGTCGGTCACGACCGGGCTCGGCTCCCGTGGCCGGCTTCGCTCGTAGTAGAGGCCGCCCTCGCAGGCCGGCCCGGGTGCGGTCGCACAGTGCAGCGACGTCTGCGCGCCCTGCTCGGGTGTGAGCATCCGGGCCTTCAGCAGCGGGCGGATCGGCCATGGAACGCGTCGCCAGATGTCGGACGCGACCACGCCCGGGTGCAGCGAGCAGGCGGTCACGCCGCTGCCGTCGAGGCGGCGCGAGAGCTCGCGCGCGTGCAGCACGTTCGCCAGCTTCGACACGCCGTATTCGTGGAAGCCGGTGCGCGTCCGGGTGGATCGGCGGATCGCGTCCCAGTCGATCCCGGCCGCGCGACGGTGTGCGTCGGACGCGACGTTGACGATCCGCGCCGGTGCGCCGGCCCGCAGGCGGTCGAGGAGCAGCGCGGTCAGCAGGAACGGCCCGACGTGGTTGGTCCCGAAGTGGATCTCGAAGCCGCTGGCGGTGACGCCCCGCCGCCCGGCGAGGCCGGCGTTGTTGATCAGGCAGTGCAGGGGCCCGTCCGTGGACAGGAACGCTTCCGCGCACGCGCGCACGGAGCCAAGGTCGCCCAGGTCGACGGTCAGCGCGTGCAGCCTCTGCGAGCCGGTGGCGGCGGCGATCGCGTCGCGGGCCGCGGCCGTTCTGGACTCGGAGCGGCCCACCATGAACACGGTCGCTCCGCGTGCCGCCAGAGCCAGGCTGGTTGCGCGGCCGATCCCGGCGCTGGCGCCGGTGACCAGGTACGTCCGATGCTCGAGGTCGCCGCTCCGGGCCTGATCGCCGCCGGCACTCATCACGCCGGCAGCCCGCCGCCGGGTGCGAGATCCCCACGGGCTGCGCGTGACGCCGCCTCTTGCACCATGACTCGATTATCCACCTCTGAGCGGACCGAGCACGGAGGACTCCGGGCCCCCGCGGCCGCCGCGGTCGCTCCAGCCGCGACCCCCGCGACCGCCGCGACCGCCGCGACCGCCTGGAGGCTGCCTCCTGCGATCCTGTCTGCGGTGGGCGACCCATCAGGACCATGACGCTCGCGAGCGAGATCGCGGCTCGCCGGATGGGCCTGGCCCGTTCTCGGACGCTGGATGTCGCGCACGAGCGCGACCTGAGGGTCCCGATGGACGACGGGACCGTGCTGCTCGCCGACCGGCTGGTCGCGCGCGACGAGGAGCGAGCCGGCGGCGGCCGGCCGACGGTGCTGGTCCGCTCCCCGTATGGGCGCGGCGGGCTCATCGGCCTCGCCTTCGGCCGGCTGCTGGCCGAGCGCGGTCTTCAGGTGGTCATCCAGAGCGTCCGCGGCACGTTCGGCTCCGGCGGGCGCTTCAGCCCGTTCGACGAGCGCGCCGACGGCCTGGCGACGCTTCGCTGGCTGCGCGCCCAGCCGTGGCACGCCGGGCCCATCGGGACGATCGGCCCAAGCTATCTGGGCCTCGTGCAGTGGGCGCTGGCCGCCGGAGACGGCGAGGATCTGGTCGCCATGTCCGTCCACGCGACCGCTTCGCAGTTCCACGGACAGACCTACGCGGGCGGCAGCCTGACGCTCGAGAACGCGGGCGCCTGGATTGCGGTGGTCGAAGCGCAGGAGCGGCGGCTCGCGCCACTGGCGATCGGTCGCGCGCTGCGGCGGCTGCCGGCGCAGCTGGACCTGCTGCCGCTGGCCGAGCTGGACAGCCACGCGACCGGCTCGCCGGTCGAGTGGTTCCGGGCCGCGGTGCCCCGCGTCGCTCGCGACGACCCCTACTGGGTCGCGCGCGATTTCGAGGCCGACGTTCCATCGGTGACGGCAGCCGTCCAGTTCGTCGGCGGCTGGTACGACATCCTGCTGCCCTGGATGCTGGCCGACTTCGAGGCCCTGCGGCGCGCGGGCCGAAAGATCGG
>JAJZWB010000042.1 GCA_021846845.1 Actinomycetes bacterium | reverse complement strand
TCTGTGTAGACCGGCCGGCGCTCGCGTCAGGGGCCGTGACCCGGGTCGGCGCGAGCGAGGATCTCCGCCGCGGCGCTGGCCGGATCGAGCCGCCGGGCCACGACCGCGTCGAGCAGCTCGCGCACCCCTTCGTCGCCCCGCAGCGCGTCCTCGAGACCGCGGCGCAGCCGCTGGGTCGCGATCGCCATCACCTCGTTGAGGAGGTTGCGCCGGCGTCGCTCGGCGAGCGTGCCCTGCGCCTCGATCTCCGCGCGGTGCGAGGCCAGCGTCTGCGCGAGCTCGGCGATGCCCTCGCCGCGCAGGGCCTCGGTCCGGAGCACCGGTACCTGCCAGTCGGCGCGCGGTCCCAGCGCCAGGACCGCCCGGATCTCCCGCACCATGGTGTCGGTCATCGGATGGTCGGACTTGTTGACCACGATGACGTCGGGGATCTCCATCACGCCCGCCTTGAGCGCCTGGATCGAATCGCCCGAGCCGGGCATCAGCACGAGCACGACCGTGTCGGCGTGGTCGATGATGTCGACCTCGGCCTGGCCGACCCCGACGGTCTCCAGCAGCACCAGGTCGCGCCCGGCGGCGTCCATCAGCAGCGCGGCCTGCAGCGCCGCCTCGCTGAGGCCGCCGAGCGCTCCTCGATTGGCCATCGAGCGGATGAACACCCCCGGGTCCAGGAAGTGGTCCGCCAGCCGGATCCGGTCGCCCAGCAGGGCGCCGCGGGTGAAGGGCGACGAGGGGTCGATCGACAGGACCGCGACCGACCGGCCGAGCGCGCGCTCGTGGGAGACCAGCGCGCCCATGAGCGTCGACTTCCCGACCCCGGGCGGACCCGTGAAGCCGACGACGGCCGCCCGACCGGTGGACGGGTACACCTCGCGGACCAGTTCCCAGCCGGCGGGGTCGTCGTTCTCGACCAGCGTGATCGCGCGGGCGAGCGCGCGGCGGTCACCGGCGAGCAGGCGCTGGGCGAGCGAGCTCGGACCCTCTTCGCGGCTATCTTCGGCGGTGGTCATCGAACGGTCAGGGATCATGGCAGGTGCCGCCGTCGCCACCGGGCGCATAGGATCCTGCGATGCCATCGACAGCGAGCCGCGACCATCGACTGGGCGAGCTCTCGGCGGCCGTGCCGCCGCCGGTCCGCCCCGGCCCGCCGCCGCTGCGCGGCGGACCGCTGACGCTGCTGCGCTTCGCGCGCGCGAACCACATGATCAGCTTGGGGTACGCAGTGTTGATCGCGCGCTGGCTGTGGCTGAAGCTGCGCTGGCGTGGACGCATCCGGACCGATGGCCTGTGCTTCGTCTGCAGCGGCGTGAGGTTCGAGATCGGACGCGACGCGACGGTCACGCTCGGCCGCTGGTCGTGGCTGGGACGCGGCTGCAAGGTGCGCGTCCACGAGGGCGAGCTGTCGATCGGCGCCAAGTCGGTGTTCGGGGAGGAGTGCACGATCTCCGCCTACCAGCGCATCGCGATCGGCCGAGAGTGCCTGATCGCCGACCGCACGATGATGATCGACTTCGACCACTGGATGCGGGACGTGGAGCGTCCGATCCGCGAGCAGGGGATCCGCAAGCGCGCGATCGATATCGGCAGCAACGTCTGGATCGGCTACGGCGCCTGCGTGCTGCGCGGGGTCACGGTGGGCGACAACGCGGTGATCGGCACCAACGCGGTCGTCACCGGGGACGTGCCTGCGAACGCGATCGTGGGCGGGGTCCCCGCGCGCCTGATCCGCATGCGTGAGCAACCGGGCGCGCTGCGCTGGTCCTGAGCCGCCGCATGGTCGCGCGGCGACCGCCGGCCAGCGCGGCGACCGCCGGCCAGCGGCCCCCGGCGACAGGCCCGGCCGACCGGGCAGCCGCGACCAGCCCGGCGACGACGGCGTCGCGTCCCAGACCGGCAGGTTCGGACAGGGCAGCCGCGATCGCCGGAGCCCGAAGTCGCGGGCGACCCTGCCGGGCACCCGACGCACGGCGCGACGGCCGTTGGAGCCCATGAAGCTGGAGCCGGCGGTGACCAACCGCCGGCTCCCACGGGCCAGATGAAGGATCGCGACCCCGTTGAAGCCGTACTGAGACAGCCGCGAGGCATGCGAGCGCTCCCGCAGGTGACATCCACCCGGGAACCTCATCATCGCTTCCTCCAGCTTGGAGCCGGCGCGATCAGCCGCCGTTCGCACGACAGACCGCCAGGAAGTCCAGCGCGCGGTCCAGGTCCCGCCCACGCAGCGCGAAGTCGCGGGAGGTGATCGACGGGACGAATCGGTCGTAGAAGGGCTTCGTGATCCGCAGCGTGCGATGAACCCGGTCCCAGCCGCAGGCGAGCGCCAGCTCGTGGACCCGAAGCCGGCGAGCGTGGAACAGGCCGAGCAGCCGCACGTGCTCGAAGGCTTCGCTGCACAGCTGCGCGAACTCGTCCGCCCGGTACTCGCGCAGGTGCCAGGGGTTGTCGGACCTCGCCGCACCCGCAGGCGCGAGCGTCAGCACGTTGGGAGTCGACACGTAGAGGATGCCGCCGGGCGCGAGCAGCGAGCGAAGATGACTCAGCACAGCGCTGGGATCCTCGACGTGCTCGATCGTCTGCAGGAACACGATGGCGTCGTAGGCGCCCTTCTCCCCCCAGTTCTGCACCGCTCCGCGCTCGAAGCTCAGGTTCGCGCGGCGATAGCGCAGCCGCGCATGCTCGTGAGCCTCGGGGTTGCCATCGACTCCGACGACCGAAGCCGCGCCTCGTGACAGGACCTCCGACCCGTACCCCTCGCCGCACGCCATGTCAAGCACCCGGGCGCCGATCACACGCGCGCCGATCCACTCGTAGGCGGCCAGATGGCGCCGGTACCAGTAGTTCTCGACCGGAATGTCGGGCAGCGTCCGCTCTCCGGTCAACGCCAGCGGCGGCACCCCCGGAGGCTGGTCTCGCTGCACGTGGAGGGCTGAGTCCACGGGGCGACAGGGTAGTCTGCCGGCCGCATGCCGACGCAGCTCACAGAGGAGCGGATCCGGGAGGTGAACACCCGCTATCACGACGTCGCAGCCGACGGCTACGACGCCAAGTGGGGGATCGACTTCGGAGACGTCGGACAGGTCCAGGTGCTGCGCAAGCTGCGCAAGCTGCTTGGCCACGAGCTCGATCAGGGCTTCGAGCGCTCGCTTGAGATCGGGGCCGGAACCGGCTACTTCACGCTCAACATGATGCGGGCCGGCATCGCGGCCGAGGCCACGTGCACCGACATCTCACCCGGGATGCTGAAGGCGCTGCAGGCGAACGCGCAGCGGCTCGGGCTCAAGGTCCGGACAGTGGTGGCCGAGGCCGAGGCGCTCCCGTTCGAGGACGGGACGTTCGATCTGGTCCTCGGTCACGCGGTGCTGCACCACCTGCCGAGCCTGCCGCGGGCGTTCGCCGAGTTTCACCGAGTGCTGCGGCCCGGCGGGCGGGTCGTGTTCGCCGGCGAGCCATCGCGGCTCGGCGACCGGATCGCCGCCGTGCCCAAGCGCGGCGCCCTGATGCTCGCGCCCGCCTGGCGCCGGCTGGTCGGCGCGCGCCCGACGCCGGTGCCGAGAGCGGGCGACCACGACCACGACCACGAACTGGAGCGGTTCGTCGACGTGCACGCGTTCGAGCCTGGGCAGCTGGAGCGCCATGCTCGCCTGGCGGGGTTCCGGGACATCAGGGTCCGTGGCGAGGAGCTGACCGCCAACTGGTTCGGATGGTTCAACCGGGCCCTGGAGGCGTCCGCGGAGCCGGCCGACGTTCCGCTGTTGTGGAGGAGGTACGCGTTCCACGGCTACCTGGCGCTGCAGCGTCTCGACGAGGCCCTGCTGGAGCCGCTGCTGCCGCCCGCGATCTTCTACAACCTCCTGCTGTCGGCACGGCGGCCCTGAGCCGGGCCCGGCCGCTGCCCCGCCTAGACTGCGGGCATGGCAGGCGAGGTTCGAAGCGACTTCCCGCTGTTCCCGCTGCAGCTCGTCGCGCTGCCGGGAGAGCCCGTCCCGCTGCACATCTTCGAGGACCGCTACAAGGCGATGATGACCCGCTGCCTGGAGACCGGCGACGAGTTCGGGATCATCTGGATGGCGGAGGACGGGCTGCGCGAGATCGGCTGCGCGTGCGCGATCGACCGGGTCCTGGAGCGACTCGAGGACGGCCGTTTGAACCTGCTCGCCCGCGGGACGCGGCCGTTCCGCGTGATCGAGCGCCAGTCGCACCTGCCCTACCCTGCTGGGGTCGTTGAGTTCGTCGCCGACCACGACGGGGAACCGGATCCGGAGCTCGCCGCCGTCGCGAGGACGGCTTACGCCGAGCTGGTCAGGCGCGCGACCGACCGCGAGCCGGGCGGCGACGAGCTTGGGCGGATGGACGCATACGAGATGGCGGCAACCGTCGACTTCGGGCCCGATGCCAAGCAGGGCCTCCTTGAACTGCGATCCGAGGAGGCTCGCCTCAGGCTCGTGACGCGACTGTTCCGCGCCGCCGCGAAGCGGCTGGACCTGGTGGACCGCGCCCAGGAGCGGGCGAGGTCCAACGGCAAGGTCCACCTCGGCTGACGGGGCCCGGGCGGCCGGGTCTCGACGCTCAGACGTCCCAGACCACGACCGCGGCACCGCCCCGCCGGGGGTCGCCGCCGCCGGAGAATCGGCCGCGCGCGTCGCGGGCCGCGGCCTGCGCGCCGCCGAAGAAGAGGTTGAGGTCGCGAAAGCGGCTCACCGCCCACCCGGCGCTCGCCAGCGCCTCGACGTCGATCCCGGGCTCGGCGTACACGACCCCGTCCTCGTAGTGGACCCGCGGCGCGTCCACCGCGGCCTGCGCCTCGAGGCCATCGTCGACGCAGCGCACGATCGTCTGCAGAACAGCGGAGCGGATCCGGTTGGAACCCGCGCTGCCGACCGCCAGCCTGGGCTCTCCGCCGCGGGACGCCACGGCCGGCGCCATCATGCTCGGCATCCGCCGCCCGGGCCGGTGGCGGTGGAAGCCGAGCGGGTTCAGGTCACGCTCGCCGAGCATGTTGTTGAGGTGCATCCCGGTGCCGGGCACCACGACCCCTGACGCAGACCCGTTGGAGCAGGTCGCCGAGCACGCCCAGCCATCCCGGTCCAGCGCGGCGACATGGGTCGTGGACCCGAGGCGCCCGCCGACCCGCGCGACCAGCGCCTCCACGAACGCCGGATCGTCGAGGCCCGCCAGGAACTCCGGCGTGCGCTCACGCTGACTGCGCTCCATCGCCTCGACAAGCCGGACGGCATCCGGACGCTGCGGCACCAGGTTCAGCAGCGAGAGCGCATGCGCGATCAGGATCCCTCCCGCCGACGGCGGAGGGTTGATCGCCACCTCGAAACCGCGGTAGCGCACCCGCAGCGGCGAGCGCTCGATCACCTCGTAGGCCGCGAGGTCCGCTGGGCCGAGCAGACCACCGCGCTCCTGCACCCAGTCGGTCACGGCACGCCCGATGTCGCCCACGTAGAAGGGCGACGCCCCCTCCGCGCCAAGCCGCTCCAGCGCGTCCGCCAGGTCCGGCTGGCGCAGCACGTCGCCGGCCCCCAGCAACCTGCCACCGGGCGCGAACAGCGCCGCCGCCTCCGGTGTCGTGTCGATCGTGCCCTTCAGGATCTCGATCACGTAGGCCTGCGGGCGGTTGATCCTGACCCCATCGCGGGCGAGCCGCGCCGCCGGCGCCGTGAGCCGCTCGAGAGGCAGCCGGCAGAAGCGCCTCGCCGCCTCGCAGACCCCCGCCGGAAAGCCGTACGCGGCCGCCGACGCAGCACCGACATGGAACTCCTGGACCGCGTCGCCGAACGAGACGGGCACCGAGATCATCTCCGCCGGCGGTCGTGGCCGGTCGCCGCTCCCCCGGCCAGGGGCCTCCACGAAGAAGTCCAGCAGGGCGGGCTCGCCGCCGGGAGGCACCGCGAGCAGGTATCCGCCCGCGGCCAGGCCGGTGAGCAGCGGCTCGCAGGTCACCGACGCGAGCATCGCAGCCACCGCCGCGTCGACGGCGTTGCCCCCGTCGCGCAGAGCCGACGCGCCGGCATCGGCGCTGGCCGGGTGACCCGCGGCGACGACGCCGACCTGAGCGCTCATCCAACCGGCCGCCGTCTACCGCCCGGGGCTGGTTCGCGGCCGATCCGGCCGCCGCCGCGCCTAGCGCCTCGGGATGAACTCGGGGACGTCGAGCTCCGGGCTGCGGCGCAGCCGGCTGATCCGAACCCCGCCCGGAGACGCGGCCGGCTCCCGCAGCGATCGAGCCTCGGTGGCAACCGAACGCTCCCCGGGGGAGCGCCGCTCGCGGCGGGCCCGCGGCTCCTCGAAGCCGGTCGCCACGACCGTAACCCACACCTGATCCTCGAGCCTCTCGTCGACCATCGCGCCGAAGATGATGTTCGCCTCGGGGTGCGCGGCGTCGGCCACGGCCTTCGCCGCCTCGTTGACCTCCCACAGGGAGATGTCCGGCCCTCCGGTGATCGACAGCAGGATCGAGCGAGCGCCGTCGACGCTGGTCTCCAGCAGCGGGGAGGCGACGGCCTGCTCCGCGGCGTCGATCGCGCGGCGCTCTCCGCTTCCCATCCCGATCCCGAGCAGAGCGTTGCCGGCATCGCTCATGATCGTCCGCACGTCCGCGAAGTCGAGGTTGATCAGCCCTGGGAGCGTGACCAGGTCCGAGATCCCCTGGACCCCCTGGCGCAGGACGTCGTCGGCGACGCGGAACGCCTCGACCATCGTCACACCCCGATCAAGCACCGACAGGAGCCTGTTGTTTGGCACGACGATGAGGGTGTCGACCTCGTCGCGCAGCGCGACGATCCCAGCCTCCGCCTGATCGCGGCGGCGCGAGCCCTCGAACTGGAACGGCCGTGTCACGATCCCGACCGTCAGCGCGCCGAGCTCGCGCGCGATCTGGGCGACCACCGGCGCGGCGCCGGTGCCGGTGCCGCCCCCCGCGCCGGCCGCGATGAAGACCATGTCGGATCCGCGCAGCATCGCCTTGATCCGGTCGTACTCCTCCCGCGCCGCGCGGCGGCCCAGATCGGGGTCGGACCCGGAGCCCAGGCCGCGCGTGACCGAGTCGCCGATGTGCAGCGTCTCGTCGGCGGCCGACAGCTGAAGCGATTGCAGGTCGGTGTTGATCGCCAGGAACTCGACGCCCTCGATGCCCGCCTCGACCATGCGGTTGACGGCGTTGACGCCGGCACCGCCGACGCCCACGACGCGCAGCACGGCACGCCCGACGGGCGCGGGCGGCACGTACGCGTCGTAATCGCGCTCTGGGCGCGCGTAGACGTCGTGAAACGGCTCGGCAGGACGCTCGAGCATGTCGTCCGGGATGTCGGACGAGAACGCCTGACGCAGGCGCTCCTGCGGCGAGGGCACCGGCTGCGCGGGCGGTCCGGGCACCGGGACGTGGGCATCGGCGTCGAGCGACGGGTGCGGCCTGTGGCGGCGCGACTCCGACGCCGGGGAGCTCGCCCCGGGCGCGGGCGACCCCTGTGGCGACGGCGCGAGCGAAGCGCGTGCCTCTCCGGCGCCCGCACGCTCGTGCGCCGCGCCAGCCGAGACGGAGGCCGAGCGCTCGTGCGCCGCGCCAGCCGAGACGGAGGCCGCGCGCTCGGACGGCGCGTCCCCTGACGGGCCGTCCTCGACGGTGCGGCGGAACAGGTCCGCAAGCGGTCCCTCGCGCATGCTGGCGCGCTTACCGGTCGGCATTGGCGAGAACCTCCTTGGCGAGCTGCCTGTATGCGTGGGCGGCCATGCCGTCCGGCTCGTACTTGAGCACGGACATGCCCTTCACGGGCGCCTCGGCGAATCGCACCGTCTTGCGGATGCGTGATGCGAACACTCGGTCGCCGAAGTTCTCCTCCAGCATCTCGATCGCCTCCTTGGCGTGCAGCGTGCGGAGGTCGACGAGCGTTGGCAGGATGCCCTCGATCTCGACGTCGGGGTTCAGGTTCTCCCGGATCATCCCAAGCGTGTTCTGCAGCTGGATCAGGCCGCGCATCGACAGATATTCGCACTGGACGGGGACGATCACCTTGTTGGCGGCCGTGAGGGCGTTGATCGTCAGCAGTCCGAGGCTCGGCGGCGTGTCGATGAACACGAAGTCGTAGTCGTCCGCGACCTCCCTGAGCGCCTTCTGCAGCGAGCGCTCGCGGCCGATCATCATCGACATCGCGATCTCGGCTCCTGCCAGGTCGATCGACGCGCAGGCGACATCGACCTCGCGCCGCCGGATCACCTCGCGGATCGAGATGTGGTGCACGAGCACGTCGTACATCGACTTCTCGAGCGTGTCGGGATCGATCCCCTGGGACATCGTCAGGTTGCCCTGCGGGTCCATGTCGCAGCACAGCACCCGGTGCCCCTCCTCGGCGAACGCGACCGCGAGGTTCAGCGTGGTCGTAGTCTTGGCGACGCCGCCCTTCTGGTTGGCGAACGCGATCACCTTGCAGGTGGGCATTGCTGGCCGCTCCGGTGCGCTCGGGGATTCATACGCCGTGAGTATTCGCAGGCACGTCGGGAAATCCTGCGCGGACCATCGCGTCGCCGACGGGGTCCCCCTCCGAACGGCGATGCGGGGCCGCGGCCTCGCGAGGTGCTCGCCGCCGACGGGCCCATGCGGCGCGCTCCGCTGCCGGACGGGCCCATGTGGCGCGCTCCCCTGACGGACGGGCCGGGGCCGACTCGCCGCGGAGGCCAATTCTTAGTGGAGCTCACTCACGCGGACCGGCATCCGTGGCGCCTATCGTCCCGCCGCCTGCAATCGAGGCCGGACCGGCGAAGGAGTCACGATGAGGACCTCAGAGCTCATGGGCGCATCTGGAAGCGCCTCCCCTGTGCGGAGGCGCGCGTTCGCCGCGGCGCTCTCCCTCCTCCTCGCCGCCGCGGTCGGGGTCGCCGGTTCCGGTTCCGCCGCGAGGGCGGGCTCGCCGGTCAGCAGGCGCTCGGCCCGTGAGGCCGGGACCAGGGTCGCGCTGATGCTGCCGCACCCCGGAGACTTCACCTACGGCGTTGCGCAGGTCAGGATCACCGGGAGACCGCGCGCGACCCGGTCCACGAGGACGACGATCTTCCACGGCGACACCGGCGGCCTGTCGATCGTCGCGTCCTCTCCCGCGTGGCGCCAGCTGCGCAGGAGCACGCACGTCTACGTCGTCGTCTCGACGGTGAAGGGAGCGGGCGGGAGCGTGAGAGACGTGTACTTCTTCGTCACACGCCGCCGCGGCGGGAAGACAGGTCCAGGACACGGAACGATCGGCTTCTCGATCGCGAACGCCACCCCGCAGACCCACTCGTTCTGGGTCCGCGGCATCGACCGGCACCGGGACGCAGTCATCTTCTCAAGCGTCAACGCGGTCTCCACCGCCGTTCGGAACTGGTCCCGGTACCTGGCCGTGCTGAAGCTCGCCCACGCGCTGATGGCCGCCGCTCACCCGGTCGACGCCAACGGTCAGTTTCGCTCCCCCGGGGGCACCGGCGCGGCACGGGCGGTCCTTGCCCGCGCGGAGCGGGCGGCCATCGCCCGCGCGACCAGCCATCGCGTGAGACACGGTCGCGGGCACGCGCACGGCACCAGGCACGGCACAGGCGGCGGCTTGAAGGGCGTCTGGCAGGGCGGCCAGCGTCCCACCAGGGACGTCATGGGAATCTTCGACCTGATCTTCGGCACGATCGGCAACCGGCTCGCGTTCCAGAGCGCCAAGGACAGCCCGCTCGTCCCGATCTTCATCACCAGGGATCTGAACAACAGACCGCTCGCCAACCGACTCACGGCGCTGCTCGCGCTGCTCCCGATCGAGATCCCCGACAGGTACGCCGCCGCGGCCCAGGAGGAGCAGAGGTTCTCCAAGGGCGCGATCCATGCGCCGAGGATCAGCGCCGCGCGGGTGGCGATCGCCGACACCACCAACGCAGCCAGCCAGGCCGCGATCGACAGCCCCGCGCCGCCGTCAGGCGGAAGCATCGCGGGAGAGGAGGTCGTCGTGCACTTCGTCGGCTCAGGCCAGGGCACCGTGCACAAGTACCTGCGGGTCGGTCCCGATTCCTACGGCGGCTACGACACGGACTTCTCCTCCGGTGTCGACTGCTCGTCTCTGTGCACCGGCTTCTACCCGGACGGTCAGCACCTGGAGCTCATCGCCGATCCCGCGACCGGGTCCGCGTTCCAGGGCTGGCAGGGGTGCAACGGCGGCACCGGCGGAGCCCAGAGCTCGGTGGCCGACAAGTGCTACGTCGTGGTCGGCCACGGCGCCACGATGAACCTCTACGCCCGCTACGAGCCGGCGACGAACACGCCCAGCACCGCCACGCTCGCGGTGTCCCTGACAGGGACCGAGTCGGGCACGGTGGCCAGCACCCCCGCGGGCGTCAACTGCCCGACCACGTGCGGCGCGGCGTTCACGGCGGGGACGCCGGTGTCGCTGCAGGCGACCGCGAGCGCGGGCTCCACCTTCGCCGGTTGGACCGGCTGCGACTCGGCCTCGGGCGCCACGTGCAGCGTCGCGATGAGCGCCGACAGGACGGTCTCGGCCAGGTTCGACAAGGCCGCGCCCGCGGTGCCGGCGGGGTCGCTGGACACGACCTTCGGCACCAACGGCATCACGCTGACGTCGCTCAACACCAACGGCGGCGACGGCGCCGACCGGATCGTGCGCCAGAGCGACGGCAAGTTCGTCGTCGTCGGCACCGCGATCGACGGCAGCGGCAACGCTCAGATCGAGGTCGCGCGCTACACCTCGACCGGCGCGCTCGACACGAGCTTCGGCACGAACGGCATCGCCGCATTGCGGCCCAACGGCTCGGGTCAGGTGCTGCTCGGGCCCTCGCTCGCGCTGCAGCCCAGCGGCGACATCGTCGTCGCGGGCACGTGGAACGACCCCGCCAACGTCGTCATCGCCAAGGCGGACTTCGGCGCGGAGCGGCTGACCGCGAGCGGCAGCTTCGACAGCGGCTTCGGCACCGGCGGGTTCGTCGACACCCAGGTGGGCGCCGCCGCAAGCGATGTCGCAAGCGCCGTGCTGGTGAATCCGAGCAGCGGCGAGATCTATATCGGCGGCTCCTCGGAGCCGACCGGCGCCGACAACGCCATGGCGCTCGCCGCGTATACCGCCAGTGGTGCGCCGGACACGAGCTTCGGCACCTCCGGGACGGTGCAGACGCCGACCAGCGGCGGGGGATCGGCGATCAACGCCCTGGCCTTCGACGGCAGCGAGATCGTTGGCGCCGGATCCTTCTTCGACAGCGGGACCGGCCTCCCGAGCGTCGCGGCGATGCGCTGGAGCGCGTCGGGCCTGGCCGACTCAAGCTTCAACGGCGGCAAACCGTCAACGCTGTCGCTCGGAACGAACTCGTACGCGCACGCCGTCCTGGTCCAGTCCAACCACGAGATCGTCGTCGGCGGATTCGGCTCCTATCCCGGCGGCCTGTTCTGCATGGCCCTCGGACGCTTCAACGCCGACGGCAGCCGCGACACGAGCTTCGGTACCGGCGGCGACGCGCACGTCTGCCCCGGCACCGCCAGCGGCGACGACAGCGAGGCGTATGGACTGGCCGCCGGTCCGGACGGCAGCTACATCTACGCGGCCGGCAACTCGTTCATCAACAGCACGACGCGAAACAGCGTGGCGCTGGCGCGGTTCACCGCCAACGGGGCCCTGGACAGCTCCTTCGGCAGTGGCGGCTACGTGACCAGCGACGCGGCCGGAGCCGGTAACGACTCGAACGCGAACGCGATCGTGGTCGACGGCTCAAATCCGGTGATCGCCGGGCAGGCCTACAACAACACGAGCCATACGACCTACTTCGCGCTGGAGCGCTTCACGGGGTAGGAGGAGCCGCCGGGCGGCGCGGGTCACGAGCTGACCGGCGCCGCCCCGCACGCGGCTCGAATTCGTGGCGGGCTAACGTCTCGCGGCGTGCCCGCGCTCCTGGACCGACGCCTGATCTTCGTCACCGGCAAGGGGGGCGTCGGCAAGTCCACCGTCGCGACCGCGCTCGGCCTGGTGGCGGCCCGCCGGGGCCTGCGGACGATCGTCGCCGAGCTGGCCAGCCAGAGCCGGGTGACGCGGACGTTCGAGCGTGAGAGCGCTCCGTTCGAGGAGGTCGAGCTGGCCGAGCGGCTGTACGCGATCTCGATCGATCCGCAGAGCGCGATGGAGGAGTACCTCCGCGTCAAGACCGGCGCCGTCGGCCAGGCGCTCGGGTCGAGCCGCCTGTTCGGAGCGCTCGCGATGGCAACCCCGGGGATGCGCGAGCTCCTGAGCATCGGCAAGGCGTGGGAGCTCGCACAGCTGGAGCGGCGCACCGAGGGCGCGGGCGCCTACGACCTGGTGATCGTCGACTCCCCCGCCACCGGCCACGGCGCCGGACTGCTGCGCACGCCGCGCTCGTTCGCCGAGATGGCACGCGTCGGCCCGATCGCGCATCAGGCGCAGGCGATCGCGACGACGATCGCCGACCCGGGGTTCACGGCCGTCGTCGCGGTCACGACCGCCGAGGAGATGCCGGTCAACGAGACCCTGTGGCTCGCTGGCGAGCTGGCCGAGCAGCAGCTCTCGCTGGAGACGACGATCGTCAACGCGCTGTACCCGCCGCGATTCTCGGCCGCTGAGGCCGAGGCACTGACCCGGGCCAGAGACAGGGCGGGCGGCGCTGCCGGTGAGGCTGCGCTGGAGACGGTGCTGGCGCAGCACGGGCGCTCGGAGGCCCAGCGGGAGCAGCTCGCACGCCTGTGCGAGGGCCTGGCGCAGAGCGCGATCGAGCTTCCGTTCCTGTTCTGCGATCGGATCGGCCCGCGGGAGCTGGAGCTGCTCGCCGATGCGCTGCGCAGCGGTCTGGAGCGGCACGGGCTCGAGCCCGGGGTCCCGGCGGCCGACCGCCGGGACGGAGGCTGACGGCCGCCTTCGCCGACCCGCGCGTCAGCGGATCCCGCTCGCGCCGGCCCGGGCGTCAGCGGATCCCGCTCGCGCCGGCCCGGGCGTCAGCGGATCCCGCTCGCGCCGGCCCGGGCGTCAGCGGATCCCGCTCGCGCCGATCCGGGCGTCAGCGGATCCCGCTCGCGCCGATCCGGGCGTCAGCGGGTCCGCTCGCGCGCGGCAGCGCGGCCCCGGCCCGCGCGTCAGCGGGCCTTCTCGCTCGAGGGCGCGGCCTCGGCGCGCCTGGCGGGGCGCCTGCTCGACGACCCGGTCTTGGCCTCAGGCCGTCCCGCTCCGGCCCGCACCTCCGCCAGGCTCGCCTCGAGCGCGGCCATGAGGTCCGGCGCCGGTGCAGCCTGCTCCGATGACGGCGCGACGGCGATCTGCTCACCGGCGGCCTTGCGCTCGATCAGCGCCAGCACGCGCTCGCGATACTCGTCCCTGAACCGTGCCGGGTCGAAGTCGCCCGACAGGGAGTCGATCAGCTGCCTGGCCATCGCCAGCTCACGGTCGCTGGCCGAGACTTCTTCCAGCGTCTGGAGATCGCCGATACCCCCCGGATCCAGCACCTCGTCGCCGAACAGCATCGTCGACAGGGCCAGCGCCTCGCCGGACGGCCGCAGCGCGCACAGCTGCTGCCTGGAGCGGAGCACGATCCGGCCGATCGCCACCTTGCCGGACGCTCGCATCGCGTCGAGCAGCAGCCGGTAGGCCTTCGCGCCTCCAGCCGCCGGCGCCAGGTAGTACGAGCTGTCGAAGTAGATCGGATCGATCTCGGAGATATCGACGAACTCCTCGATGTCGATCGTCCTGGTGGCCTTCGGGTCCAGGGCATCGAGCTCCGCCGGATCGATCAGCACGTAGCGGTCCGGGGAGAGCTCATAGCCCTTGACGATCTCCTCGAACGGCACCTCCTCGCCCGTCGTCGAGTCCACCCGCTTCTGCCGGATGCGGGCCCCCGTCCTGGACGAGATCTGGTGGAAGCGGACCGCCCTGGGCGACGTGGCGCTGTAGAGCTTGACCGGAACGTTGACGAGCCCGAAGCTGATCGCGCCGCTCCAGATTGCCCGCGCCATTAGGCGTTTGTATAGCGAACGAGCCTCGCCGGCAAGTGGTGGGCGAGCCCTTGCCGCGCGCCGGGAGCGCTCAGCGCCCGATGGAGGACATGTCCGGATAGCGGTCGCCGGCGGCGGATCCGACCGGCGCAGCCTCGTCGAGCCGCGCCATGTCGTCCTCGGACAGCTCGATCTCCGCCGCCTGAACGTTCTGCTCCAGGTAGGCCCGACGCTTCGTGCCCGGGATCGGGACGACGTCGTCTCCCCGGGCCATGACCCAGGCCAGCGCCAGCTGCCCGGGCGTGCAGTCCTTCTCGGCCGCGACCTCTCGAACTCGCTTGACGAGCTCCAGGTTGTGCGCGAGGTTGCCGTCCTGGAAGCGGGGGTTGTGACGGCGGAAGTCATCGGGTGCGAGGTCGTCGAGCGACGTGATCCTGCCGGTCAGGAAGCCGCGTCCCAGGGGGCTGTAGGCGACGAGCCCGATCCCGAGCTCCCTCAGCGTCGGCAGCACCTCCGCCTCCGGATCACGCGTCCAGAGCGAGTACTCGCTCTGCAGCGCGCTGATCGGGTGCACGGCATGGGCACGGCGGATCGTCGCGGCACCGGCCTCGGACAGGCCGAGGAAGCGAACCTTGCCCGCCGCGACCAGCTCAGCCATCGCGCCGACCGTCTCCTCGATCGGCACGTCGGGGTCGACGCGGTGCTGGTAGTAGAGGTCGATGTGGTCGACCCGCAGGCGCCGCAGCGACGCGTCGCAGGCACTCAGCACGTACTCGGGACGGCCGCTGAGGCCACGCACTCCCGGGTTCGCCGGATCGCGGACCATCCCGAACTTGGTCGCGAGGACGACCTGGTCGCGGCGTCCCGCGACCGCTGCGCCGACCAGCTCCTCGTTGGTGTGCGGCCCGTACATGTCGGCCGTGTCGAGCAGCGTCACCCCGAGATCGAGGGCGCGATGGATCGTCGCGATCGCCTCCCCCTCGTCCGCCTGTCCGTAGAACTCAGACATCCCCATGCAGCCGAGTCCCTGAGCTGAGACGACAAGGCCCTGCTTTCCAAGCGCTCTCTGAATCATGGAGCTGAGGGTAGCCAGCCGCGCACCGCCGGGCTGGTCTCACGTCCGCGCGATGCGCGACGTTTACCCGGTGTGAGGAACCTTCCACCGTTCCAGCTGCTGATCGACGAGCACGGTGCCGCGGTGCACCGGTTCCTGATCGCGACGATCGGGACCGGCGAGGCCGACGACTGCTACCAGGAGACCTTCCTGGCGGCGCTGCGCGCCTATCCGGCGCTCCGAGATGCGTCCAACCTGCGCGGCTGGCTGCTCACGATCGCCCATCGCAAGGCGATCGACGCGGCGCGGGCCCGAGCCAGGCGGCCGATGCCGGTCGCCGAGCCGGGCGATCTCTCCGATGCCGCGGAGCCGGACCCCGTACCGGCCGGCGGCGAGCTCTGGAGCCTGGTCGCGGCTCTGCCGTGCAAGCAGCGAGCGGCGCTCGCGCTCAGGTTCATCGGCGACTGCGCGTACGCTGAGATAGCGAGCGCGATGCAGACCAGCCCGGAGGCTGCGAGGCGCAGCGTCCATGAGGGCCTGAGGCGCCTGCGGCAGGAGGCGAGACGATGAACGACGGCCGACAGCGGATCCCGGAGGACTCCGAATCTCGCCTGGAGCGCGCGCTGCGCGACGGAGCCCCCCTGATGGCCGCGGGGCCGCCGCAGATCGCCGACGCGGCCGTCTCGGCGGGCCTGCTCGACGTGGCCTACGCCACGCTCGACTCACCGGTCGGCACCCTGATGCTCGCATGCACCAAAGCGGGGCTGGCATGCGTGGCCTACCTGGACCCCGAGCGTGGGGCGGAGGACGTGCTCGCGCGCCTGGCGGCTCGGCTCTCGCCGCGGATCCTGCGCGCTCCGCGCCTGCTTGACGAGCCTCGGCGCGAGCTGGACGAGTATTTCGCCGGGCGCCGGCGCAGCTTCGACCTTCCCCTCGACCTCGGCGGCCTGACCCCGTTCACCTGTCGCGTGCTGCGCGCCGCCGCGGCGATCCCCTACGGCGAGGTGGCGACCTACGCGGAGGTGGCACGCGTCGCCGGCAGCCCGCGCGGAGCGCGCGCGGCCGGCAATGCGCTGGGCTCGAACCCAGTGCCGATCGTGGTTCCCTGCCATCGCGTTCTGCACGCCGACGGCGGCCTCGGGGGGTACACCGGGGGGACCAGCCGCAAGCGCGCGCTGCTCGCGATCGAGCAGGGGGGAACCCCCGGGTAGGAGCCGCCATGGCCAAGCGATCCATCGCGGCCCTCGATCGCCTCCAGCAGCGCCACCGCGGCCTGGCGATCGCGGTGGCCGTCCTGCGCAAGCTGTCGGATGACCAGGCCGGCGGCCTCGCCGCGCAGGTCGCCTACTACGCGTTCTTCTCGCTGTTCCCGCTGCTGCTCGTGATGACCACCGTGCTCGGATTCGTGCTGGCCGGCGACCCGTCGGCGCAGCAGGCGATCCGGGGGACGGTGCTGCGGCAGCTGCCGATCGTCGGCGATCAGATCAGCGTCGGCACCCTCAGCGGCTCGGCGCCGGCGCTCGCGATCGGCCTCGCGATCTCGCTCTGGGCCGGTCTCGGGGTGACGGCCGCCACCCAGGCCGCGATGGACCGCGTGTGGGCCGTGCCGTTCAAGGACCGGCCGGGCCTGGTGACCTCCAGGCTGCGCGGCCTCGGGTTGCTGGCCCTCCTGGGCGGTCTGTTCGTCGTCTCGACCGCGGCCTCGGGCATGGTCAGCGGCGGCCTCGGCGGGGCCGGCGACCTCGTCGGCGGCTGGGCCGTCGCGCTGCTGGTCAACTTCGGGCTGTTCTCTGCGACCTTCAGGCTGATGACGCCTTCGGTCGCCGGACGGGACCTGCGGCCGGGAGCCGTGGCGGGCGCGATCGCCTGGACCGTGCTCCAGGCGATCGGAGGCTTCTACGTGGGCCACGTGCTGACCCGTGAGAGCGGGAGCGTCGGCAAGACGTTCGGCCTCGTGATCGCGCTGCTCGTGTGGCTCCACCTCGGCGCCCAGCTGCTGGTCTACAGCGCCGAGCTCAACGTGGTCATCGCGCGGCGGCTGTGGCCGCGGAGCCTGACCGGTCCCCCGGCTCAGCCCGCCGACCGGCGCACGCTTGAGGCCCTGGCGAAGGTGGAGGAGCGCTCCGAGCAGGAGCAGGTGCAGGTGCGGTTCGATGGGGGCCGGCGCGACCCGGAACGCAGCGACTGAAAGCGAAGCCGGCCGCCAGCACCGCGAGAGCGAGGCGAAGCCGGCCGCTCAGAAGAGCGTGTCGGGCGACTCCCGCCCGGTCAGCTCCGGCGGCCAGGGGCACAGCCCGCCCTCCGCCGGGCACCCGGCACACAGCGCGCGGTGCGGAGCCGGAGACACCCGGAAGTCCCACTCCAGCACCCCCCGCGTCAGCTCGTCCAGGCGCGACCGCAGCTCTCCGATCGCCGTCCGCTCGAAGACGGCGACGGCCGGCTCCGAAGACCGCTCCAGGAAGCAGTGGGCAACCTCGACCGAGACGTGGCCGGCGCGCAGCGCGGCGAGCGCATAGACGAGCCGCTGGACCGGGTAGACGTCGAGGACGACCGCCTCGGGTGAAGCCCCGCCGAGGCGATCGCTCTTGAAGTCGACCACCAGCGCGCGCCCGCCGGGCTCGCGCGCCAGCACGTCGAACGCGCCTGTGATCAGGATGCGGTCGGCCGCCGCGAAGGCGAACCGCTGCTCGCGCGCCGCGTCGCCCGCGCGCCCGAGCCGGGCGCACAGCTCGCTGTCCGCGAAGCCGCGGACCGCCGCCGCCAGCTCATCTGCCTCAGCCGGGCCGGGTGCCGGTCCCAGGCCGGCGCGGGCCGCGGCTGCCCGCACGGCGTCGAGGCCGGGGACCACGGGACGGCGGAAGTCGAGCCGCTCCAGAAGCGCATGCAGGAGGACACCGCGGTCGGCCGCGCCTCGCGGCGCCTCCGCCGTCCCGTCATCGGGAGGTGGGACGGCGAGGGCTCGGCGCGCCGCCGCGGGCAGGCCCAGCACGCGGGATGCGTAGAACCTGTAGCCGCAGCGCCGGTAGTCGCTCAGGGCCGAGTAGCTGAGCGTGGGAAGCGGAGGACCACGGCGAACCTGCGCAGCAGAGGGCGTGGACGCCGTCGCGGAATGCGCCGGAGGCCGGGACGGCGCGGAATGCGCCGGAGGCCGGGACGGCGCGGAACGCGCCGGGGGCCGCGCCGGCGCGGGCGGCCCAGGCAGGATCGGACCGCCGCGCCGCTCTGCCTCGGACGACGAGCGGCGCGTACCCGGCGATGTCGGTCCCGTGACCCGCTCGGCCGCCGACGACAGCTCGCCGCCAGCCGCCGACGACAGCGCGCCCACCGCCGACGACGGCTCGCCGGCCGAAGCGCGCGAGCCGCCCGACCCGGGCGTCGCGACCCGAAGCCCGATCCGCAGGCCGTCACGCTGGATCTCGACCCCGCCGGGGCCGAGGTCGCCCCCGTCTGAGAGCAGCTCGCCAAGCTCCGGCACGAAGGCCGGCGCGATCCACGCCAGCGGGCCACCTCCCGTCGCCCCCGAGCCCGCCAGCCCGGCGAAGCGAATCGCACCGCTAAGGACGAGGTGCTCGCGCGCCCGGGTCATCGCCACGTAGAACAGCCGCCGCTCCTCCCGCTCGGATGCCTCACGCTCCTCCTGCGACAGTGCCCCGTGGTCAAGCACGGACTCCCTCGCGGCCTCGCCCGCCCGAGCTAGCCTGATCCCGAGTCGCCCGTCGGGGCTCACCCGCAGCACATCGGCCGATGGGCGCACCGGGCGGCCGAGGTCGGCCACCACGACGACCGGGAACTCGAGCCCCTTGGCACGGTGGATGGTCATCAGCCTGATCGCGTCCAGCCCCTCGCCCTCGACCGGTGCCTCGCTCTCGTGCCCGGCCGCCGTCCCCGCGGTCCGCAGCTCTATCGCCTCCAGGAAGCCGGGCAGGTCGGGGCCGTGCAGCGCCTCGTGTTCGCGCGCGAGGCGCATCAGCTTGCGCACGTTGGCCAGCCGACGGCGCCCTCCGGGCAGAGAGAGCATCGCGACGTCGTAGCCGCTGAGCTCCAGCGCCGCGTCGATCGTCGCCTCCAGGCCGCGCCGTGCCGCGACGAGCCGCTCGGCGGCGAACCACGCCCGGAACGCCTCCAGGCGAGAGCGGTCCGTGGCATCCAGAGCGTCGAGCACCTCGATGCGCTCGCGCAGGACCGACCAGGGATCGCGTTCCAGCTCGCGCGCCTCCGCCGCGAGGATCACGATCGCGTCCAACGAGACCCCGGCCAGCGGCGAGGCGAGCACGCCGTAGAGCGCCTCCTCGTCGTGGGGGTTCGACAGCGCGCGCAGGTAGGCGATCAGGTCCACGACCTGAGGGTGGGACCAGTAGCCGCGCCCACCGATCACGTAGGTCGGCAACCCCAGGGACTCGAGCTCGCGCTCGTAGGCCCGCATGTCGGTGGTCGCTCTCAGCAGCACGACGATCTCCCCCGGCGACCGGCCGGCGGCAACCAGCTCGGAGACGCGCGCGGCCATCGTGCGGGCCTCCGCCAGCCGCCATGGCGAGGCCACGCCCTCCCGCTCCCAGTCGGCGCCCTTGTCGACGAGCACGAGCTCCACGGCCGCCTCGTTCACGGGGGGGACGGCCCGCCCCGGCGTGAGCGGTTCGAACGCCTCCCCCAGCCGCCCGAACGCGACGTTCAGCGCCCGCAGGATCTCTGGCCGGGAGCGGAAGTTGGCCGTCAGCCGCAGCCGCGCGCCCTCGCGATCCAGGCGCCTGCCACGCGCGACGAACAGCTCCACGTCGGCATGGCGAAATCCGTAGATCGACTGCCGGGCGTCGCCGACCGTGAACAGGTTCTCGCGCGCGACCGCCTCGATCAGCTCCAGCTGCACCCGGTTGGTGTCCTGCAGCTCGTCGACCATGATCCGCGCAAAGCGTGCCGACCACCGCTCGCGCTGCTCGCCGTCCTCGCGCAGGAGGGCGGCAGCGAGCAGCTCCAGATCTTCGAAGTCCAGCCCGCCCGAGGCCCGCTTGCGAGCCTCGTAGAGCTCGCCGAACAGCTCCAGCAGCCGGTCCATCTGATCGCGGACCGGCGCTGCCGCACGCACCGCGCACAGACGCCGGAACTCCGTCAGAGCCGCCGCGTAGGACGCGCAGGCATCGGTCGCCAGAGCCGCGCCGTTGCGCGGCAGCGTCAGCCGAGCGAGCTCCGGCGGCCACACCCCGTCCGCCCACTTCCCCCGGGCCAGCTCGGCGCACTCCTGCGCGCGCGCTAGGGCCCGAGCGACGCTCGGACCGGGAGATCCGATCGACCCCAGCTCGGCGGCGACGACGTCCGCGGCAGCGACGAGCGCGGCGGCGCCGACGGCCATTCGCGCGCCGCCGACCGCCTCGATCTCGGGCAGACGAGGGCGCAGCGCGCCGGCGCTGCGCAGCCGCCCGTGGACGCGCAGGATCGCCTCGCGCAACGGCGCGAGGCCGTACGCGGCGACCAGCTCCACGGCATCCTCACGCTCGCGGTGCAACCGGGCGAGCGCATCCTCGAACGCCGCCGCGGCGAGCGGCTGCGCCTGATCTGAGTCCAGCACCACGAATCCCGGATCCAGCCCGCAGGCGAGCGCGCCGGAGCGCAGCACCCGGGCGCAGAAGCCGTGGATCGTGGAGATGAACGCGCCCTCGGTCCGCCGCGCCTGATCGGGCTCACCCAGCTCGATCAGGCGGGAGCGGATCCGGTCACGCAGCTCGCCGGCGGCCTTCTCGGTGAACGTGATCGCCAGGATCGCGGTCAGGTCGATCCCGTCGGCGAGCACGGACTCCACAAACCGCTCCACGAGCACCGAGGTCTTCCCGCTGCCCGCCGCGGCGTCCAGCAGCAGGTCGCCGTCGCGGCGCTCGATCGCCAGGCGTTGCTCGGCCGTCCAGTCGCTCACTGGACGCGGCAGATGGCGGGGTGGGCGCAGCCGTCACGTGAGCACGTCTGCGGGCAGGGCGTCAGCGCTCCGGTCCGCAGCGCGGCCGCCAGCTCGATCGCGCGACGGGCCACCGACTGGAGCAGGTCGTCGAGCTCCTCCTGCGACCTGGAATCGGTGCCGACCGCGCCCGTGCCGAGCGGGGCACCGTTCAGGAAGGCGCCGCGCGCGCGCAGATCCTCGCCGCGCAAGGGCTGGTAGAGGCCGGCGACCGGCGCGAGCTCGGTCAGCTCACGCAGGGCCAGCATGTACAGCCCCGCCTGCAGGCGGCACTCGGCCTCCCAGGCGGCCGCCGCCCACCCGGCCTGAGGAGCGCCGCTCTTGTAGTCGCGCACGATCGCGCGACCGCGATCGTCGATGTCCACGCGGTCGATCACCCCGCGCAGCATCACCTCGTCAGGAGGCTCTCCGAGCCGGAGCGGCGGGAGCGATCCCTCCCCGCCCCCATCACCGGGCCCGTCGGCCCCGGCGCGGTCGTCGAACCCGAACCGGAGCTCGAGCGCGCCCGGCCTCCAGCCCTGGGCCGACGTCCCCGCCTCGTGGGCCAGGTAGCGGCGCAGGTCCGCCTCGATCGCGCGCGCCGCGGCGGCTCGTACGACCTCAGGCTCGCCCGTCGCCCAGCGCTGGGACGCAGTTGCCCAAGCCACCAGCCGGGACACCATCTCCCGAGCGCGCGGAAGCGTCGCGGCGCTCAGCGGCTCACCAAGGTCGCCCAGCAGCCGCTCCAGAACGGCGTGCATCACGCTTCCGCGCACGATCGGGTCGGGGTCGGGCGCCAGCGGGCGAGGTTGCAGCTCCCGCTCCACCAGCCACTTGACCGGGCACTCGCCGTAGCTCTCGAGCGCCCCCGCCGACAGGATCCGGGCGTGACGGACCCGCGCCAGCGCGGCGTCCCCGAGCCTGCGGCTCGGCGGCGCGTCCTCGCGGGTCGCGAATGCACCGCTCGCGGCCAGCGCGCGGCGCAGCTCCCTGTCGGTTGGCGCCGTGCCCGGATCCCAGACGACATCCGCCAGCAGCCTTCGCCGCCGCCGCTGCGCCCACCCGGGCGCCAGCAGCCGCGCGACGTCGGCGATGAACGGCGACGGCAGCTCCAGGTTCCCCTCCTCGTCGCAGCTGCGGAACGAGAGCGCGACGCGCTCGGTCGCGCGGGAGACGGCCGCGTAGAAGAGATGGCGCTCGGCCGCGAGCGCGTCCTCACGCGGTCCCAGCCGCAGGCCGGAGGCGGCCGCCAGCTCGAACCGCAGCTGATCGGGCAGGAACGGGTCCGGCCTCGGCGGCAGCGGGAACGAGCCCTCCTGCAGGCCGCAGACGAACACCGCGCGGAAACGGCGGGCTCGGACCTGGAGCGGACCGGCCAGCAGCACCGCGGCGCGGTCGGCGCCGCCCGGGTCGGCCGGCACCACGAGTTTCTGCGCCAGCGCCACGAGCTCCGGTCCGCTCGGGGCGAGTCCGAGCTCCACCAGTTCATCGACCGCTCGCTCCAGGGCCGCCACGGCGCGGGCGTCGAGAACCTGCGCGTCGCCGAGCACGGGCGCCTCGCCAAGGCGCGGAGCGGCCAGCATCCGGCGGGCCAGGCGGCACAGCGCGCGCGCCTGGTCGCCTGCCTGCGCGAGCGAATCGAGCTCAGGCAGATCCAGCCGCAGCAGCGCGCGCACCTGATCCGCCGTCCGCGCGCCCGCCCGCCTGGCATCGGCCTCGGCCGCGTCCACGACCTCCGGCGCCGACGCCATCCCGGGAGCGCGCAGGAAGGCGAACAGGTCCGCGGCGGTCGCCTGCTCGGGCCCGAGCGCGCAGCGGGCGGCGCCCAGCAGCGCCCGGCCCAGGGGGATGTGGGCCAGCGGCCTGGACCGCTCGCAGTCCAGCACGATGCCGTGGGCGGCGAACACGCGTGCCAGCAGCGGCGCGACCGCGCTCGGCGAGCGGTGCACGATGGCGATCTCGTCCGGCGAGACGCCGGCCCGCAGGAGGTCCAGGACGCGCTCGGCGACGAGCTCGGCCTCGGCAAGCTCGCCACCGGCCTCCAGCAGCGAGATGGCGTCGCCGGGATCCACGGGCGAGAGCTCGGCGCGCTCCTCGAACAGGTTGCGCTCCAGATGGTGGAGCGCAACCCGCGACCCGGCCATGTAATGCTCGTCGAGCGCCGGAAGCTCGATCACCCGCGCGGCCAGCGCACGCAGCTCCTCGACGACCTCGGCGCGCGCGGCCAGCGCCACCCGGCCGGGCTCGTAGGTCAGCGAGACGGTCACCGGCGCGCCGGTGACGCGGGCCAACGTCTCGACCGCGTCACGCTCGAGCGCTGTCAGGTCGTCGAAACCGTAGACGAACACCGGCGTGGCGCCCCAGCTGCCCGGAGCCGCGCGCAGCGCGTCGAGCGCGCGCCAAGCGCCGAGCTCCGCGTCGACACGGCTGATCCGGTCCAGCTCGCGGACATAGGCGGAGTAGATCCGTCCGACGTCGCGGGCATACGGCACCCGACGCGGGTCCTGCGCCGACCAGGAGCGCAGCGCGGAGCGCAGCCGCTCCGGCGAGACGAGCGCGCGCTGGAGCTCGGCGATCATCTCCCCGGCGGCAGCCGCGAAGCCGTCCGTCGCGGCCGAGCGCGCCAGCGACTCGAGCCTCAGGCCTGCGATAGCGCGCTCCAGGATCCGCCCGCGCTGGAGATCGGACACCGTGCGGCCGGAGAAGCCTGCGCGGCGGCCGATCTCGGCCGTCAGGCCGCCGAACGTCACAACCGAACCGAGCAGCGCACCGTCGCCGGTCAGCTCGCGCGCGTAGTGGAGCGCGTCGGCGGCCGTCGGCACGACCAGGATCGCGCCGCGGCGGGACGCTGCCGCGAACGCGCCGAGCACCTCCCCCGCCTTGGCGGAGTTGGCGGGACCGAGGACGAGCGTGAGCGCCATCGGGCAATACTGGCGAGAGCTCCCGACGGCTCGAGCGACGGGCGAGCCCGACTCCGGCGACATCCGCGACACCTGAGGTCGCCGATGTCGCCAGAGTCGGCCGCAACCGGGCGTCGACCCAGCCGGCGAACACCGACGCTAGGCCGCCTCCGACTCAGAATCGACGCCGGCGGCCCCCCGACCCGCGACCACCTCGGCGCCGGCTAACACCGACGCTAGGCCGCCTCCGACTCAGAATCGACGCCGGCGGCCCCCCGACCTGCGACCACCTCGGCGCCGGCTAACACCGACGCTAGGCCGCCTCCGACTCAGAATCGACGCCGGCGGCCCCCGGACCGGCGACCACCTCGGCGCCGGCGGCCTCCGCGCCTGCGGCCTCGTCGGCGTCCGGCGGCTTGGCGCCCTCACGAGCCCACGGCTCGTCGAACTCCACTCGCCAGCGACCCTCCTCGTTCTGCTCCAGCGCCAGACGGGCGCGGAAGCTCTTCCCGGAACGGCCCTTGAAACCCGTCACGGGGCGCTCGGTGCGCCCGGTCCTGATCAGCTCGCGCGCGACCGCGACCGGGAGCGTCTTGCCGGCCTTGGCCTTCCAGATCACGAACCCGCAGCCTGGGTCCTGGCGCGACCAGCAGGAGTACCCCTTGCGGTTCTCGACGATCTCGCGCCCGCAGACCGGGCACGGACCGAGCTGCGCGCGGGGTATCCGCACATCCTTGAGCTTGGCGTCCAGCTCGCCGACCGTCTCCCCGGTGAACTTCACGATGTCGCTCATGAACGCCTCGCGAGAGTCCTCTCCGGTCTCGATCTTCGAGAGCCGGTGCTCCCAGTCGCCGGTCAGGCCGGGGCTCGTGAGCGGGTGGCCGTCGAGCAGGCGGATCACGTTGAGCCCCTTCTCGGTCACAACCAGCGCCCGACCGTCGCGCTCGATGTAGCCGACCTGCAGGAGACGCTCGATGATCGCCGCGCGGGTCGCCGGAGTCCCGATCCCGGACTCCTTCATCGCCTCTCGCAGCTCCTCCTCCTCGACCAGCTTGCCGGCGGTCTCCATCATCTCCAGCAGGGATCGCTCCGTGTGGCGGCGCGGGGGCTTCGTCTGCTTGGCCTCGTCGACGATGTCCGTCACGGCGGCCTGCTCGCCGAGCTCCAGCTTCGGCAGCCGCTGCTCACGGCCCTCGTCCTCGTCGTCGCCCCGTGCATCCTCCAGGTCAGCCGTCTCACCGTAGACGCCGCGCCAGCCGGGAACCAGCAGCAGCTTGCCGCGGGTTCGGAAGACGTGCTCGGAGACGGTCGTCTCGACACGCGTGTTCTCGAACACCGCCTCCGGATGGAAGACCGCGAGGAAGCGACGGACCACCAGGTCATAGATCCGCAGGTCGTCCTCGTTCATCTTGTCGACCGGGTGGCGCTCGGCGTTGGTCGGGATGATCGCGTGGTGGTCTGAGACCTTCGCGTCGTTGACGACCCGCCCCAGCGGCAGCTTCTCGAGCCCGAGGACGTAGCGGGCCGCCGCCGCGTACTCGGCGCGCTCGCCGACCAGGCGCGCGATCGGCCTTATCTCCCCGATCATGTCGCCGGTGATGAAGCGCGAGTTGGTGCGCGGGTAGGTGAGCGCCTTGTGCTCCTCGTAGAGCCGCTGCGCCGCGGCCAGCGTGCGACGCGCGGTGAATCCGTAGCGGCCGTTGGCATCCCGCTGGAGCTGGGTGAGGTCGTAGAGCAGCGGCGCGCGCTCCCGCCGCTGCGAGGTCTCCAGCTTGGTGATCGCGCCGATCTGGTCGCGGCACGCGGCGACGATCGCGCGCGCCTGATCGGCGTCCTTCAGCCTCGGGTTGGAGCCCGTGTAGTAGCGGCCCTCGTAGGTCCGCGCGTCGGCCGCGCCCCGCCCGGTCGCCGCCTGCCCGCCCGGCCGCTCCGCAAGCGTCGCGAACGAGGCGTCGACGACCCAGTAGGGCTCCGGCACGAACGCGCGGATCTCCTCCTCGCGGCGCGCGAGGATCGCGAGCGTGGGCGTCTGCACGCGACCCAGAGAGACCGCGCCGTCGAAGGAAGAGCGCAGGCGGATGGTGGCCGCGCGGGTCGCGTTCATCCCGACCAGCCAGTCGGCCTCCGAGCGCGACCGGGCAGCCGACTCCAGCGCGGCGAACTCCGAGCGAGGCCGCAGCTCGCGAAGGGCGGCCTCGATCGCCGCCCGCGTCATCGAGTTGAGCCACAGCCGCTGCACCGGTTTGCGCGAGCCGGACTTCTCGTACAGGTAGGCGAAGATGAGCTCGCCCTCGCGGCCGGCGTCGCAGGCGTTGACGACCGTCTCGATGTCGTCCCGTGCTAGCAGCCGCGTGACCGCCGTCATCTGCTTGCGCGAGCGCTCGTCGCGAACGACGAGCTTGAAGTGCTCGGGGACGATCGGAAGATCGGCCATGCGCCATTTCTTGTACTTCTCTCCGTACTCGTCGGGGTCGGCCAGGCCGACGAGATGGCCGACCGCCCAGGTGACGACGTGGTCGGGTCCCTCCAGGTACTCGCCGCCGCCGCCCTTGGTGAAGGCTCCGGGCAGCACCCGCACCAGGTCGCGCCCGACTGAGGGCTTCTCGGCGATGACGAGCGTCTTGGACATGGCCCGCCGAGGGTAGCGCTCCGCCTCGGCCCGCCCGCGGAGCGGGCCCGAAACCCCTCTCAGGCGGCGCAGGCGCCGGTCGCGACGGACGTCCGGTGAGCCAGAGCCCGGCTCAGGTCGGCGCGCACGACCGAGTCGGGCACCGCGTACCCGCCGGGCCTTGCCGTCCCGGTCAGCGCCGCGAAGACGGTGGCAAGCACCTGTCCGCGAGCGTCGACCAGGGGTCCGCCGGAGTTCCCGGGCCGAACGATCCCTCGCAGCGCGGTGATCGTGCGCAGGACATGCCCCTGGCCGTATGCGTTCTCGGTCAGGACCGTGGCGGTGTCTCCGAGCCGGCCCGGCTGGGCGTCGAAGGGCCCGTCGAGGGGGTACCCGAGGATCGCGACGGCCCGGCCCGCGGGCGCGCGCGGCGCGAGCGCGAGCGACGGGAGCGAAAGCCCTCGGACGCGAAGGATCGCGATGTCGTCGTGGACGTCGAACAGCACCGGGCGCGCCAGCACGGGGCGGCCGACGCCGGCGACCTGGACGAACGTGCTGGTCTCGCCGGCGACTACGTGGGCGTTGGTGACCACGATCCCAGGCGCCGCGACCCAGCCGCTGCCCTCCACCCCCAGCCCGCACGCCGTACCCGAGACGCGCACGACGCTGCCGCTCGCCTGACGCACCCCCGAGCCCGCGAGGATCGTCGGGCTGGGTGCCGGCACGTTCGCGGCCGGGCCGTGGACCGCGGGCAGCGGGTCGAACCGAGCCAGGGCGTCGAGGATGGGGCCGGAGGGCGGCAGCAGCTCGTCCAGCGTGCGGAGGATCGTCGATCCGCGGATGTCGGCGCGCAGGGGGGCGGAGACCGGGGCGTCCAGCGCCACCGCGCCGACGATCCAGGCGATCCCGAGGCCGATGCCGGCCGTCAGCAGCGCGCCCGCCAGCCCGTCCATCATCCGCAGCCCCGGGAAGCGCACCACGGCCCGGAGTCGCGCGCCCACGCCCTCCAGTCCGCTCGCGAGCACCCCCCCGGTCAGCAGGGCTCCTCCGAGCCCGAACAGCGGCGCGTACGGCGAGCGATCGCCCTGGCTGAGCAGCAGCGGCGCGAGCCTGGTGCCCAGGAACGCGCCCACCACGAAGCCCGCCAGCGACAGCGCCCCGACGATGAATCCCTGCGTGTAGCCGTAGAAGGCGAGCACCGCCGTGAAGCCGACGAGCACCCAATCGAGAGCCGTCACCGACTTGAGATTAGTGCCGTGGCGAGCGCGACACGCGATCTTCTACCTTTTGCTGCTGATGCAGAGGGGAGTGATCGTCGCGCAGCGGCCTCCGCAGCGCCGGCGCCGCCGCAGCCGCAGGCGCCGGGTGCTCGTCAGAGCGGTGCCCGTGCTCGTGCTCGCCGTCTCGGCGTTCGGGGTCGGGGTGCTGATCGCGGTCCGCCACGGGCGCCACGAGCGGCAGCTGGTCACCAGCTACGTCGTCGACTGGGAGCACCGACGGGTCGGCGCCATGTACGCACTCCTGGACCAGAGCTCGCAGCTGGCCACCACCGCGTCGCAGTTCTCCCACGAGCTGGCGGCAGCGGCTCAGATCGCGACGCTCACGGCGCTCAGGGTGCTCCGCGTCGGCTCGCCCCACGGCCGCACGATCGACGTCTCGATGCGAGTGGGCACCCGGCTGTGGGGGACCCTGAGCGAGACCCTGATCGTGCCCCTCACCGGCAGCGGCGCCGCGGCGCGCGTCCACCTGGCCCCGGAACTGCTCTTCCCCGGCCTGAGGCCGGGCGAGACGCTCAGCAGGCGAACGGTCATGCCACCACGGGC
>JAJZWB010000179.1 GCA_021846845.1 Actinomycetes bacterium | reverse complement strand
CGCAACACGCCCGACATCGCGCAGGCATAGCGCGCTGTCGGGCAGAGGTTGAGCGATGAAGATAGTTGTTGCGGTGAAGCAGGTCGCTGCGCTCGACGAGGAGTTCGAGCTGCTCGACGACGGCCTGGGGGTCGATCCCGACTTCCTCGAGTGGTCGCTGAACGAGTGGGACGACTTCTCGCTTGAGGCGGCGCTCCTGCTGACCGAGGGTGCCGGCGGAGACGACCACGAAGTCGTGGTCGTCACCGTCGGCGACGAGGAGGCCGAAGAGGGTCTCCGCGGCTGCCTGGCCAAGGGAGCCCATCGGGCGGTGCGCGTCTGGGACGAGTCGCTGGAGCGTGCCGACACCCTGTCGGTGGCGCGCGTGCTGGCGGCCGCGATCGAGCGTGAGTCGCCCGATCTGGTCCTGTGCGGGGTGCAGTCGTCCGACGCGGTCAACGGCGCAACCGGCGTCGCCGTGGCCGGCTACCTCGACCTCGCCCACGTGGCCGTGGTCAAGGCGCTGGAGTTCGACGCCGCCAGCGGCACGGCCACCGTCCAGCGCGAGCTGGAGGGCGGCGTGATAGAGGTCGTGAAGGTCCGGACGCCGGCGCTGCTGACGATCCAGACCGGGATCAACGAGCCGCGCTACGCCACGCTGCGCGCGATCAAGCAGGCTGGCGAGAAGCCCCTCGCGGTCGTCGGGCTGTCCGACGTCGGTCTCGACGAGGCTGCGGTCTCGGCCGCGGCCGGCTCGCGGCTGGCGTCCATGGCTCCGCCGGAGAAGGGCGGCGGGGCACAGATGTTGGAGGGGTCGCCCGACGAGATCGCGGCCCGGATCGTGGAGATCGTCAAGGAGCGTCTGGTCGGATGAGCAATGGATGGGTTGACGGTGGCGGCGCCGTTCTCGTGATCGCGGAGACGCGGCGCGGTGAGCTGCGCGACGTGTCGCTGGAGCTGGTGAGCGCGGCCCGGGAGGTCGCACAGGCGGCGGGTGCCACCGTCGCTGTGGCCGTGATCGGCGCCGACTCGGCGAAGTTCGCGCAGGCGCTCGGCGCCGAGGGCGTCGATCAGGTGCTGACCGTGAGCGCGCCGTCCGACAACTTCGAGGCGCACGTCTGGCAGCGCGCGGTCACGGCTCTGATCGAGTCCGAGCAGCCGCGCCTGGTGCTCGTCGGGCACACGATCGACTCGCTCGGCTTCGCGCCGGCGGTCGCCGCCAGGCAGGGTCTCGGCTTCGCGACCGATGTGGTCAAGGTCAGCTTCGACGGCGGCCTCAGGGCCCGCCGGGGCGCCTATGGCGACAAGCTGCAGGCCGAGGTCGAGTTCCCCGACCACGACTGCACGCTGCTGACCGTGCGCGCCGGCATGTACCCGGTGGCGGCGGCCGGCTCGGGTTCGCCGGCGGTCCGCGCGGTGGAGCTGGACCTCGCCGGGGCGGCCCGCACCGAGCACGTCGAGTTCCGCGACGTGGCGGGCGGCGACGTCGACATCACCAAGGCCGAGTTCCTGCTCTCGATCGGCCGAGGCGTCGAGGACAAGGACGAGGTGCCGCGATTCCAGGAGCTCGCCGACCAGTTCGGCGCGACCCTGAGCTCGTCGCGTCCGCTCGTCGACGCCGGCTGGATGCCGAGCTCTCGGCAGGTCGGGCAGTCCGGCAAGACGGTCAAGCCCCGCGTCTACCTGGCGCTCGGCATCTCCGGCGCAGTCCAGCACCTTGCCGGCATGAGGACCGCTGACACGATCATCGCCGTCAACACAGATCCCGAGGCGCCGATCTTCGGCGTCGCCCACTTCGGGGCCGTCGCTGACCTCTTCGAGGTGGTCGACGGGATCGAGAAGGCCCTGGAGCAGGCGTCCTAGCGGGCGCCTGCTTCTCGGGTAATCGGAGGGACAGCGTGGTGTTGGCGCTCGCTTCGAGCGAGACCAGGCCCGTCTTCTGGCACTTCACGGTCGGCCTGCGGATCACGTGGTACGTGCTGGCCGTGACCTCTGTGCTGGTGTTCGCCTACGGGGTCGCGCGGCCGATCGTCAAGTGGCGTCGAGGGCACGGTGGCTCCTGGCCGCCAGTGCCCTGGCCTGAGGTGCCAGGCCGGCTGGTCAACGGGCTGAAGCTGCTGTTCTCGCACGTGACGATCTCACGCCGGGATCGAGTGGCCGGATGGGGTCATCGGGCGATCTTCTTCGGCTTCATGATCCTGTTCGCGGGGACGGTCGTGCTCGGGTTCGACACCGACTTCACGACCCCGGTCTTCGGCTGGAACTACTTCCACGGCCCGTTCTACCTCGCCTACAAGGAGGCGCTCAACGTCTTCGGGACGGCGCTCGTGCTCGGGCTGCTGGTGATGATGGTCCGCCGCGCGGTCATCCGCCCGGCGAAGCTGAACTACGCGCGGCCCGACCGCCAGGCCGACGAGCCGCAGTTCAACCGGCGCGTCTACAGCATCGGCGACTGGGTCTTCGTGGGCGTGCTGCTCGTGATCGCGCTGACCGGCTTCCTGCTGGAGGGCGTGCGGATCGCGATGGACCATCCCGGATACGCCGGCACGCAGTTCGGCGGGTGGCTGGTCGCACAGCTGCTGACGGGCGTCAGCTACGGCACGCTGGGCGGACTCCGCCACGGACTGTGGTGGTTCCACGGTCTGCTGGCGATCACCTTCGTGTCCAGCATCCCGTACACGAAGGCGACGCACATGCTCACCAGCTACCTGAGCCTGTCGTTCCGCAACCCGACGGCGGCGCGCCGGCTGGCGCCGATCCCGCCCGAGCGCGCGGACGAGAAGGCCGGCTACGGCTCGCTCGCGGACTTCAGCCCGCTGCACCTGATGCACCTGGACGCGTGCACGAAGTGCGGCCGCTGCCACGAGGCGTGCCCGGCGAACGCGTCCGGACGCCCGCTCTCGCCGCGGGACGTCATTCTGGAGCTGCGGGAGCAGGCCAACGCTGCGTTCTCTGGCACCAGCGTCGGCGGAGTGCTCGGCGGCCTGCTGGCCGGGCAGGCCAATGGCAACGGCAACGGCTTCTCGGAGAGCGTGTTCGGCGTCGGGCGCGTGCACGAGGAGACGATCTGGGCGTGCACTCAGTGCAACGCCTGCGTCGAGATCTGCCCGGTCGGCATCGAGCAGGCGCCGATCATCAACCAGCTGCGGCGCCGGCTCACGGAGGAGGGCGAGCTGGACTCGCTGCTGCAGTCGACGCTTCAGACGATCCACAAGTCCGGCAACTCCTTCGGCGAGAACCGGCGCAGGCGCGGCCGCTGGACCAGGGAGCTGGACTTCGAGATCAAGGACGCGCGCAAGGAGCCGGTGGACCTCCTGTGGTTCGTGGGCGACTACGCGTCGTTCGACCCCCGCTCCCAGGAGGTGACGCGGTCGCTGGCGCGGATCCTCCACCGCGCCGGGATCGACTTCGGGATCCTGTTCGACGGCGAGCGCAACGCCGGCAACGACGTGCGCCGTGTCGGCGAGGAGGGCCTGTTCGAGGCGCTCGCCCAGGAGAACATCGAGGCGATCTCGGCGTGCGAGTTCAACCGCATCCTGACCTCCGACCCGCACTCGCTCAACACGCTGCGCAACGAGTACCCGCAGCTGGGCGCTGAGTGGACGGTCGTGCACCACACGGAGCTTCTGCGGGAGCTGCTGCAGGCCGGGCGCCTGCCGCTGGCGGGCCCGCTCTCCTACCGTGTCACCTACCACGACCCCTGTCACCTCGGCCGTCTCAACGGCGAGTACGACAACCCGCGCGCGATCATGGAGCTGCTCGGGTGCAACCTGGTGGAGATGCGACGGTGCCGCGACAACAGCTTCTGCTGCGGCGCCGGAGGGGGCCGGATCTGGATTCCCGAGGCGCCCGGCAAGGAGCGGATGTCGGAGATCCGAATCCGCGAGGCGCTGGAGATCCCGGGCGTGGAGCTGTTCGTCGTGGCATGCCCCAAGGACGTCACGATGTACGAGGACGCGATCAAGACCTCGGGCAACTCCGAGCGCATCCGGCTGCGGGAGGTGACCGAGCTCGTGGAGGAGGCGATGGCACCCCAGGAGGCGGCCGCCGAGCCGGTCCCGGCCGGCTAGCCGGTCCCAGCCGCCCGAGCGGCGGCCGCGGGCGGGAATCGCGTTGCGAGCGCGATCCCGCTCGCGGGCAAGGTAGGACCGTGACAAGGGAGGCTCCGCACGCCTGCGAGGCTCCCCCGCCGTCCGCCGGCGGGGGGCGCAGGAGGATCGTGACGAGGGCCCCGCGCGCCTGCGAGGCTCCGCCAGGCGTCCGCCGGCGGGGGCGCAGAGGACCGTGACCAGCGCGGCCGCGAACCTGCGCGGCGGCCGCCGAAGGGATGGTGGCGGTGCGCGTGAGGCACCGCCAGCGTTCCCGGCCGGCCCGCGTGCGCAGGCCGGCCGGAGCCGCTGCGGCTACGCGCGCGGGCGGGTCTTGGTGCTGTCGTACAGCGGGAAGACCGCGGTGGTGGCGGAGACCGTGCCGTCGCCGAGGGCGACCTCCACGCGCTGCCCCTCCTGGCTGGCGATCTCCCGGTCGATCGCCGCCATCGCGATCACCTCCATGTTGAAGGTCGGGCTCTGGCAGGGGCTTCGGACGATCCCGACCTCCTGCCCGTCACGGGTGACGGCGGCGCCGTACTCGGGAACCTGATCGCCCTCGATCCGCAGCGTCGTGAGCAGGCGCGGGGTGCCCTTGGCCGCGATCTCTCGCAGCGCGTCGCGGCCGATGAAGTCGGTCTTCTTGTCAAGCTTCACGACGCCGTCGAGCCGCACCTCGAAGGGATCGGTCTGGTGGGGGAAGTAGTCGATGTCGGGGAACAGCAGGCCCGACTCGATCCGGATCGTCTCGATCGCGGACAGGCCGATCGGCCGGATCCCATGGGGCTTGCCGGCCTCCAGCACGGCGTTCCAGAGCGCCGTCGCGTCCTCGGGGGCGCAGTAGACCTCGAAGCCGAGCTCGCCCGAGTAACCGGTGCGGGACACCCAGCAGGGCAGCCCGGCGACGTGCACCCCCTCGGTCACGAAGCGGAAGTAGCGAAGCGTGCGCACGTCGACGCCCTCGGTGATGGGCGCCAGCACCTCGCGGGCGTTCGGGCCCTGGATCTGGATGTGGGGCAGCTGCGCCGTGCGATCCTCGATCTTGACATCCAGCCCGCGGTCCGCGGCGACCTTCCGGAACCACTCAAGGTCGGAGTCGTAGCTGGTCACCGACAGGACGTGACCGTCCGCGATGTTGAACACCGTGCCGTCCATGATCATCTTGCCCTGCTCGTCGCAGATCGCGCCGTAGCGAACCTGGCCGAGCTCCAGCGACGACATGTCGTTGGTGTAGAGGGTGTCGACCAGCTTAAGCGCGTCGGGCCCCCGCAGGTCCCACTTGCGCAGGGGAGACTCGTCCCACAGGTTGCAGGCGGTGCGGGTGGCGTTGTGCTCGGCGACTGGATCGCCGAAGTCGGCGACCCAGGCCCATCCCTCCCAATCGGTCCAGTTCGCGCCGCCCTCGCGCGCCACCTGGTCAAACGCGGTGTGGTGCAAGTCTCCGCTCGACAAAGCTTCCTCCAGAGTGTATGAATTCGTTCAAACCAAGGTTATAACCCTGGCCAGAATCGTCGCACGCCCCGGGTGTGCGTGTTCGGAGGCGCCGGCCACGGAGGCGCGGGCGCGAGGGCGTCCGGTCAATGGCGTCGGGGCGCGGCGAGACCCTGCTCGCCGCGCCCCGGACG
>JAJZWB010000178.1 GCA_021846845.1 Actinomycetes bacterium | reverse complement strand
ACACGGCCACCGCCCCGCCGCACCCCACGGCCACCGCCCCGCCGCACCCCACGGCCACCGCCCCGCCGCACCCCACGGCCACCGCCCCGCCGCACCCCACGGCCACCGCCGGGCCCCTGCACACGGCCGGCGTGCCGCGACCCGCCGCGCTGCGCCACATCGCGATCGCCCTGCAGCCGCGGGACCCTGCTGCGCTCGCCGCCTACGCCACGGCGGTCTCGACGCCCGGCTCGCCCGACTACCGCCGCTACCTGACGCCGGCGCAGTTCGCGCGGCGCTTCGGCGCGGCCCCCCGGGAGGTCGCGGCGGTCAGAGCCGCGCTGCGAGCCCGGGGCCTGGGCGCGGGCAGGCTCAGCGCCGGCGCGCTGTCGATCTCCATCGCCGAGACGGGCGCCCGGCTGCGGCGCGCCTTCGGCGCCGGCGCCGGCGCGGGCGCGCCGGGCGCGACGACCGCGAGTGCGGTGCTCGGCACCGCCGCTTCGGCCGCGATCCAGCAGGTCGTCGGGCTCGGCGGAGCCTGGAGGCCGCGCCCGCTCGCGGTTGCGCCAGACCCCACGCTGGGCGGAGCCCGCCCGCGGGAGGCCGGCGCGCCGCCCAGCCTGGCCCATGTCGCCACCGGGGGAGCCGAGCCATGTGCCGCCGCCGCACAGGCCGGAGCGGCACAGAGCGCGTACACGGCCGACCGGATCGCATCCGCCTACGACTTCTCCGGTCTCTATGCCACGGGCGATCGCGGGGCCGGGGTGACCGTCGCCGTCTACGAGCTGGAGCCCGACGACCCGGCCGACATCAACGCCTACCAGGCCTGCTACGGCACCTCCGTGCCGATCTCCTACATCCCGGTCGACGGGGGCGCCGGCGCCGGCCCTGGGACGGGCGAGGCGGCGCTGGACATCGAGAGCCTCGTCGGACTTGCGCCGGACGTCACCCTGCTCGTATACCAGGGGCCGAACTCCGGCTCCGGCAACCCGGGGTCGGGGCCCTACGACACGTTCAGCGCGATCATCAACCAGGATCGCGCGCAGGTGGTCACGGTGTCGTGGGGGCAGTGCGAGCAGACCCTCGGGATCGGCGACGCGCTGGCCGAGAACACCCTTTTCGAGCAGGCGGCCGTCCAGGGCCAGTCGATCGTCGCCGCATCGGGGGACAACGGCTCGGAGGACTGCTATGACCCGTCAGCCGGCTCATCGAGCACCTCCACTGCCGTCGACGACCCCTCCAGCCAGCCGTTCGTGACCGGTGTGGGCGGCACCTCGCTGTTCTCGCCGGGACCCCCGCCGTCCCAGACCGCGTGGAACGGGGGCGGCAGTGCGGGAGCGCCCTTCGGCCTGCCCGGCGCCGGGGGCGGTGGCGTGTCCAGCTTCTGGCCGATGCCGCCCGCGCAGCTGGACGCGGCCACGAGCCTCGGGGTGCGCAACCCGCTCGCGGCGGGCTCGCGGTGCGGCAACCCGGGCGGCCTGTGCCGGGAGGTTCCCGACGTGTCGGCCAACGCCGACCCGGCCACCGGCTACGTGGTCTACTGGAACGGCAGCGGGGCGGTGAGCAGCGAGCCCATGGGCTGGCAGGCGCTCGGCGGCACGAGCGGCGCGGCACCCGTGTGGGCGGCGATCCTTGCGCTCGCCGACGCATCCGGGGGCTGTGCCCGGTCTCCGGTCGGCTACGCGAACCCGGCCCTCTATCGGGCCGCGAGCGCCGATTACGGCGCCTACTTCGATGACGTCACGACGGGCGACAACGACTTCACGGGCACCGCCGGCGGCCTCTACCCCGCGACCGCCGGGTATGACCTCGCGACGGGCCTCGGTACGCCGCTGGCGACGCCTCTTGTCGGCGCGCTCTGCGGCGACGGGGTCGCCATCACCGACCCGGGACCTCAGCGATCGACGCGCGGGGCGAGGGCCGTGCTGGCGCTGCACGCGACCGACATCGCCGGCGCGACCCTCGTCTACGGCGCTACGGGCCTACCCCGCGGCCTCCGACTCGACCCGACGGATGGACGCATCGACGGGAGGCCGATCAGCGTCGGCAGGTTCATGGTGCGCGTGACCGCCCGCGATGCCCAGCACTCGACCGCGTCCGCCACGTTCACATGGACGGTCGCGGCGCCGCCTCGGATCCGGCAGGCGGTGCTGGACCGCGGACCGCGACTGTCGTTCCTGGTGACCGCGGGGGGCGGCGCCCCGCCGCTTGCCGGTCTGAGGATCATCGTGCCGCCCGGCCTGCGCGTCCGCGCACGACGCGGGACCACGGTCACGAGCGGAGCCCGCGGTGCGCGGGCGAGGCTTGCGTTCTCGCAGCGCGCGGACGCCGGGCGGAGCCTGCTGGTGCGGCTGAGCCATCCGGCTCCGAGCGTCAGGGTGACGCTGGAGCCACCGAGCCTGGAACTCGCGAGAGGGCGCGCGCAGGCCGACGCGCGGCTCACCATCACGATCGTGGCGACGGACGCGAGCGCCGCCTCCACCCGACTGCTGGCGCTGGTGAAGGCTCGATGACGCGCCTGACGGGCTCGTCGCAGGCCGAGATCGCAGCGCCGGTCGAGCTCTGCTGGCAGGTCGTCGAGGACGTCGCCGCCGCGCCGAGCTGGCAGGGCGGACTCGAGCGCGTGGACGTGGTGGAGCGTGACGACCGCGGCCGGGTCGTGCTGTGCGACGCGGTCATCGACGCGCGCTTCACGAAGGTTCGCTGCCGGCTGCGCGTCGGCTACGAGCCGCCTCACAGGCTGTCGTTCGCACGTGTCGCCTCAGACGACGTGGACGAGCTGGAGGCATCCTGGGAGCTGTCCGCGCTTCCGTCCGGCACGACGCTGGCCACCTGGCGGGTGGCGGTCGACCCCGGTCCGGTCGGGTTCCTGGCGCGCCCGCTGGAGCGAGCGCTGCGCCCGCTGTTCGCCGGCTCCAGACCCGAGGAGCTCGCGCGCGCGGTGCAGGCCCACCGCGACCACGACCGCCCCTAGCAGCGCCGGCAGCCACACCCCACCCGATGCCGGTCCGCCCCACCGAACGCCGGTCCGCCCCACCGAACGCCGGTCCGCCCCACCCGATGCCGGCCGCTCGGCCCATCTGATGCCGGCCGCTCGGCCCATCTGATGCCGGCCGCTCGGCCCAGCTGATGCGGCATGACCCGGCGCGGCGGGAGCCGCTAGCGTTGAGCGGCGATGAGGATGCCCCGGGTTCTGATCTGGACGCAGGTTCTGATCGTCGTGTTCGTCGTCGCGGGAATCGTGATCGCGATCACCAAGCTGGGCTGACAGGCCCTCGCGGGGGCCGGCCGCAACCGCGTTATCAGGGGGTCAGGATCGACGGTGGCTGCGTCGGCGCCTGGGATGTCGCTGTGCCGGTCGTGGTCGTTGTGCCGGCGGGCGGGGCGGTCGTGCCGGATGGAGGCGCGACCGGCACGAACCCGCGCTCCGTCGCGGCGCCGGCGTTGATCAGACCGTAGCCGTAGCTGGGGTTCGGCATGGGCCCAGATGCCGGCAACGGGGTCGCGGTCTCCTCGAGGCGCGTGAGGATCTGCTCGGGGGTCGGATGCCGGCCGATCACGCGGCTCGCGATCACGAGGGCGGCCGTAGCGGCCACCTCCGGAGACGACATCGAGGTGCCGATGTAGTAGCCCGGATAGCCGAAGCGTCCCCAGTGGGGCGGGTCGGTGAGCGTCAGCTGGTAGATCGACGGCAGATTCCGGTTCGGGTGGCAGTCGGCATCGGCTGGCAGGATCGCGTCGTCGCCGCCGCCCGGCGCCACCAGATCAAGTCCGGGCCCGCCATTGGAGTAGTCCGCGAGGCAGCGATCCCTGGTCGTCGCTCCAACCGCGATCACCCCCGGCGCGCGCGCCGGATACGCGATCTGGTTGGTCTGGTCGTTCCCGGCCGCTCCGACCACCGTCACGTTGCGCCGACGCGCGTAGGCGATCGCGCTGACGATCTGAGGGATCTCCGCTGCCGAGCTGACCTGGCTGGGAAGGAACTCGAGGCTCAGGTTGATCACCTGCGCGCCGTGACGGACCGCATAGCGGATGCCGCGGGCGATCGTCGTCTCGTCGCCGTCGCCGCTGGCGTTCAGCACCCGGACCGGCATGATCGACGCCCCGTATGCGATGCCCGTCAGCCCGACGCCGTTGTTGGTCGACTCGGCGATCACGCCGGCCACGAACGTCCCGTGCCCGTTGCGGTCCAGCGGGAAGCGGTTGTGCGCCACGAAGTCGTACGGGTGCACGAAGCGGGTGCGGCCGAAGTCCGGAGACTCGCGGAACTGCTCCCAGTTCCTGTACGCGACGCCCGTGTCGAGCACCGCGACCACCACCCCGCGCCCGCCCGCGCGGTGGTCGGCGAGCAGATTTGCCCACGCCTGCGGCGCGTTGATCCCGCCCGGCGCCAGCAGGTTCCACTGCATCCGCTCCCAACCGCGGGCGTGGCGCGACCGCCCCGGGTCGTTGGGGAAGAACTCGCCGGCCGCGTGCGCGATGTAGTTCGGCTGCGCGTACGCGACCCCTGGCTCGCGACGCAGCCGGGCGATCGCGGCGGCGACGCTCTCGCCCCGCGGCAGGTGCAGCACACGGCTGCGCGGAGCCGGCGCCATCGTCGAGCGGCGGACGCCGACGACCAGGGCATCGGCGGTCATGTTCGCGGTCGGGGTGTAGCCAACGATCACCTGGCCCGGGACGTAGGCCGGCGGCAGGCGCGAACGGAGCACGCGCAGGCGACCGCCGCGAGCCTGGACCGTCGGCGACCCCGGCGAGATCCGGTCGACCCCGCCGCGGGAGACCGTCGAGCGGACGGGGCCGCGGTGACCGGTGCCGTGCGCCGGCGCCGCGCCCCCGAATCCGACCCCCACGAGCCCGGCCAGCAGCAAGCCGGCGAGCAGGATGCGTCGGCGTGGGCGGTGTTCGAACATGATCGAGGGAGGATGCGCCGCCGATGCCGCGGCTGCGCTGGGGACATCATCGCGCAGCCGAGGTTTGACCCGTGCAAACTGAGCTTCATCGACGTCCTCCCCCCCAACTCGACGGAAGCGCGGATCGCCTCGCGGGACGAGCGCTTCATGCGGATCGCCCTGGCCGAGGCGGCGCTCGCGCAGGAGCACCACGACATCCCAATCGGGGCCGTCGTCGTGCACAGGGGCGAGGTGATCGCCACCGGGCACAACGAACGTGAGCTGCGCGCCGACCCGACCGCGCACGCCGAGATCCTGGCGCTGCGCGAGGCGGCGCAGGCGCTCGGCAGCTGGCGTGTGCTCGAGTCGACGCTGTACGTCACGCTCGAGCCGTGCGCGATGTGCGCCGGCGCGATCGTGCTGGCGCGCGTGCCGGAGGTGGTGTTCGGGACCGCGGACCCGAAGGCCGGAGCTGCCGGGAGCGTGCTGGACGTGCTCTCGCGGCCGGAGCTCAACCACCGTCCCTCGGTGCGCTCGGGGCCGCTGGCGGACGAGTGCGCGCGGGTCCTGCGGGAGTTCTTCGCCGCCCGGCGCTGAAGGCTGCGCCGGGGCGCCGCGATGCGCGCGGCGAGGCGGCGCCGGCATGCGCCATCCTAAACTCTGGGCTCGCCTGCACGGAGAGGTGGCAGAGCGGTTGAATGCGCCGGTCTCGAAAACCGGTATGGGCGATTCGTCCATCGGGGGTTCGAATCCCCCCCTCTCCGCTTTAGACGTTGATTTGCAGCGATTTCATGGCTCGTCGGTGGGCGGTGTGATGCCGCTGGCGGCC
>JAJZWB010000177.1 GCA_021846845.1 Actinomycetes bacterium | reverse complement strand
GAGCGTGACGAGCGGATCCTCGGCCGCGACGGTGTCTCCGACCGAGACCAGGATCTCGATCACCGGCACCTCGTCGAAGTCCCCGATGTCGGGGACGCGAACCTCGTGGCCCTCGCTCACGACGGCGTCCGACTCACAGCAGCGCCCGGCGCAGATCGGACAGCACGCCCGCCAGGTGGACGGTGAACCGCGCAGCGGCGGCGCCGTCGATCACGCGATGGTCGTATGAGAGAGACAGGGGCAGCATCAGGCGGGGCTCGAACTCCGAGCCGTTCCAGACGGGCTTCATCGCGGCTCGCGTGACACCGAGGATCGCCACCTCTGGGGCGTTGACGATGGGGGTGAACGAGGTGCCGCCGATTCCCCCCAGCGAGGAGATCGTGAACGTCGAGCCGCTAATGTCAGCCGGCGTGAGCCTGCCCTCCCGGGCCCGGCCGGAGAGCTCCGCCAGCTCGGCGGCGATCTCCCGCAGGCCCTTTGCGTCCGCGTTCTTGATCACAGGCACCACCAGCCCGCCGGGGGTGTCGGCCGCGAAGCCGATGTTCCAGTAGCGCTTGAGCACGAGCTCGTCGCCGTCGAGCGACGCGTTGAACTCGGGGAAGCGCTTCAGGGTCGCCACGCTTGCCGCGACCAGGAACGAGACCATCGTGAACCTCGGACCCGCGGGCCGCGAGCCCGCCTCCCCGGAACCGGCCGCTCCCGCGCCGCCGTGCTCCTCGTTGAGCCTGCGCCGCCATGCCTCCAGCTCCGTGATGTCCGCCTCGTCGTTGTGGGTGACGTGCGGGATCATCACCCAGTTGCGCGCCAGGTTCGGCGCCGAGATCCGCTGGATCCTCGATCGCGGCACGCGCTCGACGGGGCCGTGGCGCTCGAAGTCGACCGCCGGCCAGGGGGGGAGATCGAGCACCGGTCCGCCGGCCGCGGGCGCGGCGGCGCCCCGTGCGCCTCGAGCTGAGAGCCCCTGCACGTCATCTCGCGTGATCCGCCCGCCGCGGCCGCTCCCCTGGACCGCCCGGAGGTCGAGGCCCAGCTCGCGGGCGAGCCGGCGAGCCGACGGGCTGGCGTAGATCGGCCCTCCCGCGGGCGCGCCACCGGCCCCGGCGGCGTGGACGATCGAGGCCGGCTCTGCGGCGGAAGGCGCCACGGCGATCGTCGGGGCCGGCGACGGCGCTGCCGCCGGGGCGGCGGCCGAGGGCACCGCGACCGGGGCGGCGGCCGGGGGCGCGGCGGCAGGGGTCGTCCGGGACGGCGCGGCAGCCGGGGCAGGGGTCGTCTGGGACTGCGCAGCAGCCGCCGCCGACGCGGCCGCGGTCGAGGGCGGGAGCGCGGGAGCGCCGCCGTCGCCCGCCTCCAGCGTGAGCAGCTGGGTTCCCTGCGAGACGCGATCGCCGATCTGGACCGCGATCTCGCGCACCACTCCGGAGCTCGGCGCCGGGACGTCCATGGTGGCCTTCTCGGACTCGAGCGTGACGAGCGGATCCTCGGCCGCGACGGTGTCTCCGACCGAGACCAGGATCTCGATCACCGGCACCTCGTCGAAGTCCCCGATGTCGGGGACGCGCACCTCGGTGGTCGCCGTCATACGGCTGTCGGCATCGGGGCGTCGGGATCGATCCCGTAGCGGGCGATCGCATCGGCGACCGCACCGCGGTCCACCTCGCCGGCGTCCGCGAGCTCCGTGAGCGCGGCGAGAGCGATGTGGTGGCGGCCCACCTCGAAGAAGCGCCGCAGCGCCTCGCGGCTGTCGGAGCGGCCGAACCCGTCCGTGCCGAGCGTTCGGTACCCGCGCGGCATCCACTGACGGATCTGGTCCGGGACCGCGCGCAGGTAGTCCGTCGCCGCGACGGCGGGTCCGCGGCGGTCGGCCATCAGCTCGCTCACGTAGGCGACCCGCGGCTCGTCCTGCGGGTGCAGCATGTTGAAGCGCTCCACCTCGATCCCGTCCCGGCGAAGCTCCGTGAACGAGGTCACGCTCCAGACGTCGGCCAGCACCCCGAAATCATCCTCCAGCAGGTCCGCGGCGGCCAGCGCCTCGCGCAGGATCGTCCCGGAGCCGAGCAGCTGCACCACCGGGCGCTCGGTGTCCTGCGGGGCCTCGCGCACCGGGTACATGCCGCGGAGGATGCCCTCCTGAGCGCCCTCCGGCATGGCCGGGTGAGGGTAGTTCTCGTTCATCAGGGTGATGTAGTAGAAGCGGTCCTCCTGCTCGGTCAGCATCCGCCGCAGGCCGTCCTGGATGATGACCGCCACCTCGTAGGCGTAGGCGGGGTCATACGCCCGGCAGTTGGGCACCACCGAGAACAGCAGGTGGCTGTGGCCGTCGCCGTGCTGAAGGCCCTCGCCGTTGAGGGTCGTGCGCCCGGCCGTACCACCGAGCATGAAGCCGCGCGCGCGGCTGTCGCCGGCCGCCCAGACGAGATCGCCGACGCGCTGGAAGCCGAACATCGAGTAGTAGATGTAGAACGGCACCATCGGAACGTCGTGGGCGGAGTAGGAGGTTCCCGCTGCGATGAACGACGAGATCGAGCCGGCCTCGGTGATCCCCTCCTCAAGGATCTGCCCGTGGGCGTCCTCCTTGTAGAACATCAGCTGCTCCGAGTCCTGCGGCTTGTACAGCTGCCCCACCGAGGAGTAGATACCCACCTGTCGGAAGAGCCCCTCCATGCCGAATGTGCGCGACTCGTCGGGCACGATCGGCACGATGTGCGGCCCGAGCTGCTTGTCCCTGAGCAGCGCGGCGAGCACGCGCACGAACGCCATCGTGGTCGAGATCTCGCGCTCGTCGGTGCCCTCCAGCTGGCTCCTGAAGAGCTCCAGCTCGGGGACCCTGAGCGGTGTCGTGGCCCGGCGGCGCGCGGGCAGCGAGCCGCCGAGGGACTCTCTCGCCGAGCGCAGCAGGCGCATCTCCGGGGTGTCGTCCGCCGGGCGGTAGTACTCATGGTTGCGGACCTGCTCGTCGGTAAGCGGCAGCTCGAACCGATCGCGGAAGGCGATCAGCGCGTCGTCGGTCATCTTCTTGGCCTGATGGGTGACCATCTGCCCCTCGCCTGAGACGCCCATCCCGTAGCCCTTGATCGTCTTGGCGAGGATCACGGTCGGCTGGCCCGTGTGGCGCACGGCGGCATGGTAGGCGGCGTAGACCTTCTGCTGATCCAGGCCACCGCGGTTGAGCAGCCAGATCTCGTCGTCGGTCATGTGCGCGACGCGTGCGGCGAGCCGCGGGTCGCGGCCGAAGAAGTGCTCCCGCACGAAGGCGCCGTCGCGTGCCTTGAACGTCTGGTACTCCCCGTCGAGACAGTCCTGCATCACCTTCATCAGCGCGCCGTCGGCATCGGCGGCCAGCAGCGGGTCCCAGCGGGTGCCCCAGATCACCTTGATCACGTTCCAGCCGGCGCCCCGGAAGTCTGACTCAAGCTCCTGGATGATCTTCCCGTTCCCTCGCACCGGCCCGTCGAGGCGCTGGAGGTTGCAGTTGACGACCCAGATCAGGTTGTCGAGGCGCTCGCGTCCGGCTAACGCGGTCGCGCCGATCGACTCGGGCTCGTCCATCTCGCCGTCGCCGAGGAAGGCCCACACCTTGCGCGGGGCCGTGTCGGCCAGTCCGCGGGCGTGGAGGTACTTCATGAACCGGGCCTGGTAGATCGAGGTGATCCCGCCGATCCCGAGCGAGACCGTCGGGAACTGCCAGAAGTCGGGCATCAGCCACGGGTGGGGATAGGAGCTGAGGCCCCCCGGGTGCGCGACCTCCTGGCGGAAGTTGTCCAGCTGATCCGCGTCCAGCCGGCCCTCGAGGAACGCTCGCGCGTAGTTGCCGGGTGAGGAGTGGCCCTGGAAGTAGACGAGATCGCCGCCGTGCGACTCGGAGGCGGCGTGCCAGAAGTGGTTGAAGCCGACCTCGTAGAGCACCGCCAGCGAAGCGAAGCTCGCGATGTGGCCGCCGATCCCGTGCGAGCGCTCGTTGGCTCGCAGGACCATCATCATCGCGTTCCAGCGCACGATCGAGCGCAGGCGGCGCTCGATCTCGGCCCCGGCCGCGCCGCCGGGGAACGGCGGCTCCAGCTGCGCCGGGATCGTGTTGACATACGGTGTGTTGAGGCTGGCGATCGGTCCCGCGCCGGCGTTCTGAGCGCGCTCAACGACACGTGTCAGCAGCTGCCTGGCGCGGCCGAGGCCGTCGTGTGAGACGACGGCGTCCAGCGCCTCCAGCCACTCAGAGGTCTCTACCGCATCCGGGTCGGATACGTCGGGATCGGCGCCGTCTGCGCCGGCGTCGTCGGACAGCTGCCTGGTTTGGGACACGTCGTTCATGGGCCTCTCGCCCGACTATATCCGCGGCCGCGCGCGTGGCCGTCGTCTCAGGTGCCTTTCGTCTAGCGTGGGGGGATGAGCCTGACCGAGCTCGAAGGTGCGCCGGGCCCTCCGTGGGATCGGGAGCTGTCAGGGCGGCTGGAGCGGCTCGTGGTGCGCTCCCCGCTGCTGGAGTCCAACCCGCTCGGGGATCCGGCGCAGCGCCCGCTCTACGTCTACAGCTCGCCTGGGGTCGCGTCCGGGGATGCGACCGGGGTCCCGTCCATCTACGTGATCCAGGGCTACTCGGGCCAGGTCGACATGTGGCTGGCGCGCGGCGCGTTCGAGCCCACGCCGGTGGAGCGCCTGGACGCGATGTTCGCCGCCGGCGAGTGTCCCGACGCGATCGTCGTGTTCGTCGACGCGTGGACTTCGCTGGGCGGCTCCCAGTTCCTGAACTCCTCCAGCACGGGGCGCTACCTGGACCACCTGTGCGACGAGATCGTGCCGTTCGTCGACTCGCGCTGGCCGACCGCCGCCGACCGCGACCACCGCGGGATCGCGGGCAAGTCCTCGGGCGGCTATGGCGCGATGGTCGTACCGATGCTTCGCCCGGACGTCTTCTCGGCGCTCGCCTCCCACGCCGGCGACGCGCTGTTCGAGGTCTGCTACCTGCGCGACTTCCCGGGAATCGTGCGGTTGCTGCGCGACGAGTTCGGCGGCGACTACGACCGGCTTCTCGAGCAGGCGCGCGCCCAGCCCGCGTTCGACTTCGCACGCTTCGGCGCGGCGGTGTCGACCTACGCGTACGCGTGCGCCTACACGCCGGACCCGGCGCGTCCCGGTAAGGCGCTGCTGCCGTTCGACCTCGCGACGGGGCGCCTGGTCGACGAGGTCTGGGAGCGGTGGCTGGGGCTCGACCCGGTGCGGATGGCGCCCCGCCACGCGGACGCGCTTCGCTCGATGCGGCGGATCCACCTCGATGCCGGCCGGCAGGACGAGTTCTTCCTCGACCTTGGCGCGCAGGCGTTCGCGGCCGAGCTCGAGCGCCTCGGCGTCGAGCACACGCTGGAGCTGTTCGGAGGCCGGCACGGCGGGATATCGCACCGGTATCCGCCTGCGATTCGGGAGCTGGTGCTGGCGCTCGCGGCATGACGAGCCGGCGTGGCGGCCGCCCGGGCGCGGATGAACGAGGATGCGGGCGTCCGGGGCGCGGATGAGCGAGGATGCGGGCGTCCGGGGCGCGGATGAGCGAGGATGCGGGCGTCCGGGGCGCGGATGAGCGAGGAGGCGGCGAGATGAGCGGTCTCGGCACGACCGGCGGGCATGACCTGGCCTTCGCGGGGCCAGGTGCGCTGGCGGCTCTCGTGCGGGACGGGCAGGTGCACCCGCGCGAGCTGGTGGAGCTGTTCCTGAGGCGGATCGACGCGCTCGACGGCCGGCTG
>JAJZWB010000176.1 GCA_021846845.1 Actinomycetes bacterium | reverse complement strand
CGTATCGCGTCCGAACAGGAACTTGTGAACGCTGGCCTGGATCTGCTGCGGCGAGGCGGTCAGATCCCCGTAGGGGCAGGTGCTGGAGCACGGCGTGGTCTGGAAGTGCACCTGGCGCACGTGCAGGGACGCGGCGCTGATCAGGAGGTTTGCGAGATTCAGGATCTCGGTCGGGCTGCGCAGCCCCGCGTCCGTTTGGACCGTCTCGCCGAAGACCCTCTCGAACTCGCCGACGTTGCCCGCGAGCCGAGGGCCGTACTGCTGCTTGACGGCGAGCAGGAAGCTCTGGTCGCGAGCGTCGCGCACCTGTGAGGTGTCCGTGTGGCGATAGGAGACGAACTGCTCGGCCTGGCTGCCGTTCAGGCACTGGTAGCCGGGCAGCAGATCGATGTTCTGGTACTGCGCGCCGCCGAGCGCGTTGTTGTGGAAGTAGCGCTCGTCGATCGTGTCGTAGACGCAGCCCAGCTTGTTGATCGCGTTCTCGAACTGCGTGAACGTGGTGACGATCACGTGGTTGACCGACAGGCCCGTGACCTGCTTGATCGTCCGCAGCAGCGTCGTGGTCCCGAACGTGTAGGCCGAGTTGAGCCGGTTCGTGTAGGTCACCCCGTCCGGCTCGGTGATGTTGACCCACAGCTCGCGCGGGAGCGACATCATCGAGATCCACGGCTTGCCCGGATCGATCCGGACCAGCAGCATCTCGTTCGCGAGATCGGGAACGTAGCCGTTGTAGTACTTGAATACCTTTCGGGTGTCGTCGCCGACCAGCAGCAGCGTCTCGGGCTGCCCGAAGTGCGGCGCGGCAAGCGCCGTGGAGCTCACCTTCAACGGCTTGTTGACGCTGATGTCCTGGACCAGGGTGTGGACCTGCTCAAGCACGGCGACGGCCGACGTGCCCGCGCTCGCCAGCAGCACGATCAGGCAGCCGAGCAGGATGCGCCACCCGTGGCGCGCCCGCCTTGTCGGCGAGGGGGTGCCGAGCGGCTCATACCCGCCCGGAGGGCCGCCAGGACCACGGCCGCCACCGGCCCACGCGGCCCTGCTCGCGTCCCATCGGGACGCCCCCGAGCTCGCCTGCGCGGGTGGCTTGAAGGCTTTGGGACCCATGGGACGGTCCGCAAATGGTACGGAGCGCCAGCCAGGCGTGAGTCGGCTCGGAGACGCAGGCTGGCCCCACCGCCCGGCGTCGCCGCGGGCCCGGCCGCGGAGGTTGCCGCCGCTCCCGCGCTCCGCGGCCCGGTCTCACCGCCCGGCGGCGCTGCGGGCCCGGCCGCGGAGGCTCCCGCCGCTCCCGCGCGGACGCTGAATCAGCGGAGAGGGGGGGATTCGAACCCCCGATGGACGAATCGCCCATACCGGTTTTCGAGACCGGAGTGGTTCGGCCGTCGACCTATTGATTTGAAGGGACTTCTCGGTCGAGGATGATGCTGCGGGAAGCTGTGCGGGAAAAACCTGGTTCGGCCCAGGGCGCGGCGCTATGATCTTGTATGTGACCACGGAGGTGCCCACATGAAGGTCGTGACGGTTCGCGACTTCCGCGATCGAGCGAGCGAGATGTTCCGTTCCGAGGACGTCATCCTCGTGACCCGGGACGGCGCGCCGGCCGGGTTCTTCCTGCCGTGGGACACGCCCGAGCTGCCGGTCGAGGTCCGCCGCGAGGTGTTCCTGCGACTGTCCGAGCAGATCGGGGCCAAGCTAGAGGCCGACGGTGTGAGCGAGCAAGAGGTGCTCGACGATTTCGCTGCCGACCGTCGTCGTCGCTGACGCGAACGTCGTCCTGTCCGCGCTGATCGGCGGCCGAGCCCGGCTCGTGATCGCGTCGCCACAGGACCCGCGATGTGTGGCCGCCGATGCGGTCGCCGTCGAGATCGCTCGCCACCTGCCACGACTCGCTGAGAAGCGCAAGCTCGATCTGGCCCTCATGTTCGCCGCGTTCCAGCTGATGCCGGTCGAGTGGAAGCCCGCGGCCGAGTACGAGGACCAGCGCCTGGAGGCTGAGGGGCGGCTCTCCGGGCGGGATCCCGACGACTGGCCGACGCTCGCGCTCGCCTTGACCCTTGGCGTCCCGATCTGGTCGCAGGACAAGGACTTCAGCGACGCCGGCGTCGAGGTCGTGACGACCGGCGATCTGCTGGACGCGATGCGCGCCGCCGGCGAGGACTTGGCCTGAGGCGAGACAAGCCGTCTCCGCGGGCCCGGTCGGCGGTCATAGATACGATCGCCCTCGAGGATGCAGAGCTGATGGCTGAACGCGACTTCCTCGACAAGATGATCGCGAAGCGCACCGCGCGCAACGCGGAGTTCCCGCAAATCTTTGATGCGGTTCTGGATGGCAGCGGGCGTAGCGAAACGCAACCCAGCGCGTCGGAAGGCTTCGCGACATCGAAGGACGGATCCCGACTGCCCTGGGCGCCGCCCTCGAACGCCTCCACGGATCACCGAGGCGCGACGCCGGACTTGTAGATCAGTGGCACTTCGGTCGTCGCGTTTGCGAGGCACTCTGTGCACGCCGATCACGGAGCGCGCCGATCGGCAGCAGCGCGCTCCTCTGGAGTCATCAAGCCGCGCGCACGTCGCCACTCGTCAAAGCGTTCAGGGCCCGTCCGCGGGACTCCACCGACCTTCGCACCGAACCACAGCGAAATCGCGGCCACCACAGTTCTCTGCGCGTGAATGAGCACGCCTACGTTGACAGCGAAAGCGATCGCCAAGATGGCGCCGGAAATGTCCGCGAGCGTCCCCCTTCCGATCGATGCTCCAGCACCGAGGCAAAAGACCAGGTCTAGCGGAGCAAGCGCGACGGTTTTCCTGTAGCGACGCAGCTTCCGCGCGGCATCCTCTCCGATAAGAGGATCCCACTCCGTCATGTAGTCCGGTCTTGACACTTGCGGCATTCCCACGCTGGCCTACGGCATCGGCAGCAACTCAGAAATCTTGACCGTCGCTTCGAGCGCGAACCCCCAAAGCTCGGCAGATGATTCCCTGGGAATCGCTTTCGGCTGTCATCGACGCAGTTGTCGCAGAGGTCCGGCCGGAAGTGCGGCCTTAAGTCAAGCCTGATGGGACTGACTTAAGGATTGACCGAGGTCCGCCCCCGCCCCCGTAAACACTGGGGATTCGCCGCAGCGCGTGGTGGGCAGTTGAGCCGGACCACCCACCCTCCACGTGTTTCGTGCGGGTGGTCCGGCTCAACTGTCTTACCGGGTGGGCGATGGCTTGTGAACCGGGGGCGGGGGCGGGGGGCTGGCAACCAGCAGCAGGACCTCGACAACTTGACCGGGACGGCAACCAGGCGACGGCAGGCAGGCCTCAGTACGGAACGCTGGTCGAGGTGGCGGTCGATCTTGGGGCGGCGAACCGAGACGTCTGTGGCGCAGTGATCTCGTGCGTCTTGCTAGGCCGCCGTGCCGCCGGCCCCAGGGCGGGCATCGGCGTTCTCGATCGCGGCCGCAAGTGCGTGGGCCGCATCGGCGAGTAGACCGAAGGCGCGGGCGACCGCGACCACGCTGACGCCCATCCGGGCGCGGCTGAGGCTCTCGACGGCATCGTCGAAGCGCGTCCATGGCTCGGCCGGTGCGAGCGACGATCGCCATGGCGCGGGTCGGAGCTCGTGTGGTGGCAGCCACGGCGGGCCCTGGCGCCAGCCGAAGCCCTGCTCGGCAGCGTAGGCGTACGCGGCCTGCTCCTGAGCGGCGGCGTCTGCGAGGGCGCGGAGCCGGCGCGTGAAGCCGGCGTCCGGCGGTGGCTGAGCATGTTCGCGCACAGCCGTCTCCCATCGGCCCTCCGACAGCTCAAGCTGCTCGCGGGCCCGCTCAACGCTCACTCGGAGCCACCAGGTGCCTACGGAAGGACGGATCCTCGGAGGGCACCAGGTCCGGCTCGGAGCGGCCGGCACCGGCGAGGAAGCGGTCGACATCGGAGCGGCGGATCGTCCACCGGCGCGGTCCGGCCTTGGACGCGTGGAGCTCGCCGGTGCTGATCCATCGGCGCACGGTCGCGACCGTCACCTGCATCTCCTCGGCGAGCTGGGCAGGGGTGAGAAGCGCTTCAGGTGGCATGGAGGTCGGGTCTACCAGGCTGCGCAGATCGACGTCAAATAGCCGCGACAAGCATCGATAAGCTACTACGACATATGATAACCTCTCAGCATAGCAATGGCAGCGAACCCCCGCAGATCCGCACCGTCGGCAGCAGACCCGAGCATCCCGCGGCTGGCGCTGTCGAAATCGGAGGCCGCGGAGGCCCTCGGCGTGAGCGTCGACTTCCTAGAGCAGCATGTGATGCACGAGCTCCGCATCGTCCGCCGTGGCCGCCGGCGCCTGATTCCGGTTGCTGAGATCACGCGCCGGATGGAGACCAACGCGCACCGTACGCTCGGCGACACCTGAGCCGTCGAGAGGGAGGAGCGAGGATGAGCCGGACAAAGCGCGATTCCGGAGCGGGCATCGAGGTCCGCCACGCCCGTCAGTGCGACGCGCGCGCCGGCGGTAGATGCTCGTGCACGCCGTCATATCGCGCGGTCGCCTGGAGCCAGCGCGACAAGCGCCTGGTCCGCAAGACCTTCGCCACCGAGGCAGCGGCGCAACTGTGGCGAGAGGACGCGCGGGTCGACCTGCGGCGCGGTGTGCTCGTCGCGCCGCGACCGGTCCGGCTCAAGGACGTCGGCGACGCGTGGCTCGCCGCTGCGCTGGACGGCGGGATTCGCAACCGTTCAGGTGACCGCTACAAGCCCTCGACCCTCCGGGGGTATGAGCAGGCGTTGAGGGAGTACGTGTACCCGGCGCTCGGCTCGGCCAAGGTGCAGGATGTCCGCGCCGGTGACGTCCAGCGACTCGTCGACGAGCTCGTCGGTCGTGATCTGGGCCCGTCCACCGTTCGCAACGCGCTGCTTCCGCTGCGCGCGCTCTGTCGCCGCGCGCTGCGTCAGGGGGACATCAACGCGAACCCGACGGCCGGTGTCGAGATCCCGGCGGTGCGGGGTCGCCGCGACCGGATCGTGACGCCGGCCGAAGCCCTCCGCCTGATCGAGAGCGCACCGGACACCGACCGGGCGCTGTGGGCGACGGCGTTCTATGCAGGCCTGCGGCGCGGCGAACTTCAGGCGCTCGCGTGGGGCGACGTCGACCTGGCCCATGGGCTGATCCGCGTCGAGCGGTCCTGGGATCAGAAGCAGGGATTCGTCGCGCCGAAGTCAGCCGCTGGCCGGCGTCGCGTCCCGATCGCCGCGGTGCTGCGCGACTACCTCGTGCGCCATCGGCTCAACAACTCAGACGCAGAGCGCGTCTTTGGCCGCGACGACGACACGCCCTTCAGCGCGTCGACCGTGAGCCAGCGGGCGGAGCGCGCCTGGAGCGGACGTGGCCTGCGGCCGGTGACCCTTCACGAGTGCCGGCACACGTTCGCGACGTTGATGATCGCCGCCGGCGTCAACGCGAAGGCACTTCAGACATTCATGGGTCACGCGTCGATCACGGTAACGCTCGACCGCTACGGGCACCTCTTCCCCGGCAGCGAGCAAGAGGCGGCCGACCTTCTCGATGCCTATCTCGCCGACTCAGCAGAGAAGGCGCGGGCGGCCGAGATCGAGCCCTGTGGGAAAACCGTGGGAAAAACTGCACCCTCAAAAAGCGGTTCTGAGCGGCCTTGGACGGCCGCCAGCGGCATCACACCGCCCACCGACGAGCCATGAAATCGCTGCAAATCAACGTCTAAAGCGGAGAGGGGGGGATTCGAACCCCCGATGGACGAATCGCCCATACCGGTTTTCGAGACCGGGATGTT
>JAJZWB010000041.1 GCA_021846845.1 Actinomycetes bacterium | reverse complement strand
CGTCCTGGCGCGCGACCGCCAGGTCCGGGCTGGGGCCGTCGATCTGCACCCGGCGGTCGTCGCCGCTGAAGCTGACCCGCAGCCGGCTGACGGCGCCTCCCGGGTGGAGCATGAAGCAGGAGGCCTCGATCGGCTCGGGGGGCGGCGCCGGGGCGATGCCGAGCGTCTCCAGCACCCCGTCCGCGGCCGCGCGCGCGAGGGCGCGCGCGACCCCGCCGGCCCGTGGCAGGCCGGTCGCGGCCGCGTCGCCCACGACGTACAGGGGCGAGGCGTGAGCCGAAACCGCGCCGCGATCCCCGACGGGCACGACCGGGCCATCGCCGGGAAGCTGCGACAGGCACGACGGCCTCACGTGCGGCGGCACCAGGAAGGCGGCGTCGTAGGCGAGCTCGCGTCCGTCGGACGAGCGCAGCACGCCGTCCTCGCTGGCGTCCGGATCGGCGGCGAACCCGGACTCGACGGTCACCCCGGCCGCGGCGCACGCGTCCAGGACCAGCTCGGGCGCCTCGCCGCCCACGCCCGCCAGCGGCAGCGGCTCAGGCGTGGCGACGACCACGTGCGTCTCCCGGCCCGCCAGGCGGCCGCGCTCGGCGAGCCCGATCGCCAGCGCGAACGGAGCGGGCGGGCAGCGGTAGGGCAGCGAGCAGGCGGCGACCAGGACGCGTCCGCCGCCGAGCTCCGGCAGCGCCGCCCGGGCGCGTGCCGCTCCCGCCGGGTCCCAGGCGGCCGCCGCGCGGGGCCAGTCGGGGATCTCGCCGAGCGCCAGGCCGGGCGCGGCGATCACCGCGTCGCCCGCGATCCGCTGACCCCCGATCATGACGCCGCCGTCGAGGACGAGGTCCACGGTCGCGTCGAGGCAGCGCACGCCCTCGAGCCCGACCTCGACCGAGAATCGCCCCGGGTCGGTCCCGTTCAGCGTGACGTCGAGCGTTCCAGCCAGGTAGGTCGCCCGCCGGCCGGGTGCGATCAGCGTGACCTCCAGCGCCCCGCCGCCGCGCTCGAGCAGGCGCGCGACCGCCGCGAGGCCGCCGAACCCGGCGCCGACGACGATCACCCGGCGGCGCGAGCTCAAGCGGGCTCCATGGGCGCCTGGCCACTCTCGGTCACGCTCGGGACGATAGGGGCATCGACTCACGAGTACCCGGTCCGCCCGCATGCCGTTGGACAGCCTGTTCAGGGTTTGTATAGTGTCTGTCGAAGCGCAGGCGATTCCGATGAAGACCTCAGAAGCACTCGATTGCGCACTTGACCGAACGGTTATCGGCGGCTACACGAGCGTGGGCTACCGGGTCCGCAGCCGGAGCTGGAGCTCCTCGGACCTGCGCAGGATGGACGGTCGGGTGGCGATCGTCACGGGCGCCACCTCGGGACTGGGACTTGCGGCTGCCGAGGGCCTGGCGGCTCTCGGGGCCGACGTCTGGCTGCTCGTGCGCGATCCGGTTCGCGGGGAGAGAGCGCGCGCGACGGTCGCCGAGCGCACGGGCAGCGAGCGCCTGCACGTCGGCGTCTGCGACCTCAGCGACCTGGGGTCGGTGAGGACGTTCGCGCAGCGCTTCGGCTCATGGGCGGATCGCCTCGACGTGCTGGTCAACAACGCCGGGATCATGAGCGCGCGGCGCGCGGTCACCGCCGATGGAATCGAGCTGACCTTCGCGACCAACGTCATCGGCCCGTTCCTGCTGACCAACCTGCTGATGCCCTGCCTGACGCGGAGCGCTCCCTCGCGGATCGTCAACGTCTCCTCCGGCGGGATGTACACGCAGAGGATCCGGGTCGACGACCTGGAGAGCGAGCGGGGGCGCTATGAGGGACCGGTCGCCTACGCCAGGACCAAGCGTGCGCAGGTGATCCTGACCGAGATCTGGGCCGAGCGGCTCGCCGGCCGCGGCGTCTGCGTCCACGCCATGCATCCCGGCTGGGCGGACACGCCGGGCGTGCGGACCTCGCTGCCCCGCTTCCACAGTCTGACGCGGCCGCTGCTGCGCACTCCCGAGCAGGGCGCGGACACGATCGTGTGGCTCGCGGCCGCCGATGAGCCCGGCCGCAGCTCGGGCCGCTTCTGGCACGACCGGCGGCCCCGGCCCACGCATGTGCTGCCGTGGACCCGTGAGACGCCACAGGAGCGTGAGCTGCTCTGGGAGCGCTGCGCGGAGCTCAGCGGCTGGCAGGACGAACGCGACACGCAATCCAGGTAGGAGAGAGCATGGCCAGATACCGAGCAGAGATCGACTCGCCACGCGAGATCCGGGACGTGTTCGAATACCTCAGCGACTTCGCCAACACCGCGGAGTGGGACCCGGGCGTGGTCGAGGCCGAGCGCGTCGGCGCCGCCGCCCCGGGCGTCGGCGCGGAGGTGCGCCTCGTCGCCTCGTTCCTCGGGCGCCGGACGGCGCTCACCTACCGGACCGTCGAGTACGACCCGCCGCACGCGGTCGCGTTCCGCGGTGAGAGCTCCACCGTCGTCTCCAACGACCGGATCTCGTTCGAGCCGGCGGGCGCCGGCACGCATGTCACCTATGAGGCCGAGCTGGCCCTCAAGGGCCCCCTGGGGATCGCGGACCCGCTCCTCGGCCTGGCGTTCGATCGCGTCGGCGACCGGGCCCTCGCCGGCCTGGAGCGGAGCCTGGGATCGGCGCGCTCAGACAGGCTGCCGACGCTGAGCGGCCGATCGCTGGAAGGCCGCGATCTCGTCCTTCCCCGTGACCTCCCGAAGCCGCACAACCTGCTCGTCGCGGCCTTCCACCGTGAGCAGCAGAGCCTGGTCGACAGCTGGCTCCCGTGGCTGACCGAGCTCGAGCGCGACCGCGGGGACGTCGCCGTCTTCGAGCTGCCCATCATCTCCGCCAGGTACGGTCCGGTGCGCGCCTTCATAGACGGAGGCATGACCCGCGCGATCCCCGACCCGTCTGCTCGCGCCCGCACGATCACCGTGTACACGGATGTGGACCGGGCCGTCCGGGGCCTCGGCCTCAGCGGCACCGACACGATCGCCGTGCTGGCGGTGGCGCCCGGCGGCCGGATCCTCGCGCGCGAGCTCGGCGGCTTCGACGGCTCCAAGGCCGAGCGCCTGGCGACGGTGCTCGCCACGGCTGCGTCCGAGCCGGCGGCGAAGTCCACGACATCGGCCGGCGAGGTCCGGGCATGAGGCGCGTGCTGGTCACAGGCGCCACCGGCTTCATCGGCAGCCGCCTCGCCGCCGCCCTGGTGCGCTCGGGCGACGAGGTGCGCTGCCTGGTGCGCGACCGCGACGGTCAGCGCGCCCTCGAGCTGGAGCGGCTCGGATGCGAGCTGCACGAGGGCGACGCGCTGCGCCCGGAGACGCTGCGCGGGGCGGGCCGCGGAATCGACGCCGCCTATTACCTGATCCACTCGATGGGCCGCGGGGGGCCCAGCGACTTCCTGCCCAGCGAGCGCGCCGCCGCGGTGTCGTTCGGCCGCATGGCGAGCGAGGAGGGCGTGGGCCGTGTGATCTACCTCGGCGGACTCGGCGATGAGCCGCACTCCCGGCACCTGCGCGCCCGCCACCAGACCGCCGTCCTGCTGCGTCGGAACGGGCCGCCCCTCACCTACTTCCGGGCCGGTATGGTGGTCGGACCCCAGAGCGAGTCCTACCGCACGCTGCGCTACCTGGTGCAGCGGCTGCCCGCGATGATCGCGCCCTCCTGGCTGGCGAACCCGACCCAGCCGATCGGCGTCGAGGACACCCTGAGCTACCTGCTCGCGGCGCTCGACGTCGAGGGATCGATCGGCAGGGAGATCCAGATCGGCGGGCCGGACGTGCTCACCTACGGCGAGATGCTCGATCGGATGGCGATCGTCCTCGGGATGCGTCCCAGGCCGCGGGTCCCCGTGCCGCTGATCACCCCGAGGCTTTCATCCCTGTGGATCGGCCTGGTCACGCCGGTCGACGCGGGCGTCGCGCGGCCGCTGGTAGAGGGCCTGTCGATGCCGACCATCGTCACCGACCCGTCCGGCATGGAGCTGTTCGGGCTCGAGCCGGCCGGATTCGACGAGGCGCTTCGCCGCGCGGTCGCCGAGGACGTGGAGCTCCGGGCTCAGGGTCTGCGGCTGGCCGCGGCGGTCTGACGGGAGGGCGCCATGGAGCGAGTGTGGGACTACCCCCGGCCACCGATCGTGGTGCCGTGCGCCCGCCGGGTCCGCGTCGAGCTGGGGGGCGAGCTGCTGGCGGACTCCGCCGCCGCGCTGCGGGTGCTTGAGACCAGCCACCCGCCCACGATCTACATCCCCCCCGGGGATGTGCGCATGGACCTGCTGGCCGATTCCGGCGCCCGTTCCACGTGGTGCGAGTTCAAGGGCTTCGCGCGATACGTCGACGCGGTGCTCCACGGACGCCGGTTCCAGGCGGTCGGGTGGTCCTACCCCAGCCCGTCGCCCGGCTACGAGGAGCTGCGCGACCACGTGTCCTTCTACGCCGGCCGGGTCGACGCCGCCTGGCTGGACGACGAGCGCGTCCGGTCGCAGCCCGGCGACTTCTACGGCGGCTGGGTCACCTCGGACCTGGTCGGTCCGTTCAAGGGGCCGCCCGGCACCGCGGGCTGGTGACCCGGGAGAGGCCGGAGGCGCGGCGTCGGGGACGGCCGCCCGCCTGTCCGGTCACGGCGCAGGACGCGCCCGGCGGTCAGGTCACGGCGCCGGCGAGCCGTCAGGCCGCCATGCGCAGGCCGATCTCGCGGGCGGCGTCGATCAGGTCGCCGTCCAGGCGTGCCACGCGCAGGCGCCTGCACAGCTCCTCGGTCGCCCCCGGACCGCTGAGGTGCAGCGCAACCAGCCTGCCCAGCCGGCGGATCGAGGCCGCCTCGGCCTCCAGGCGCGCCGGGTCGAAGCTCGCGATCACCGCGAGCTTCGGTTGAGTGCTCCGCGCCGCCTGTTCGACGGTCTCGATCGGCGTGTCGGCGCCGAGGAACAGGATCCGCCAGCCGTAGGACCTGAGCAGCAGCCCGAACGTGAGCAGGCCGATGTCGTGCTGCTCGCCGGGCGCGCAGGCAAGCAGCGCGGCCGGCCCGCGGCCGGTGACCCACATCCGCGCCATGGAGAGCAGGCGGCCGCGGATCAGGTTGCTGGCGAAGTGCTCCTGGCTGATGTCCAGCGTCCCCTGCGACCACTCCACCCCCACCTGGCGCAGCGTGGGCAGGATCAGGTCGCGGAGAACGGCCTCCAGGCCGAAGGCTGCGAAGCTCTCGTCGAGCACCGCGTGCACGCCCGCCTCGTCGTAGTCGCGGATCGCCGCCAGGATCCGTGCGGCCGCGCCCTCGAGCAGGCCCTCCGCGGGCCGTCCGCCGTCGAGCGCCGCGCGGGCTGCCTGGGCCGCCGAGAGGCCCCGTTCCAGACCCCGCAGCATGCGAGCGATGCGCTCGGCGTCCTGCGCCGTGTAGAGCCGGAAGCCGCCGCTGGAGCGGATCGGCTCCAGCAGGCCGTAGCGGCGCTCCCAGGCGCGGAGAACGGCGGCGCTCACGCCCACGCGCCGGGAGAACTCGCCGATCCTGAGCGCCTCCGAGGTCGACACATGATCATTGTACATACTTTGGACAGACTCTTGACAAATTGCCGGTGCGGCCGGTACCGTCTCCCGTGTCTGCCCCGCGGGGTCGGCATGTGGCCTGGCGAGGGCAACGCGGCCGGGTCGCCGGCGGAGGCCGGCCGGGGCCTCGGGGCCGCGAGCCCTCAGGCGGATCGGGCCCCTGCGTCCACCGGAAGCGAGCAACACCACATGAGCCAGACGACAGATAACAGGGCCGCCGCCGCCGACCGTCGCAGGTGGCTGGCGATGCCGTTCATCGCGCTCGGGGTCGCGATGATCATCGTCGACGCGACGATCGTCAACGTCGCCATCCCATCGATCATCCGCGACCTGCACACGACCGCGACGACGGCCGAGTGGGTCAACTCGATCTACTCGCTCGTCTTCGCCGCGCTGCTGATCACCCTCGGGCGGATCGGCGACATGTTCGGTCGAAGGCGCCTGTTCCGGGTCGGCACGGCCTGGTTCGTGCTGTCGAGCGTGGTGGCCGCCACCGCGCCCAACAGCGGAGTGCTGATCCTCGGACGGTTCCTCCAGGGGATCGGCGGCGCGATGATCCTGCCCGCCACGCTCTCGACCGTCAACAGCCTGTTCGAGGGGCAGGAGCGGGCGATCGCGTTCGCGATCTGGGGTTCGACGATCGGCGGCATGGCGGCCATCGGACCCTTCCTCGGAGGGGTGCTGACGACGGAGCTCTCCTGGCGGTGGGCGTTCCTGATCAACGTCCCGCTCGGCCTCGCGGTGCTCGCCGGCCTCGTGTTGGTGGTCCCGGAGACCTCCGATCCGCGCACCAGACGGGGTTTCGACATACCCGGCCAGCTGACCCTCACCGCGGGTCTGGCGGCGCTCGTGTTCGGGCTGATAGAGGGCCAGACGTACGGATGGTGGACCTCCACCAGACGCCTCGGGCTCCTCGGGTGGCCCGCGGGATCGCTCTCGCCGGTCGTCGTGGCGATCCTGCTTGCGCTGCTGTCGCTGACGGCGTTCGTGCTAATCGAGCGGCGTCGCCTCCGGGCCGGGCGGCTCGTGGTCGTAGATCTGCGCCTGTTCTCGATCTCCAGCTTCAGCCGCGGCAACGCGGCCGCCCTGATCGTCTCGCTGGGGGAGTTCGGGCTGCTGTTCGCGCTGCCGCTCTACCTTCAGGGCGCGCTCGGATTGAGCGCGCTGGCCACCGGCGCCGCCCTGGTTCCGCTCGCCGCCGGAACGCTGCTGGCAGGGGGCGCCACACCGGCCCTGGCACCGCGCCTGGGGCCGCGCGGGATCGTGCAGCTCGGCCTCCTGCTGGAGGTGCTGGGGATCGGGACGGTCGGGCTGGTCCTGACCCCCACCATCTCGGTCTGGCTGGTCATCCCGTGGCTGTTCGTGTACGGCGTCGGCGTCGGCTTCGCCACCGCGCAGCTCACCGGGGTGGTGCTCACCGACGTTCCGGTGCAGGCCAGCGGCCAGGGCTCCGGTATCCAGAGCACGTTCAGGCAGGTGGGATCCGCGCTCGGGGTCGCGATCCTTGGCACGATCCTCGTCACCTCGCTGGGATCCGGCGTGCGAAGCCGCCTGCGTGACATCCATGGCCTGACGCCGCAGCGACGGGACGCCATCGCCGCCGTCGTGCGGGCGAGCGGTGGCAGCGCGATCGTCGGCCTACGGGCTGCACCGGGCCAGCGGAGGATCGCCGAGGCCTCCGCCGAGGCGCTCACATCCTCCGCCAGCGCGGTCGCATTCACCGCCGCGGGGTTCGTGCTCTGCGGTCTGCTGTTCACCGCCGGCCTGCCGAACCCGCGCGGGGGCTGGGGCCGCCGCGGGGTGGCCGACGGCGGCGACATCGATGGCGCCGGTGTGGCTGACGCGGGGGTGTCCGGCGGTGTCGTGGATGGCGCCGGTGTGGTTGACGCGGGGGTGTCCGGCGACGAGGTGGACCAGGGCCCCGGGGTGTACGGCGGCGGGGTGCCCGGAGCCGGGGACGGTGTCGACGTCGGCGCTGCCTAGCCCGGCCTCGTAGGCGGGGCCGCAGCCACCGGTTGGACCGGCCGCTTCGGGGGTGCGCGCGACATTCAGGGACAGCTCGCTCGCGCCCGCTGACCTGGTTCGCGGGCCGGCTGCCGGATGCCCGGCGCCCAGCAGGCGCAGCGTCACCAGGAACGCGATCGGGATCACGGGAGCGAAGACGATCGCCCGCAGCCAGAGAGCGTGCGCGTCGGTGCCGGCGCCGAGCGTGTGCGCCGCAGAGAGCAGCCACACGAACGCGATCAGCGTGTGGAGCCGCCGCCACCTGCGCGCTCCGATGCGCCGTCTCAGGTAGAAGGTCGGCCCGAGCAGCAGCACGACGTAGCCGCCGATGATCCCGATCCCGGTGAACCGCGGCCGGTAGCCCAGCGCGAACGGGATCGCGATGCCGCTCAGCCCCGGTCTGAGCCAGCGGTCCCCGAGCAGAGACAGGCCGTGCGCCGCGATCGCCGCGAGAGCGGCGATCGCCATGTGCTCGTGCAGTCGCACGACGCTTCGCCTGTGCGCGGGACGGCGCAGCACCCGGGTAGCCATCGCCAGCCCTGTCACCACCGACAGCGAGATCAGGACGAGCGCCACGATCCCCGACGCCCGGCTGACCAGCCACCAAAGCTGGGCGAGCGGCTCCTGCTGCACCCTCATGCGACCGCGCCAAGCGTCTCGCTGCCCGCGATGCTCCCGTCGATCGGGCCCACCGGCTCGACCTCGCCGTCCTCGTGGAACAGCACCCCACCGCAGCGCGCCAGCGCCTCGCGGGCGCCCTCGGCCCCGAGCAGGAGGGCCATCTTCGAGAGCGTCTCGGCCTCGAGCGCGGTGTCCGCGATCGCCGTGGCGGCGACCAGACCCGTCCAGGCCGGTGCGCCGCTGCTGGGGTCCAGCAGATGGTGGGCGAAGGAGCCGTCGGGGTTGCGCCAGATCCGGACGTTGAGGCCCGATGTGGCCACGCCGCCACGGGCGAGCCGAAGCGTGCCCACCGAGTCGCCGGTGATCGGATGCTCCACCGCGATCTCGAACGGCTCCAGCTGGGCGCCGACCCCGCCGAGCGCGATGTCGCCGCCGCAGTCGACCACGAAGCGCGCGTGGGAGCCCAGCCGCAGCGCGACCGCGTCCGCGCACAGCCCCTTCCCGGTCCCGCCCGTGTCGATCATCACCCCCGGCGGCCGGACGATCGTCCCGGTCGCATCGTCGACCGTGACCTCCCGCCAGCGCGACCGGGGGTTGGGGCGGGCCGGCCGTCGCCGCGGGGCGGCCGCGAGCGCCTCCCGCAGCTGGACCGGGGCGGCCCCATCCAGCGATCGGGCGTAGCCGCTTCGCTCCAGCTCGCCGACGAGCGTCGGGTCCACCAGCCCGCCGCTGAGCCGCGCGGCCCAGATTCCAGCGCCCACCGCCGCGCGCAGCAGCGCCGACGCGGGCACCCGCTCGCGGGTGTCCCGGTTGAGCAGCGAGAGCTCGCTGTCGGCGCGAAAGCGAGACAGACGGCGTGCGAAGCCGAGCACGAAGTCCCGCTCGCGGTCGGCGGCCTGTAGCGCCTGCGGCCCGTCGCGCCGCAGCTGGCGCCCGATCAGCAGCCGAACCTCGCTGCCCATCGCGTGAAAGCCGTAATCGAGCTCCTCGACCATCGGCGCAGGGTCAGCCCGAAACCCGGGTCGTGGGAGGCGGCGCCGGCACGACGCTCGCCGGCTGGCTCGATGTCGACTGCGACCCCGAGATCCCCTGACCGGCGCCGGTCCCCGTCTCCACGATCGTGGTCTGGTAGATCCGGCGGACGAGCACGACCCTCGGGCTCAAGGGGGTCCGGCGGACGGTCTCCCGCAGCTGCTGCGCGAGCAGCGCGAGCACGCAGAAGAACGCCGCCAGGCTGAACAGCAGCACCGAGGCCCGGTCCGGGCCGGGTCGGGCCGCCCGTCTAGTCGTCGCCGCCACCGTCACCACCACCGTCGCCACCGTCGCCACCACCGTCGCCACCGTCGCCACCACCACCGTCTCCGCTGCCGCTGCCGCTGGCGCGCGTCGTCAGCGGCCGGGACGTCCCGCCGGAGCTCGGGCTCGTGCGCGTCGTGATCGCAGCCGACGGCGCGACGCCGCTCGACGCGCCTTGCGAGGGGCTCGAACGGGTCGTCACGGCAGCCGGCGCGGCGGTCGAAACGGTGCCCGGCGTGGCGCTCCCCGCCGGTCCGGAGCCGTGCGCGGCTCCTGGCGCACGACCGCCGACGGAGGGAGCGTGCCGGACGACGCGGATCGTCCGGCGGATCACGACGGTCCGGACCTCGACCGCGGGCGTGCGGGCTGAGATCGCCGCGGCGCTCTGCGCGTGGGGCCTGAGCGTGAACGCGGCCAGCGCACCGGCCGCGAGGGCGCTCACCGTCGCCGCGACCCGCGTGTGCCTCCTGCGCATGCTCGTCCTCCTGTCGGTGAGAGCCGGTCCTGCTGTCCGCGCGCCAGGCGATCGCGCCCCCGGCCACTGGCCAGAGGGTCGGCCGGAGGGCGCCGTTCCTTTAGCGCCGGCCGGCGCTCTCCTCGGATTGCCCCGACGCCCAGGGTCGGTCGGCTCCGCGGAACCGGTCGCTCAGCGGCTCAGGTCCTCGGGCCGGAGCACGAGCACCGAGCACGGCGCGCTGTGCACCAGTCGCTCGCTGACGCTGCCTAGGGCGCGCAGACCGGACCGCGCCCGGCTCGCGACCAGCAGCAGCGAAGCTCCCTCCCGCGCGGCCGCCTCGGCGATCGTCGTCTGCGGGCGCCCCGGCTCCACGCACACGACGGCCAGGTCGTCGAGCGCCTCGCGCACGCGCCTGGTCTGAGCGGCGATCCTGGTCGGCTGCGCCGACGATTCCGCGTGCGGAGCGTGGAACAGCACCAGCCCGGCTTCCCGTCCCGCCGCGAGCCCGATGGCGAAGCTCAGCAGCGCGTCGGAGCGGTCGGAGCCGTCGCTGGCGACCATGATCCGCTCTCCGAAGCGCACGTCCGCCGGCGGACGGCGCGCCACCAGCAGCGAACAGGGCAGGGCATGGACGATCTCGCTGGAGATGCCGCCGACGAACATGTGCGCCAGTCGTGAGACGTTCGGCGCGCCCATCGCCAGCAGCGAGTGCTCGCGCGCGCCGGCCAGCAGGACCTCCTCGGCCGGCCCGGTCGCAGCCACCTGCTCGATCCTGGTCACGCCCGCCTCGTGGGCCAGCCGCTGTGCGCGGTCGAGCGATCGCTGCGCGAGCGCGGGTGCGACGGTCGCCGTCTCCCACGGCTCGGAGCCCCTCTGCTCGGTGGCCACCAGGAGGGTCAGCCGGCCGTCGGTCGCCAGCAGCGAGGCGGCCTGCGAGACCGCCTCGTATGACGCCCGCGTCCCGTCGACCCCGCACAGGATGTCCGCCAGGACGTGGCTTCCGGCCATCCGAGGCTGCTGATCCAGTGGCATCTCCGCACAATCGTCGAACCTGGCCGCCGGTCGCGCATCGGCGCCGCCCCACACTCGCCCGCGCGGGAGACTACGTACGCGACTCTCCGGAGGGAGGAGGATCGTGCGAGCCGGGCTCCCGCTCGCCGGCGGTGCGCGCCACCGGCGCGAGCGCCGTCACGGCCTCGTCCACCGCCGGGAACAGGTTCTCGCGGCCGATCCGGTCCAGCAGGCCGCTCCGTTCCAGGCTCGCGCGCACGTGCCCGCCGGCCCGCGCCACCGCGAACCTGATCCGCCGGCCGTCCAGCTCGTCGAGCACGGCGCGCAGTGCCAGCGAGCCCGTGTAGTCGATGTCGCTCATCCCGATCGCGTCGAGCACCACCAGCTCCGGCGTTCCCAGCGCCCGCCCCATGGCGGCGTGCAGCTCGGCGCGGAAGTTGTCCGCGTTCGCGTACCAGAGCGGGGTTGCGAACAGCACCACCAGCACGCCGGGGATCTGAGCGGGGCGCTCGGCGCTTGAGAGCGGCGCCCAGCTCGTCGTGTGCGCAAGCCTGCCGAGCACGTGCAGCTGGGGGCGCGCGCTCAGACGCGTGCGGTCGAGGATCGCCAGCAGGACCGCCACCGCGATCCCCTGCTCGACCCCGACCAGGGCGACGGTCAGCAGGGTGATCAGCGCGAGCGCGAACTCGAAGCGGTTGAACCGCGCGATTGCGGCCAGCTCGCCGACTCGGAACAGGCGCGCGGCGATGAACACCAGGACGCCGCCGAGGGCCGCGAGCGGGACGTCGCGCAGCAGGCCGGCCGCGGGTATCAGCAGCGCGATCGCCGCCGCCGCGCCGAGGCCGGCCGCCTGAGTCCTGCCCGAGGCGGCGGCCACCGCCGCGGTACGCGGCGGGCTGGCGTCGACCGGGAATGCTCCGAGCAGCCCGGCGGCGATGCTGCCCGCGCCGACGCCGAGGAAGTCGCGCCCGACATCGGCGTCGTACCCGTCGCGGCGCCTGAACGCGCGCGCGGTCGCGGCCGACTGGCTGACCACGACCAGCGCGACCACGGCCGCCACCGGCGTCACGTCGCCGATCGCCGAGACAGAGAGCCCTCGGAGGCCCAGGTGCGGCGCTCCGTCGGGCACGGTTCCGAGCACCGCCACGCCCTTTTCGGTCAGGCCGAGCACGGCGACGGCGATAGTCGAGGCCACCAGCCCGATCAGCGCTCCCGGAGCGCGCCGGTCGATTCGCTCGGCCACGGCCACGATCAGCAGCACCGCGACGCCGATCGCCAGCGTCCAGCCGTTGACCTGGCCCAGATGGCCCAGGACCGCGTCAAGGCGGTTGACAGTGCCCCCGCTCGCCGCCGGCAGCCCGAGCAGGGCCGGGAGCTGGTGGACCAGGATGATCACCGCCACCCCCGCGAGGAAGCCGGCGATGATCGGCGCCGACAGGAACTCCGAGACCCAGCCGAGGCGCAGCAGCCAGACGAGCGCCACGAGAACGCCAACGACGACCGCTGTGAGCGCCACCAGCTCGGCGTACCGGCCCCCTCCGATCGGTGCGAGCCTCCCGATCGCCGCCGCGAACAGGGGCGCGATCGTCGAGTCGGCGCCGACGGACATCTGCGGGTGCGACCCCAGCAGGGCGAACAGCACTGTCCCGGCGATGAACGCGTAATAGCCGGTCAGGGGCGGCATGCCGGCGAGTCGCGAGGTCGCGAGCTGCTCCGGGATCGCGATCACCAGCAGCGTCAGGGCTGCCGCGGCGTCCGCCGCCGCCCAGCCGCGCCGGTAGCCGCGCAGCGACAGCAGCAGGACCGGTCGCCGCTGCGGACGTCCAGCACGTCGGCTCGTACGGGACGGCATCGCGCGCATCATCGCGGATCGAGCGCGGGTGGCCGCTTCGCCGCCGTCGTGCGCGCGGTGGTCGGTTTGTCCGCGGCGACGCTGCGGGATCGCGCGGGTCGATCGGACCGCCAACCGGCGTAAAGTCGCGGCCTGTGAGCGCCACCGGCCAGAGTCGGCTCAGGGTCCTGATCGCGGGCGGCGGCGTCGCGGGCCTGGAGGCGGCGCTCGCGCTGCGAGACCTGGCCGCGGACCGGGTCGAGATCACGATGCTCGCGCCGGAGCCTGAGTTCGTGTACCGGCCGCTGCGCGTGACCGAGCCGTTCGCCAGCTCGCGGGCCCGTCACTACGCGCTTGACGAGATCGCCCGTGAGCTGGAGCTGGAGCTGGTGCGGGGCTCGTTCGGCTCGCTGGATGCCGCTCGCCGCACGGTTCGCACCGAGGCCGGCGCGCAGCTGCACTACGACGCGCTCCTGCTCGCGCTCGGCGCCCGCCCGCAGCGGCGCTTCGCGCATGCGCTGACGCTCGACGAGCGTCAGCTCGACGAGCAGCTGCACGGCCTCGTGCAGGACGTGGAGGCGGGCTACGTGCGCAAGCTCGCGTTCATCGAGCCGGCGCAGATGCCGTGGCCGCTGCCGATCTACGAGCTCGCGCTGATGACCGCGCGCCGCGCCTGGGAGATGAGCGCCGAGGTGTCGATCACGGTCGTCACGCCGGAGGAGGGGCCGCTGGCGGTGTTCGGCGCCACGGCCAGCGAGGCGGTCCAGGGCCTGCTGGAGGAGCACGGGGTCCTCGTCATCTCCTCCGCCCACTGCGAGACGCCGGCTCCCGGGCAGGTGGCGCTGGGGCCCGGCGGGCGGGTGCTTCACGTGGAGCGTGTCGTCGCGCTGCCTGAGCTTGCCGGTCCCGCGACCCCGGGCGTTCCCAAGCACGACCTTCACGGCTTCATCCCGATCGACGACCACTGTCGCGTGCCGGGGCTCGAGCACGTCTACGCGGCCGGCGACGCGACCGAGTTCCCGGTCAAGCACGGCGCCCTCGCGGCCCAGCAGGCCGACGCCGCCGCCGCGTCGATCGCGGCGCTCGCAGGGGCGCCGGTGACGCCCACCCCGTTCGAGCCGGTGATCTACGGCACGCTGCTCGGCGGCGACCGGCCGCTATACATGCGCGCGCGGCTCGCCGGCGACCGCGCGCTCAGCTCGGAGGTCGGCGACGAGCCGACCTGGTCTCCTCAGGCCAAGATCGTCGCCCGGTACCTGGCCCCGTACCTGGAGGCTCGCGCGGCCTCTCGATGAGACCACGCTGCCGGACGGCGGTGGCAGCCTCTCCCGGAGTCCGAGCCCGCCCCGAGACGCAGGCGCGGCGGGCCATCCATCGGCGGCGTCGGCGTCTGCGGCCGTCGAGGGACCGGCAACCCCCTCGGCCGGCACGGCGCGTCAGGGGATCGGCAGGTCGCGGTGCTCGAGCGCCGACCGGCGCTCCGCGTCGCTCAGCTCGGACTCCCGGACCGGGGTGACCCACGCCCAGTGACCGCCCACCGGGCAGCGCTGGAACCGCCACCAGCCGAGTCTCAGCGACTTCAGCGAGGCGCCCGGGATCCAGATCGTCGTGAACACGTGGCCGCTGCGGCAGCGCACCACCACTCGGCCGCCGAGCCTGTGGGAGCGCACCCACAGGCCGCCGGTCTCCGCGCCGACGCCGGCCGCGATCAGCCACCAGCGGCGTCTGGCCACCCGGAGTGCGCGCCGGCGCCGCGCCGCCTGCTCGCGCCGGCAACGCCGGCGCCCGCCGAGACGGCATGCGCACTTCGGCCCGCGGATCCGCATCAGCCCCGCTCGACGACCGCTTCGGCCGTCGAGCCCTCACGTTCGTGGCCGCCCGCGCGGGCTGCCTCGGCGTCCCGCTCCCTCGCGCCGCGCGTCAGCACCAGCAGGGGACATCGGCTGGACCGTGCCAGCCCCCGCGTGACGCTCCCGTGAACCACCCTGCCCAGCGGCCCATGGCTGCGGGACCCGACCACGAGCAGGTCGACGGACTCGCTGAAGCGCTCGAGCTCCGCGGGGGCGGGGCCGTAGGTCGCGTGCGGCTCGACGTCCGGGAGCTTCGCGAGGCGCTCGAGCGCGTCGTGGATCATCTCGTCCGAGGGGATGCTGACGGGCGCCTGGGCGCCGAGCGTCACCAGCGCGGGGATCGCGACCGCCTCGAACGCCGCCAGGCGCGCGTCAAGCGAGCGCGCGAGCGCGCGGGAGACGCGGAGGGCGTGCTCGCTCTCGGGCGACCCGTTGTAGCCGACGCCGATGCGGGCGATCGTGCGCTCTCGCCCGCCGAATCCGAGGGGCGCGATCGCGACCGCGCAGGGAGCGCCGCTGAGCGCCTCCTGCGTGTCGTCGCCGAGCAGGACCCGTCCCAGCAGGCCGCGGCGGGACGATCCGACGACCAGCAGATCCGCGTCGATCCGCTCGGCCAGCTCGTGCAGCCCGTCGCCGATCGAGGGCGACTGGCCGTGCGCGAGATCGGCGATCTCCTCCGGCGGGATCGCGCCGCGCCACGCGCGCGGATCGCCGTTGTCGATGAACGCGCGCGTCAGGCGGCCGCCGTCCGAGACGAGCAGGTCGGCGAGCGCCGTCGCGTCGCGGCCGCCCTCGCCTCCGTCGAAGCCCACGATCACGCTCTTGAACATCGCGCCGCCTTTCGTCGCGCTTGCGAGCCACATCCTACGGAGGCGCGGCGCGGTGCGCCATCGGTGCCAGGCCCACGGGGCGCTGCGGGTTTCACGCGGCGCCTTCGACCCCGGATGCCGGCCCCGATCGCAGGACACGTGTCCCGGCGGCGCCAGCCAGCACCGCGGGCGCGTCGCGCAGCGCTCCGATCGCGGCCAGGGCGCCCGTCTCGCGGACGAACCGCGCCGCCGCCCGCGCCTTCGGCCCCATCGATCCCGCCGGCAGCTTGAGCTCGGCGAGCTGCTCCCAGGTCGCCCGGCGCAGCGGTCGCGCCCGCGGCGTCCCGTGGTCGGCCTCGATCGCCGGCACGTCCGTCAGCAGCAGCAGCGCGCCGGCGCCGAGCTCGCGCGCCAGCAGGGCGGCCGTCAGGTCCTTGTCGATCACCGCCTCCACGCCCCGCAGGCGCCCCTCGGGGTCCGAGACGACCGGGACGCCGCCGCCGCCCGCGCAGATAACGATCACGCCGGCCGCGACCAGGGTCCGGATCGCGTCCAGCTCGATGATCCGCCTCGGCTCGGGCGAGGCGACCACCCGGCGCCAGGCGACGCCGTCCGCAGCCACCGTCCAGCCCCGCCGGCGCGCGAGCCGGCGCGCCTGGGACTCCGGGTAGACCGGCCCGATCGGCTTGCTCGGCGCCGCGAAGGCGGGGTCACGCTCGTCGACGGCGACCTGCGTGAGCACCGTCGCCAGCCGGCGGCCGGGCAGCTCGTTGGCAAGGCCCTGCTCGAGCAGGTAGCCGATCATCCCCTCGGACTCTGCGCCGAGCACGTCTAGCGGGTACGGGTCGACCCCCCCGTAGGCCTCGGCCTCCAGCGCGAGCAACCCGACCTGCGGGCCGTTGCCGTGGGTCACCACCAGCTCGTGCTCGTGCGCGAGCCGGGCCAGCGCTCGGGCCGCGACCGCGATGTTCCGGCGCTGAGCGGCGTTCTCGGCCGGCTCCCCGCGCTCCAGCAGCGCGTTCCCGCCGAGCGCGGCGACGACCAGCATCAGCGTCTCGCCGCCTTCGCGGCCGACGCGTTCATGGTGCGCGCGGACGTCGCTTCGCATCCGGCGGCCGGCGCGCCCGCGTTGCCGGCGGGCGGCCGTCCGGCGGCTGGCGCCTGCCCGGCGCCGTCGGGCGGCGCTCCGCATCCACTCTGCGGGCGGCCGTCAGGCATCGCCGGGACGATCGTCCTCCTAGGCTGCGCCGGGCAGCGCGTCACGCTCGATCGGGCAGGTCATGCAGCGCGGGCCTCCGTGCCCGCGGCCGAGCTCCGCGCCGTCGATCGTGATCACCTCTATCCCGGCGCGGCGCAGGCGGGTGTTGGTGTCGACGTTGCGCTCGTAGGCGACGACCACTCCGGGCTCGAGCGCCAGCACGTTGTTGCCGTCGTCCCACTGCTCGCGCTCGGACTCGTAGCGATCGCCTCCGGTCGGCAGCAGCCGCAGCGCCGGGAGCTCCAGGGCGCGGGCGATCGCCGCGAACAGGTCTCGCTCACGCTCGACGTCGATCCGCCCGGATGCCGACGGCGTGAGCGTGTAGGCGATCAGCGTGTCGCGCAGCTCCGGGTAGATCGTGAACGCGTCGCGGTCGACCATCGTCATCACCGTGTCCAGGTGCATGCTCGAGCGCTGCGGCGGCAGCGCCACGGCGATCGCGCGGCGGGCCGCCCCGGCGGCGAACAGCCTCCGCGCGTAGAACTCGACCGCGGCCGGGCGGGTGCGCTGGCCCATCCCGATCAGCACGCTGCCGTTGCCGATCACGAGGATGTCGCCCCCCTCCAGGCTCACCGGGCCGCCGAAGTCATCGCTCCACACCGCGTGCGGCGCGGCCGTGAACAGTGGATGGTGACGGTAGATCGCCGCCAGGTGGATCGTCTCCCGGCGGCGGGCCCGCCTGGCCATCGCGTGTATCGAGACCCCCTCGTAGGCCCATGCCGAGGAGTCACGGGTGAACATGTGGTTGGGCAGCGGGGCCAGCACGAAGCCCTCCAGCTCGGCCAGCTGCGCCGGCAGCGACCCGCTGGAGGACGGCAGCTCGTCGTACGCGATCCCGCCGATCAGCCGGCGTGCCAGCTCGGGGCCGGGCAGCGAGGCGAGCCAGGCTCGCACCTCCGGGCCGAGCGTCGGACCGAGCGCGGCCGCCCGCAGCGTCTGCTCCAGAACGGACTCGCGCGCCTCCGCCACCCCCAGCGTCTCGCTCAGCAGCTCGTGCAGATAGAGCACCTCCACGCCTCGCTCGGCGAGCGCATCGGCGAAGGCATCGTGCTCCTGGCGGGCCCGGCGGACCCACGGGAGGTCGTCGAACAGGAGCTCGTCCCGGTTTGATGGCGTCAGACGCTTGAGCTCCAGGTCGGGCCGGTGCACGATCACCCGGCGAAGGACGCCCACCTCGGAGCCGACGTACAGGCGCGGGGATCGAGGGGGCCCGCCCTGCCCGGCGCCGGCGCCGGGTCTCCCCGCGGCGTTCATCGGCGGTCTCTCCCGGGCTCTGGCGGTCTGCATCGCTGCTCCTGGCTCGCGCGGCGCGCGCGATGCGTCGCCGCTGGTCCTCCGGCGATCGTGACCCGCCCGTGCTCGGCCGCCATCGGGGCTGAGCCGACATGTTCTCGGTTAAGGCTGGAGCCCGGTCGCGGCAATCCCGCACCATCGCCACGCGCGGGCGGGAGCGAGCGTCGTCGTCGCGCCACCGTCCTCTCGCTCCTGCGGCTTGCTACTGATCGCGACGGCGCCGGGCGCTGGCAGAATCGGCCGCGGTGAGCGTCCATGCGCAACCCCCCGGCCGCGAGCCGCGGACCGCGACGCGCGATCTCGCGCCCGAGCAGGTGCAGCTGATCGACCGCTGGTGGCGGGCGGCCAACTACCTCTCGGTGGGGCAGATCTTCCTGCTGGACAATCCGCTGCTGCGCGAGCCCCTGGAGCCCGAGCACGTCAAGCCGCGGCTGCTCGGTCACTGGGGCACGACGCCGGGGCTGAACTTCATCTACGCGCACATGAACCGCGTGATCTCGGCCCGCGGCACCAGCGCGATCTTCGTCACCGGTCCCGGGCACGGCGGCCCGGGTCTGGTCGCATCCGCATATCTGGACGGCACCTACAGCGAGGTCTACCCGCACATAGGGCGCGACGAGCTGGGGCTGCGACGGCTGTTTCGACAGTTCTCGTTCCCGGGCGGGATCCCGAGCCATGTCGCGCCGGAGACCCCCGGCTCGATCCACGAGGGAGGGGAGCTCGGCTACTCGCTGCTGCACGCCTACGGAGCGGTGCTCGACAACCCGGATCTGCTGGCGGTCTGCGTGGTCGGCGACGGCGAGGCGGAGACTGGGCCGCTTGCGGCCAGCTGGCACTCGAACAAGTTCCTGGACCCGGCTCGCGACGGCGCGGTGCTGCCGGTCCTGCACCTCAACGGCTACAAGATCGCCAACCCGACCGTGCTCGCCCGGATCCCCGAGTCCGAGCTGCGCTCCCTGCTGGAGGGCTACGGCTACGCGCCGCGCTTCGTCAAGGGATCGGACCCCGGCCCCATGCACCGCGCGATGGCGGCTGCGCTCGACGACGCGCTCGACGAGATCGCCGAGATCCAGCGTCTGGCGCGCGCCGAGGGGGATCTGCGGCGGCCGCTCTGGCCGATGCTGGTCCTGCGCACGCCCAAGGGATGGACCGGTCCGCGAGAGGTCGACGGCCTGCCGGCCGAGGGGAGCTTCCGCTCCCACCAGGTGCCGCTCGCCGAGGTGCGCACCAACCCGTCGCACCTCGCGGCGCTGGAGGCGTGGATGCGCTCCTACCGGCCCGAGGAGCTGTTCGACGGGGCCGGCGCCGTGCTCCCGGAGATCACCGAGCTGGCGCCCGACGGCGAGCTGAGGATGAGCGCCAACCCGCACGCCAACGGCGGGCTGCTCACGCGGGAGCTGGAGCTGCCCGAGTTCCGCTCCTACGCGGTGCAGGTAGCGGCCCCCGGCTGCCGCTCCAGCGAGCCGACGCGGGTCCTGGGGGCGTGGCTGAGAGACGTCGTGGCGGCCAACCCGGACCGCTTCCGGATCATGGGTCCCGACGAAACCGTCTCCAATCGCCTCGGGGCGGTGCTCGACGTCACCGATCGTGCCTGGATGGCGCAGCGGCTCGACACCGACGACCACCTGGCGCCGGACGGCCGCGTGATGGAGGTCCTCTCCGAGCACATCTGCGAGGGATGGCTGGAGGGCTACCTGCTGACCGGCCGGCACGGGCTGTTCAACTGCTACGAGGCCTTCATCCACATCGTCGACTCGATGTTCAACCAGCACGCCAAATGGCTCAAGGTCACCCGCCAGATCCCGTGGCGCCGGCCGATCCCGTCGCTGAACTACCTGCTGTCCAGCCACGTGTGGCGTCAGGATCACAACGGCTTCTCCCACCAGGATCCGGGCTTCATCGACCACGTCGTCAACAAGAAGGCGGAGATCATCCGCGTCTACCTCCCGCCCGACGCCAACTGCCTGCTGTCGGTGGCCGACCACTGCCTGCGCTCCCGTGATTACGTGAACGTCATCGTGGCGGGCAAGCAGCCGTCCCTGGACTACCTCACGATCGACGAGGCGGTCGCGCACTGCACGCGCGGGATCGGCATCTGGGAGTGGGCCTCGACCGACGCGGGTCGCGAGCCGGACCTGGTTCTCGGATGCGCCGGCGACATCCCGACGCTGGAGACGCTCGCGGCCGCGGCGATCCTGCGCGAGCGCCTCCCGGAGCTGAGGGTCCGGGTCGTCAACGTCGTCGACCTGATGCGACTGCAGCCCGATGCCGAGCACCCGCACGGCCTCTCCGACGCGGAGTTCGACGCGCTGTTCACGACTTCGAGCCCGGTCGTGTTCGCCTACCACGGCTACCCGTGGCTGATCCACCGGCTCACCTACAGGCGCGCCAACCACCGCAACCTCCATGTGCGCGGCTACAAGGAGGAGGGCACCACCACGACGCCGTTCGACATGGTGATGCTCAACGACCTGGACCGCTTCCACCTCGTGATCGACGCGATCGATCGGGTGCCGAGCCTGGGCGAGCGGGCGGCGCACCTGCGCCAGGAGATGGTCGACGCCCGGCTGCGGGCGCGCGCCTACACCCGGGAGTGCGGTGATGACCAGCCCGAGATCCGAAACTGGACCTGGCCCGGCCAGCGGCGCCCGCCGTAGGCGCCCATGCGGATCCTGGTCGTCAACGCCGGCTCCAGCAGCCTCAAGCTGACGCTGCTCGGGTCGCGGGACGAGACGCTCGCGGCGCTCGAGCTCCGGGCGTCGAGCGAGCGGATCGACCAGCCTGAGCTGCGTGCCGCGCTGGATGGCGAGCTCGCCGGCGCCGACGCGGTCGCTCACCGGATCGTTCACGGGGGCGATCGCTTCAGAGAGGCGGTGGTGATCGATGGCGGCGTGCGGGACGCGCTGCGCGGGCTCGCCGAGCTCGCTCCGCTGCACCAGCGCAGGTCCCTGGCGGCGCTGCACGCGGTCGGCGCGGCGCTGCCCGGCCTGCCCGCGATCGCCTGCTTCGACACCTCGTTCCACGCGACGATCCCGGCCGCCGCGCACACCTACGCCCTGCCCGCCGCCTGGAGGGAGCGCTGGCCGCTTCGCCGCTACGGCTTTCACGGCCTCTCGCATGGCTGGGTGGCGCGAAGAGCGCCCGCGCTGCTCGATCGCCCTGCCGCGCAGCTGCGGATCGTCAGCTGCCATCTGGGGGCGGGCGCATCGCTGTGCGCCATCGCGGGCGGGCGCTCCGTGGACACCACGATGGGATTCACGCCGCTGGAGGGGCTCGTGATGGCGACGCGCTCGGGCAGCGTCGACCCGGGCCTCCTGCTCTGGCTGCTGGAGCGCGGCGGGCTCACGCCGGCCGAGCTCGGCGGCGCGCTGGAGCATGACGCCGGACTGCTGGGGCTGGCCGGCACCGCCGACATGCGTGAGGTCCTGACGCGCGAGGCGGGCGGAGACTCCGCCGCCCGGCTCGCGCTGGACGTCTACGTGCACCGGCTGCGCGCGGCGGTCGCCGCGATGGTCGCGTCGCTGGGCGGGCTCGACGCGCTCGCGTTCACCGGCGGCATCGGCGAGCGCTCGGCGCGGATCCGCGCGCTGGCGGTGCATGGGCTCGCGTTCCTCGGCCTGGAGATCGACCGCCGGGCCAACGAGAGCGGTCCCGTGGACGCCGACGTCTCCGCCTCCGGAGCAGCCGTGCGGACGCTCGTCGTCCGTGCGCGCGAAGATCTGGAGATCGCGCGGCAGGCTCGCGCGGTGCTGACCACCTGATCCGCGAACACGACGCCCGTGCTCACCTTCGACCAGGAGCTTCTCTTGTGGCTGGAGGACGAGCCGCCGAGCGTCCGCGCGGCCGACGTGGAGCGGATCCACGACATCTCGGCGGAGTTCGCGCGCGGCTTCGACCGACTCGCGGAGATCGGGCCGGCGGTCACCGTGTTCGGGTCGGCGCGCACACCGGCCGACCATCCCAGCTACCGCCTGATGCGTGAGACCGCGGCGACGCTGGGGAGGGCGGGCTACGCGGTGATCACCGGTGGAGGCTTTGGGCTGATGGAGGCCGCCAACCGGGGCGCGAGGGACGCCGGCGCCACGTCGGTCGGCTGCAACATCGAGATCCCTCGCGAGCAGCGGTTCAACGACTACCTGGACATCGCGCTCCGGTTCCGTCACTTCTTCGCTCGCAAGGTGATGTTCGTCCGCTACGCGTGCGCCTTCGTGATCGGTCCCGGCGGGTTCGGCACCCTCGACGAGCTGTTCGAGGCGCTGACGCTGATCCAGACCGCGACCATCCGGCACTTCCCGGTCGTGCTGGTGGGCGAGTCCGAGTGGGACGGGATGCTTGACTGGCTGCGCGCGCGGGCGCTGCCCGAGGGGCGAATCGACGCGGCGGACCTCGCGGGCATCCAGGTCGCGTCGGACCCCGATGAGGTCGTCTCGATCGTCAGCGCCGCTCTTGCCCGGCAGCGCGCGTACGCCGCGCAACAGGCGCGCCGCCGCGCCTGAGCGGCCTCCCGGGCCGGGCCGGGAGGGGCTGCGCTGGCCGGTCGGCCGGTTGCCGGTGGCTGCGTAGTTTCCCGGGCTTCCTCGGGTGTGGACCCGGATGCATGGGGCGGGCTCGTCGGCGACCATGGCAGCATGGCCGAAGCGACGTGGCAAGGCGTTGTGGCCGAGGGGTCGCCCGGGGCGTCGCGGTCGCGCGCGCTCGCCGCCGCCGGGCCGGGGGGCGGGCAGCGGTGACGGTCGAGATCGACCACGTGCTGGTCCGGGACGTGATGCACCGCGGGATCGTGAGCTGCGCCGGCGATGCATCGCTCGGCGAGGTCGCCGGGACGATGGCGAGGCATCGAGTGCACGCGGTCGCGATCGACGATCCCGACGGCCGGCGGCCGGCCGCGGTCGTCTCCGACCTCGACGTGATCGCGGCGATCGCCAGCGGCGAACAGCCGACCGCGGCTCGAACGGCCGGCACCGAGCCGCTGGCGGTCTCCTCCGACGAGCGGCTGGACCGAGCGGCGCAGCTGATGTCCGAGCACGCCGTCTCGCACCTGCTCGTGGTCGACGCCGTCAACGGGCATCCGGTCGGGATGCTCTCGACGCTTGACATCGCGGCCGTCTACGCCGACGTCCCCGGGTGAGGATGTCGACCGCGGCGGATTTGCCGCAGCTCGATCCGGTGTCAGGCCCGATGTGGAGCGGGGCCTGGAGTGGTGCACTCTGTGACGCCGTTCACCACGCAAAGGAGACCGTGCATGTCCACGACCGAGATGGCACCGGGCCGCTCCGCATCGCCTGAGAGGCACACGGGTGGGCCCGCGGGCCCCGAGTCGAGGGGGGCTGCTGCGGTGCACGCGAGCCCGGCGGCGCTGGAGGTGCTCGGGCACCTCGTCGCCGCCCACGGTCCGCTCGTCATGTTCCAGTCGGGCGGGTCCTGCGATGGAACCCACCCTCTCTGCCTCAGGCAGGACGAGCTGCCGCTGGGCCCGAACGACGTCTGCCTGGGCGAGCTGGGCTCCGTGCCGTTCTACGTCGATCGGGACCAGTACGAGCGCCTGGGCCGGCCGAGCTTCGAGGTCGACGTGGCTCCCGGGGGCGAGGACGGGTTCTCGCTGGAGAGCGCCGCGGGCGTGCGCTTCGTCAGCCGCACGCCGCCGCGCTCGCGGACCAGCAGCGCCGGCCCGTGGTCGAGCGCGGGTGCGCGATCCGGCGCGCCGGCCAGCGCCGGCAGGCGGTCACGCGCGGGCGCGCGGTCCGGGCGCTCTCTCTGATGGGTTGCGCCCCGAGCTCCATCCGCACGCCCAACCACCGCCCCTCGCTCCAGCCGGCACCCCGCACGGTGACCCCAGCCCGCACCCCGCACCCTGACTCCAGCCGCATCCCGCACCCTGACTCCAGCCGCATCCCGCACCCTGACTCCAGCCGCATCCCGCACCCAGGTCGCTCAGCCGCGCACGCCCAGGTCGCCCAGCCGCCCGCGCACGCCCAGGTCGCCCAGCCGCCCGCGCACGCCCAGGTCGCCCAGCCGCCCGCGCCCGCCCAGGTCGCCCAGCCGCGCGCCGTGGCAGACCGGCGCAGCGTGACGGGCCGGTCGCAACCACGGAGCGGGTGCGGCCGGCCCGTCGACACGCCTTTCAGGCGGCGGTCGGCGTGATGGTGATCGGCTCCTTCTTCGCCTCCTTGGGAAGCGGGATCGTCACCTCGACGACGCCGTCATGCGTCTGGGCCTTGATCTTCGACGCGTCGACCCCCGCGGGAAGCGCGAGCGAGCGTGAGAAGGAGCCGTAGCGGCGCTCACGCCGCACGTAGTCGGCGCTCTTCTCCTCCTTGCTCTCCTCATGCTCTCCGGTGACCGTCAGGACGTCGTCCTGAACCTCGATCTTGACCTCCTCAGGCTTGATCCCCGGGATGTCGGCCCGCACGACGAGGTTTCCGTCGTCGCGGATCACGTCCATCGCGGGCGTCCAGCCGGCCTCACGGCCGTAGGTGAGATCGCGGAACATGCGGTCGAACCGCGTTCGCAGCTCGGCGAGCTCGGCGAAAGGATCCCACTGCATCAGCGCTCCGGCCATGGTTCACCTCCTTTGTTGCGATCCGGATTGCACGATCCGAAGCTAGGCAGGGGTGGCCCCTGGGTCATCGGGGAGCCGCCTCAGCGGCCGTCCGTAGTTCGCCCGCCGGGCTGAGCTCTCGCCGGGGCTGAGCCCTCGCCGGGGCCGAGCCCTCTCCGGGGCCGAGCGCCTGCTGGTCCGGCGGCAGGGACGTCTGCCTACACCTGCACGCGGATCATCCAGAGCTGCTTCTCGAGACCCATCACGACGCCGTGGAGCAGGTCGGCGGTGACGGCGTCGACATTCTCGATGCGGTCCATCCGCGTGCGGATCCGGCCGATCGCGTCCGTCATCCGCTCGGTGAACGCCGTCACCACCTCATGGTCGGCGATCGGGCCGGCCGGAAGCGGCTCCAGCTCGGTCCGCTCGGCGATCGTCTGCGCGCGTCCGTCAGGCGGGTGCCCCAGCGCGATCGCACGTTCGGCCACCTCGTCGGCGGCCGTCCGCCACGCGTCGACCAGTTCGTCCAGCTGGAGGTGAAGGGCGCGGAAGTTGGGGCCGAACAGATTCCAGTGCGCCTGCTTGCCCAGCAGCGACAGGTCGGTCAACTCCACGAGCACGCCCTGGAGCTCGGCGCCGATCGCCTCGCGATCGGCATGGCGCAGGGTCGGATGGTGGTCCAGGCTGGGGGCCTTGGTGGACATGGCGCCTCCTATGTCTTCGCTGTTGCCTGGTGGCTGGCACCGATGCTACTCGCGGCCGGTAGCCGGCTTCAGAGGGCTGCCGCCTGGCGGCTGTGCAGCCTGGAACACCGGCGACGCTGAAGGACCCCTAGTCAGCTCGCCTCGGCAGCGGTGCCCGCCAGCTGCGGTCCGAGCTCCGCAAGCCGCCGCGCGGCGGCGGCGATCGCGTCCGCGTCGATCCCGCAATCGGCCAGCAGCTCGGCCGGCTTGCCGGAACCGGGGAGGTGCGAGACCGCGAGGCGGGCGATGCGCGGACGCTCGTCGGCGTCGGCGAACGCCGACGCGATCGCCTCCCCGATCCCGCCCTCGGGCCAGTGGTCCTCGGCGACCACCAGCCGCCCGCCGGTCGCCAGCGAGGCTGCGGTCAGCGTCTCCATGTCCAGCGGCTTGACCGAGTAGAGGTCGATCACGCGCGCGGCGATGCCCTCGGCGGCGAGGGCGTCGGCGGCCCGGAGGGCCTCGTGGAGCGTGATCCCGGCGCCGATCAGCGTCACCTGGTCGTCGTCGGACTCACGCACGATGCGCGAGCCGCCGATGCGGAACTCCTCGTCCGGGCCGTACAGCGTGGGCAGAGCGGCGCGCGTCGAGCGAAGATAGGAGATCCCGTCGTGCTCCGCCATCGCCTGGACCAGCTTGACCGTCTGGTTGGGGTCCGACGGGTAGAGCACGACCGAGTCGCCGAGCGCGCGGAACTCGGCCAGGTCCTCCAGCGCCATCTGCGACGGTCCGTCCTCGCCGATCGAAACGCCGGCATGCGAGCCGTTGAGGCACAGCTTCGCGCGCGAGATCACGGCCATCCGGACGAAGTCGTAGGAGCGTGAGTGGAACGCCGCGAAGGTCGCCGCGAACGGCGTCCAGCCACGGACCTGGAATCCGATCGCGGTGGCGATCATCATCTGCTCGGCGATGTAGGTCTCGAAGTAGCGGTCCGGCGTCTGCTTGACGACCTCCTCCAGGTGGGTCGAGTTGCCGACCTCGCCGTCGATCGCGACCACGTCGCCGCGGCGGCGCATGAGCGCCGCCAGGCCCTGGCCGAAGGCGAGCCTTGTCGCGACCGGCGCGGCGCCGAGCTCGTAGGCCGGCAGCGGCGACGCCGGGTCCGCGGTGAACTCGTGCGGCTTGGCGTCCCCCGGCGGGCTGGCGACCCGCACCCGGATCGGCGCGACGTCGCCGAGCTCCTCGATCGCCTTGCCTGGATCCCTGAGCGGTTGGCCGTGCTTGCCCTCCACGTTGGCCGTCTCGCTCGCGCCGTGGCCCTTGATCGTCCGTGCGATCACCATCGTCGGGCGACCGGTGGTGGCAGCAGCCTCGGTGAACGCGGCGTCGATCGCCGCCGTGTCGTGCCCGTCGATCTCGATCGTGTGCCATCCGCCCGCCTGCGCGCGCCGGGAGTACGAGCCCAGGTCCCAGCCGTGCATCGTCTCGCCACGCTGGCCCAGCCGGTTGACGTCGACGATCGCGGTCAGGTTGTCCAGCCCCCAGACGCCCGCGTGCTCGATGGCCTCCCAGATGGAGCCCTCCGCCATCTCGGAGTCCCCGCACAGCGCCCAGACTCGGTAGGGGAGGTGGTCCAGCGCCTTGCCGCAGAGCGCGATCGCGGCCGCGATCGGCAGCCCCTGGCCGAGCGAGCCGGTCGCCACATCGACCCACGGCAGGATCGGCGTCGGGTGGCCCTCGAACCTGGAGCCGAAGCGGCGGAAGCTCAGCAGGTCCTCGTCGGAGATCGCCCCCGCGGCGAGCAGCATCGAGTAGACCAGTGGCGAGGCGTGGCCCTTGGAGAAGATCAGGTGGTCGTTGAGCGGGTTCTCGGGCGCGTCGTAGTCGTAGTGGAGGTGGCGTGCCATCAGCACCGCCATCAGGTCAGCGGCTGACATCGACGACGTCGGATGGCCGGAGTTGGCGGCCGCTGCGGCCCGGATCGAGTCGATGCGCAGTCGCTGGGCGAGCTGGTGGATCTCTTCGTTGGTCATCGGGCGCTCCTGTGGGGGTCGGGGCCGGCAGCCTGGATGATTGCGCACGCCGCCGCACTCGGGTACGGCACGCTGCACACGCTGCCGCACTCGGGTGCGGGCCGACGGGTTTGCGATCAAACCGCCGCCCGTCTCGCATACCAGCCGCACTCGGGTCCGGTCCCCTGGAGGCTAGGGGTAGCGGCGCGTACGATTGAGCACATGACTTCGCTGGGCCTGGCGCTGCTGGTCGTGGGGTCGATGGTCGCGATCGCCGAGGCCCATCATCCGACGCACGGCATCGCCGGAGGGCTCGGCGTCGCGGCCGTGGCGGTGGGAGTCGTGCTGCTGATCAGCGGCCTCGGCGCGGGGCTGCTGGTGGCGCTGCTCGCCGGCGCTCTGCTGGCCGCGTCCGGCGCCGGAGCGGTGGTGTGGTCGGTGCGCGAGGGACTCTCCACCAGGCGACGCCGTGTGAGAACCGGCGCCGAGGGGATGATCGGCCAGGTCGGCGTCGTGCGCAGCTGGGACGACGGGAGCGGCAGAGTCGCGCTCGGCGGCGCCCTGTGGAGCGCCCGTCGCTCGCCGGGCGTCGAGGAGGACGAGGACGGCTCCCGAGAGCCGCTGCACGCCGGTGACCGGGTGGTCGTCGAGCGTGTGGCCGGCCTGACGCTCTCGGTTCGCCGCGCCGAGGAATGGGAGCTGCTCTAGATGCCGGAGTTCGTTGGAGGGAGGCTGTCGTGCTGATCGTGATCCTGATCGTGCTGGCCGTGCTGCTGCTCGCCGCACTGGCCGCGACTTCGAGCGCCGTACGCGTGCTGCGTGAGTACGAGCGTGGCGTCGTGTTCCGGCTGGGGCGGCTGATGGAGCTGCGCGGCCCCGGCCTGACGCTGTTGATCCCGAGCCTGGACAGGATGGTGCGGATCAGCCTGCGGACCGTCACGCTGACCGTGCCGCCACAGGAGATCATCACCCGCGACAACGTGCCGGTGCGCGTCACGGCGGTCGCGTATTACCGAGTGATCGATCCGTCAAAGGCGGTCACCGAGGTCGAGAGCTTCCAGTCCGCGACGCTCCAGATAGCTCAGACCACGCTCCGCTCCGTGCTGGGCGTCGCCGATCTCGACACGCTCCTGTCAGAGCGTGAGCACCTGAACGAGTCCCTGCAGCATGTGATCGATGCCCAGACCGAGCCGTGGGGGATCAAGGTCACGAGCGTCGAGATCAAGGACGTCGAGATCCCCGAGCGCATGCAGCACGCGATCGCCCGCCAGGCCGAGGCCGAGCGGGAGCGGCGCGCGAAGATCATCAACGCCGAGGGCGAGGCGCAGGCGGCCACCAAGCTCGCCGAGGCGGCCGACGTGATCGGCCGCAACCCGGTGACGCTCCAGCTGCGCTACCTGCAGACGCTGCGGGAGATCGGCGGCACCCAGAGCTCGACGATCGTGTTCCCGATGCCCATCGACCTGATCAAGCCCATCGCGGACGCGCTTGGAGCCGCGCGCGATGCCGCCCCGGGCGCGGTCGGGGATGCCGGTTCCGGGTCAGAAACGCAGGCCGCGCTCAACGGCGCGGGCGCCGCGGGTATCGGGGC
>JAJZWB010000175.1 GCA_021846845.1 Actinomycetes bacterium | reverse complement strand
TGGTAGCTCGCGCTCCTGACGTGCGGGTGCGCCGGCTGCGGGGGGGTGTAGCCGCCAACAACCACCGGCAGCCCCCGCGCGATCCCGTCGACGGTGACCAGCGCGAGGATCTGGCGCCGGCCGCCCACGCCCGCCGCCGGCAGGAAGCTCAGCCGGCCGTGGGCTCTGCGCTCGACGGCGATCGTGCTGAGCACGCCGTGCCCGCGCTCCATGAACTGGACCGCCACGCCGGGCTGCGCTCGAAGGGACCAGCGCAGCACCCGGCGCCCGCCGCGGCCGGTGACCGAGGCTTGAGGGCGGACCGGCAGAAGCGGCATCGCCTGCTGCACCTGCAGCGGGCGTTGGCTGCCCGCGGGCGTCAGCAGTTTCCAGGCACCCGGGGCCGGGTGGTCCATCAGGAAGTAGGTGCTGTGATCGGCGCTCGACGCGGTGCTGAGCACGTGGCCGCGCACCACGAGCCGGTCCGGGGTGGAGGGCGTCCTCGCCCGCTGGCCATGCGGCCCGATCAGCTCCACCTCCGGCGGGGTGGAGGCACCCACGGCGACCACCTCCAGGCGCGGCAGCCCGGCGTGGACCTGGATCGTGGCATCCGGGGTCCCAACCGCCGCAGCGCCCGCATTCCCGAGGGTCTGGAGGCTGGAGAAGTCGCAGCCGGTGAAATGCCAGGCGTGGGTGCTGTATAGGTATTCGGCGCCGAGCGATCCTGACCAGATGGCGATGTGCAGAGTCCCACACGCGCCCAGACCAGCGTCTGAGATCACCGCGTGACCGCTGATCGACTGCCCCATGATCTTGACGTTCGCGTCGCCGAAGAACTGGTAGTGGCTCGCATTCACCGATCCTCCCAGGTGCGCGCTGCCGCTCATCAGATCGGCGACGTTGAGGTCGGCGGTGAAACTGAGCGTGATCTGGTTGTTGCCGTTGGTGCCATCCCAGGTGACCGACGCCTTGCCGAACTGCTGGTGGAGATCAGCGATGCTCAGCGTGCCGCTGATCGAGAGCTTGAAGCCGCTCCTGGAGCCAAGCTGAAAATCGAGCCTGCCATCGACCTTGACGACCCGATCATTGACGTTGGTGTCCACCGGCGGCCCGGCTCCGAGCGAGATGTCTCCGCTGATCTCAAGCGTCGGCTTCAACCGGACCGTGAAGCTCACGCTGTGCAGGACGACTGGGCCGATCGGAACGTTGACCCCGGACAGGCCGATGTTGAAGTCGTTTGGGGTCGGTGGTGGGTACAGAATCCCGCCCCCGACCGTCAGCGTCGGCGCCTTGCCCTCGACGCTGAAGCCGCCGAACAGGCTGTTCAGGCCGATCACGGCGCTGCAGTCCCACTCGCCGTCCCCGGACGCGCCGTAGTTGCCGCCCTGACCGACCCGTCTGAAGCTGCACGAGAGGTTCTGCACCGGCAGCTTGCCGCCGATGTTCACGATGTAGCCGGTGGACTTCTGCAGCTTCCCCGCGGTGGGGTCGTCTGGGACTGGGGCACACTGCCATCCGGCGGGTGGCGGGGTATCCGGCTCGCAGAACGCCCCGACCCGATAGCTCTTGGCGCTGGCTGCGCCGGTGCCGCCCACTGACAGTCTGATGGTGTTGACCTGCAGGCCACCGGCGTTGCTGGTGCCCAGCGAGGCGTCGCCGCCGACGGCGTCGCCGAGGACCTTGAGGCTGACCGTGGCGCTGATCTGAGCTGACGCGTTCGAGCCGAACGCGATCGTGACCGGCGCGACAAACGCAAGGCCGAACAGGTTCGCGCTGATCTTCTGAGTCGATCCGAGCGACACCGTCAGCGGCCCGGAGGTCAGATTCAGGTGCGTGAGACCCGCCCACGACTCAAGCGGTACGGCACCGACGTGAACAAGTCCGGTGCCCGCGAGGTCAACCAGGCCGCTGTGAGGCGCCACCGCCACCGTCCCGCCCGGGCCCGGCGTGAAGTCGATCCCGTTGATCCTCACGTCGGCGCTGGACACAAGCTCCCCGAGCCGGGATGCGAAGCAGCCCTCCGCAATGATCGTGTCGGTCACGTTGACCGACTGCAGGCAGGAGCCGCCACCGCGGCTGGGGCCGCTCCCAGCGCTGCCGCCGCCACCACCCGTGCCCGCGCCGCCGGTCGCGCCGCCGCCACCGCTCCCGCCGCCACCGCTCCCGCCGCCACCGCTCCCGCCGCCACCGCTCCCGCCGCCACCGCTCCCGCCGGCACCGCTGCCCCCGCCAGGGCCGGTGCTGGCGATCGAGCCCGCCACGAACGTCGCGTCGGCGCCGATCATGCTGGCATAGCTGTTGGTCGCCTCGATCGCGTAGTGATAGGTGGCGCCGGGCGTCAGACCGGAGACCTGTGCTGACACCTGGACGTCAGTGGTACCGCCGCCCGGCAGAGCCGAGCACGGAACCCTGCCGGAGTAGGAGACCTCCGTCCCGTAGAGGAACTCACAGCCCGTGACCGGATCGCCGTTGGGATCGACGGTAGCTGAGAGTGTCTGCACGCTCTCGCTGTCGCTCTGGGAGCCGCCGGTCACCACCGTCGGCGCGCCGATCGGGTAGGAGGTGCCGACCACGACTCCCGACGATGACTGCACCACGCACAGCGTCGGATCCGCGCAGCTGACGGCCTCCGCGCCTGTAGCGATGTTCGCGGTCGACCACTGCGGCGTGGGGTCGGCCGGATCGCCGGTCAGGAAGACATCGCCGTTGCCCATGTCGGCAACCGCGCAGAAGGTCGTTGTGGGACAGGAGATGCTGTTCAGATACGTGCCGGCGGAGAGCGCGCTGGAGCTCCAGGTCGCGCCGCCGTCTGTGCTGGTGAGCACGTTGCCATCGGCGTCGGTGAGCAGGCACAGCCCGCCCCCCGGGCAGCTTGCGCCGGTGATGGATCTGTCGACGCTCGCCGGGGTCGCGCTCCAGGAGCCGGAGCTGGCATCGGAGGTTCTGTAGACGACGCCGCCCGAGTCCCAGGCGACACACTGGCCGGCCGCCGAGCAGGCGACCCCGTCCAGCCCGGCGGCGGAGGTGGTGCCCACGGCGCTCCAGCTCGGGCTCGGTGCTGACATGTCCGCCGTGTACACAGCTCCGCTTCCCTGGAGCACCGCGACGCACAGCGCGGTCGACGGGCAGGAGAGCGACGGGTAGCTGCCTGCCCCTTGGAGCTGGGCCGGCCCGGGCAGGGCGCCGGGCATCGCCGTCCACAGCGGCGTCGGATCAGACGCATCGCTGGTGTAGTAGACGTCGCCGCCCTGATCGACGCCGACGCAGAGGCTCGATGAGGGGCAGCTGAGGCTGTCGATCGTCTCTCCGCCAGAGGTCAGCATCGGGCTCGCGCTCCACGTCGGCACCGCTGCGGTGACGTTCGCGGTCGTCTCCACAGCGGACTCCGCGTTGCTCGGATCTCCACCACCCGCGGCCTCGGCGCACATCCCGGGCGCGCAGGCGAGCACGTTCGTCAGGGCCTGCCAGCCGTTGAACGTCGCGCCCGTCTTGACCGAGGACCAGTTGAGCGTCGGCGCGGACGCCCAGGCGCCCGGCGCCGATGCGAGGAGCGCAAGCATCGCAAGCACCGGTCCCACGGAGGCGACACGGCGGAGGAAGCGCGCCCGCCTCACGGTTGGTCTCCTGGCCCGGAACCTCCTCATCCTGAGGCGGCAGTCTCGCAACCTCGGGGCCGGGCGAACACGCTGTCGGCTATGCCCGTACAAGTTCGGACACGCCCCCCCGGCGTGCCGACGCGCGGCCGGCGCGGACCCCGCCCTGACCGCGGGATTCAAGCGGTTCCAGCCGCGGACACCGGCCTCTGATCCTGCTGGGCAGGAGGGAGGTCGCAGGTTCGACCCCGCCAGGCTCGATTCATCGTCTTCGATGCGCCGGAGAACCAGACCGTGATCCCGGCCCATGCGGGTCATACGATGAGGCCAGGCCGCGACCGCGCCACGGTGCCCGTCACCCATCCGGGATGCCCGCGGGCCTGCGGCGGCTGCCACGCGGTCGCGCGGGTGGTGTGCGCACAGGACCCGTGGCATTCAGACCCCGTTCGCGGTCGGCGGGCGACCTCGCGGATAGGATCGCGGCCATGACCAGGCTCCGCCTCCGGCTCTGCCTTCTGGTTGCGATGGTCGCGTCGACGTTCGCCGCGGCTCCCGCGTCGGCTGCCGCGTGCTCGACCGGCACTCACACGTTCACGGCGACCGGCTCCGAGCAGTGCTACCTGGTCCCCTCCGGGGTGAGTTCGCTGTCGGTGATCGCGGTCGGCGGGGCGGGCCAGCCAAGCAACGGCGGCGCGGGCGGGCAGGGCGCGCAGGTCACCGCTCAGATCACGGTCACGCCCGGCAGCACGCTGTATGTCGAGGTCGGCGTGGGCGGCGGAACGACGCCCGTGCCGGGCGGGGCGGGCGGCGGCGAGTCCGACGTGCGAACCTGCTCTGAGGCGATGTGCCCGCTGAGCGTGGACGACACGCGGCTGGTCGTCGCCGGCGGCGGAGGCGGTGCCGGAGGCGCGGGCGCGGGCGGCAGCGGTGGCGCTGCCGGGAATGGCGGCTCCGGCACCGCGATCGTCTGCCAGGCCGGCACAACGGGCACGGCCGGCTCGGCGGGCAACAACGGCAGCGGTGGGGGCGGAGGCAGCTGCAACGCCGGCGGGGCCGGTGGCGCGGGCGCCAGCACCGGGACCCCAGCGGGCAGTAATGGGAGCGCAGGTTCGCTCGGTGCGGGTGGGGCCGGTGGCTCGGCGAACGACAACCAGCCCGGTGGCGGCGGCGGCGCCGGCTACTGGGGCGGCGGCGGCGGCGGCGAGGCCGGCAGACCTGGAAACGGCGGCGGTGGCGGCGGGGGCTCGAGCTTCGCGCCGGCCGGGTCCACGTTCACGCTCGGAGACGGCACGCCGTCGGTGTCGATCACCCCGCTGCAGGCCGCCGTCACGCTGACCGCTCCCGGGTCGCTGACGTTCTCCGGCGCGCAGCCGCTGCAGACCATCAGCGCGCCGCAGTCACAGACGATCACCAACACGGGGACCGCCCCCCTGCAGATCACCGGGCTGACGTTCACAGGCGCTGACCCGCAGGACTTCCTGATCACGGCGAACAGCTGCCTCGGCGCGATCCAGCCGGCGGCCAGCTGCGCGATCAGCGTCGCGTTCGCGCCGCAGGGCTCCGGGACCCGGACGGCGACGCTGTCGATCGTCGGCAACGACCCGGCCGGCCCGGCGAGCGTGACGCTTGCGGGAACCGGCGGCCAGCTGCCGCAGGGCCCCGCCGGAGCCACCGGACCGGCCGGGCCCACGGGTGCGACCGGACCGGCCGGAACCAGGGGTGCGAGCGGAAGCCGAGGCCCGCGCGGGCGGCCGGAGCAGATCGAGCTGGTCGTCTGCCCGACACACGGTCGGCGCAGCACGAGGCGATGCCGGACACGGCTGCTCTCCGGCCGCACCAGGTCGACCATCCGCAGCGCCGACATCCGCGTGTCGCTCGTGCGCGGGCAGGTCATCTACGCCACGGGTCACGCTGTCCTCACCCGCGCCGGCAGATGGCGACTCGTACTGCAGGACCGTCGCGCCGTCGCGGCGGGACGCTACGCGCTCGTCTACCGCGTCCGCGTACACCGGCGGTTGACCACCCACCGGGAGACCATCACGATCGCCTGACCGCGGCCCCCGCAGGAGCCGGGCTGGCGGCCCCCGCAAGAGCCGGGCTGGCGGCCCACGCAAGAGCCGGGTGGCAGCCCCCGACAGCGAGCCGGGCTGGCGGCCCCGCAAGAGCCGGGTAACCCAAGAGCCGGGTTGGCGGCCCACGCAAGAGCCGGGTGGCAGCCCCCGACAGCG
>JAJZWB010000040.1 GCA_021846845.1 Actinomycetes bacterium | reverse complement strand
CTGGGCGCCGGCGACTACAGCTTAGGTGGGAGGTGCGCGGCGGCGGGCGGGAGCTACTCGCAGGCCACGAGCGGATGTGCGGACTTCAGCGTCGGGCCGGCGAAGCCGTCGCTGTCGGTCTCGGTCCAGGATCACGGCACCGGCGTCGCGTGGTCGGGGTCCGAGGTGACGGGCGCGCGGGCCTTCGCGGGCGCGTCGCTGGGCGACCTGGTCGCGGGCTTCACGCCGACGGGCGGCGTCACCTACGACTTCTACGACGGCTCCGGATGTGCCGGTACGCCGGCCTGGACCGATTCGGTCAAGCTGGTCAACGGTGCAGCCGCCGGGTCGAGCGTCACCGCCGCGCTGGCCGCCGGCGACTACAGCTTCGCCGCCAGCCTCCAATCGGGTGACGGCAACTACGGCTCGGTCGCTCCTCAGTGCGCCAGTTTCACGGTCGGACCGGCGACGCCGACCGTGTCGCAGGTGGTCTCCGACGCGAGCAGCGGGAAGCCCTGGTCCGGATCCGAGGCCACCGGCGCGAGCGCGTATGACACGGCGACTCTCAGCGGCCTGGTGCAGGGGTTCACACCGTCGGGCACCGTGACCTACTCCGCCTACCCCGGCGGGGGCTGCGACGGCGCGGCGCTGCTGCAGGATGCCGAGTCGCTGGCTTCCGGAGCCGCTCCCCGGTCTACCACGACCGCGGCGCTGGTGGCCGGCACCTACAGCTTCCGCGCCGTCTACTCCGGCGACCACAACTACTCGCAGGTCATCGGATCCTGCGAGACGTTCGTCGTCTCCCGCGTGACGGTGTCGCTGGCGCAGTCGGTATCCGCCGCCGCATCAGCGGGTGGATCGCCGGCGACCCTCGGCGACGCGGGCCGTCTGTCCGGTGCGGTCTCAGGGTTCACGCCGCTCGGCAGCGTGACGTACAGCTTCTACGCCGACAACGGCTGCACCGGTACGCCGGTGAGCACCTCGACCGCCTGGCTCGGGGGCGGCAGCGTGCCCGCCTCGCCGGCGGTCGCCTCGCTGACCTCAGGGAGCTACTCCTACCTGGCGGAGTACTCGGGCGACCGCAACTACGCCCCCGCACGCAGCAAGTGCCTGCAGTTCGACGTCGCGGGCGCGCCGACGGCGACGATCTCCTCGCCGGTGTCCGGGGGGGTGTACGCGCTCGGACAGGACGTGCCGACATCGTTCGTCTGCCGCGAGGGGAGCGACGCGCCCGGTATCTCTGCCTGCACGGACAGCGGCGGCGCCTCCGGCGGCGCCGGCAGGCTCGACACCTCAAGCGTCGGCAACCACGTCTACACCGTCACGGCTCGCTCCGGCAGCGGGCAGTCGGCCAGCGCGAGCATCGGCTACACCGTCAGCGCCGGCCCGGGAGTCTCCGTGGAGAGTCCGTTGGACGGGGCGACCTACACCCGGGGACAGCGACTGCTCGCCCGCTATGGATGCGTCGAGGGGACGGACGGACCCGGGCTATCCGGCTGCTCCGGTCCGGTCGCCGACGGAGCCGCGATCGACACGCTGAGTCCCGGCCCGCACACGTTCACGGTCACGGGGACGAGCGCCGACGGGCAGCAGACCACCGTCACGGTCCACTACTCGATCGTGCTGCCGAGCGACCGGTTCAGGGTTTCGGGGCTGGATGTCCGCTCGGGCGGCAAGGTCTCGTTCACGCTCGCGCTCCCGGCGGCGGGCCGGATCGAGGTGCTGGCGACGGGCTCGTCGGGCCAGCTCGGCTCCCTCGCGGGCGGCGGAGGCCACCGCGGGGGCCGGTTCGCCTTCGGGCAGGTGCGGCGCGAGGTGCCGGTCGGCAGGGTGCGGGTCGTCGTGGCGCCGGGGGCGCTCGGCCGGCGCGCCCTCGCCGCGCACGTCGGCGGCTCGCTCCGGCTCGATCTCCGGATCGTCTACCAGCCGCGATGGGGACGCTCCCGGATGAGAACGCTCATCGGGCTCCGCGTCCCGTCACGGCCCTAGGCCGGCCGAGGGTGCCCGACCGAGGCCCGCGCGGGCGTGCGGCCGGCGGGCGCTGCTCGTGCCCTAGCCTGTTGCCGATGACGCCAGACGATCAGCTGGTCCGAGCGCGCAGGCGCTGGCTGGGTCCCGCAGTGTCCCTGGCGGCGCTTCTCGCCGCCTGTGGGGGCGCTGCGGCCGCCCCCGCTACCCGCACGACCGCCGCTACCCGCACGACCGCCGCTACCCGCACGACCGCCGCTACCCGCACGACCGCCGCTACCCGCACGACCGCCGCTACCCGCGCGACCGCCGCCGATGGGAGCGGGTCCGCCACCGCGAGCCCGGGTCGGCCTGTGAGGCGCGCCCGGACCCGGGTCGCCGCGCTCCCCCGCTCCGCCGCCTCGCGGTGGCCGAGCTACCCGCAGCTGCTGGGCGCCGCGACCGGGACCCAGCCGACCCGGGGCTTCGTGCCCGCCGTCCGGTGGCAGGGGCAGACGGCGGCCTGGGTCGACCGCACCGCCGCGGGCGTCTCCCTGCTGTCGTTCGACCAGCGGCTGCTGCAGCTGCACCTCCACGCCGGGACGGGGGATCCAGGGGGATCGGGCTGGCGCTTCGGGCCGTGGGTCGTGGGGGCCGAGCGGCGCCTGCTCGTCGCGGGGTTCAACGGTGGCTTCAAGTTCTCAGCCGGGGTCGGCGGCTTCGAGTCCTACGGCCGCGTTGCGGTCGCGCCGAGGGACGGCCTCGCCTCGGTCGTCACCTACAGCGATGGCACCACCGACATCGGCTCCTGGCATCACGGCGTTCCCGCGCGGGGCCGCAAGGTGGTCTCGGTGCGCCAGAACCTGACGCTGCTTGTCAGCCGCGGAGTCCCCGCCGCCGACCTCGGCTGCCTGCTGTGCTGGGGCGCCACGCTGGGCGGCGTGGTTGATCCCGCTCGCTCGGCGCTCGGGATCACGGCCCGCGGGCGGTTGATCTGGGCCGGGGGCGAGCATCTAACGGTGGCGGCGCTGGCGAGCGCGATGGTCGCCGCACACGCAGTGCGCGCGGTGCAGCTGGACATCAACCCGGAGTGGGTCAACGGCTACCTGTACGGGCACCGTGGCGGGCGCGGTCCTGTCGCGCCGGTCCCGGTCGTCTCCGGGCAGGCGGGGATACCGGGACAGTTCCTCGTCCCCTGGAGCCGCGACTTCTTCACTGTCGTCGCCCGCTGACGCGGTGGTCGACGCCGTGCTGCTCGATCGTGCCCGACGCCGCCGGAGACGGTAGGGTGGCCCCGGCATGGATGCGACCGCCGCGACAGCGCCGATCAGCGCGGAGCTCCGCTTCTGGCCAGAGCTGCTGAGGCTGCTGGCCGACGAGCGCTTTCGGGCGCCGGAGCGCGTCGAGGGCGCGCCGCCGGTCCTGCTGGTCCCCGGCTTCTTGGCGGGCGACGTATCGCTGCTGGTGCTCGCGAGCTGGCTGCGGCGCCGGGGCCACCGCGTCGTGGCGAGCGGCATCCGCCTGAACGTCGGCTGCTCCGGGATCGCGTTGCGCAGCCTCGAGCGACGGCTGCAGTCGCTTGGCTCCCCGGCGGTCCTGATCGGCCAGAGCCGCGGCGGCGCGCTCGCTCGTGCGCTGGCGGCGCACCGCCCGGAGCTGGTCACGGCGGTGGCGATGCTCGGGGCGCCCGTGCTCGACCAGCTGCGCGTGTCGTCGGGGACGCTGCGGGCGGTCCGCTCGGTCGCTGCGCTGGGGGACCTCGGGGTGCCGGGGCTGTTCTCGAATCGATGCCTCGAGGGAGAGTGCTGCGCAGGCTTCCGGCGACTGCTGGTCGCCCCGCTTGACCCGGCGACGGTCGCGCTGTCGGTCTACTCGCGCAGCGATGCGATCGTCGATTGGCACGTCTGCCTGGACCCGGATGCGGACTGCGTGGAGGTCGACTCCAGCCACTGCGGCATGGGCGTCAACCCGCGCGTGTACGGCGAGCTGGAACGCATGCTGGATCGCGCGGCGCGCGTCCTGCGACCGGCCGCGGTCGCCGGGTCCTGAGCCCGGCCCGGTGCCGCTCAGGAGCCGGCGGGCGCCGGCTCCCGGTCCAGCGCCGGGAGCGCCGGCGCGGGGGGCGGCTCCAGCCGAGGAAGGACGCGATCCAGCCATGCGGGCGTCCACCAGTTGGCGGCGTCGAAGACGAACATCAGCGACGGCACGATCAGCAGGCGGATCACGGTCGCGTCGAGGATCACGCTAGCGCCGAGCCCGAGCGCCAGCATCTTGACGACCACGCTGGAGGAGAGCAGGAACGCGAAGAAGACGCTCGCCATGATCAGCGCCGCGCACGAGATCACGCGCGCGGTCTGGCCGAGCCCGAGCGCCACGCTCCGCCGGTTGCCGGCGCCGGCAAGCCAGTGCTCGCGGATCCGTGAGATCAGGAACACCTCGTAGTCCATCGATAGCCCGAACACGATCGCGAAGATGATCATCGGCACATATGACTCGATCGGGACGGTCCCCGAGAGGCCCAGCAGGCTCGCTCCCCAACCCCACTGGAAGACCGCGACGATCACGCCGTAGGCGGCGGCGATCGACAGCAGGTTGAGCAGCGCCGCCTTGAGCGCCAGCACCGGGCTGCGGAACGACGCGAGCAGCAGCAGGAATGCCGCCACCACCACGATCGCGATGATGATCGGAAGGCGGCTCGAGACCGTGTTCTGGAAGTCGATCGTCGCCGCCGTGGTGCCGGTCACGTAGCCGACGGCGTGGTCCGGCGCGAGCGCCGCGGGGAGCGTCCGGTCCTGGATCTGCGCCAGCAGGGTCTTGGTGGCCTGCGCGGTCGGGCCGCTGGACGGGACCAGTCGCCCGACCAGGAGCTTCCCACCGGCGGTCGACTTCAGCGGGCTGACCCCGGCGACGCCCTGCACGCCCGCGAGGTCCGAGCGCAGCCTTCCCGCGAGCGAGCCACGCTGCTGCGGCGTGGTTCCCGCGGGCAGTTGGACGACGATCGTGAACGGGCCGTTGGCGCCGGGTCCGAAGGCGGAGCTGATCGCGTCGTAGGCCTGACGCTCGCTCCAGCTGCTGGGCTCGGAGCCAGGCCCGACGTGCCCGAGGCGCATCGACAGGAGCGGCACCGCGATCACCGCCATCAGCGTGATCCCGGACAGCGCCCAGCGCCATGGGTGCCGGCTGAGCGCCTCGATGTAGCGGTGCAGCGCGCCGTCGGCGCTTGACGGCTCGGCCACGGGCCGGCGGAGGCGGAGCCTGTCGATCGCGGTGCCCGCGAGCCCGAGCAGCGCGGGGCCGAGCGTCAGCGCCGCCAGGGCCGCAACGGCGACCGTGATCGCAGCGGAGAGCCCGAGCTTGCCGATGAACGTGATCCCCGAGCCGTACAGTCCCAGCATCGCCAGCACGACCGTGCTGGCCGCGATCAGCACCGAGCGCCCGCTGCCTTCAAGCGTCTCGCGGATCGCGGCGGCGACATCGTCGCCCTCGATCAGCCGCTGGCGATGGCGGGTGGTGATGAACAGGCCGTAGTCGATCCCGACCCCTAGTCCGATCATCGTCGCGAGCGTCGGCGCGCTGGTTCCGAACGAGATCGCCGCGGCCATCATTCCGAGCAGCCCAAGGCCGGCGAACACGCCGATGATCGCGCCGCTCAGCGGCAACAGCGCGCCGAACACGCTGCCGAACCCGATCAGCAGCACCGTCAGCGCCACGCCGATCCCGATCGCCTCCGACGCCACGTCGTTGGCCTTCGGCGCCGCCGCCTGGCCGAGCGCGCCGCCGTAGTAGACGGCCGCTCCGGCGTGGCGCGCGACCGCGACCGCGGCGTCCACCTCCGTCACGTAGGTCTTTCCGAGGCTCTGCGGGTTGGTGTCGAAGTTGATCGACGCATATGCGGTCGAGCCGTCTCTGGACACGCTGCCGGCGCTGAGCGGATCGGACACCGAGAGGACGTGGGGGAGGTGCGCGAGGTTGGCTCGCGCCTGCTCGAGCGCGGTTCGCTGAGCGGCGACGCCACCGCGGTCGACGAACACGACCTGGCCGCCCTGCCCGCCGGCGCTCGGATCGTTGGCGCGGAGCACGTCCAGGCCGTGCTGGGCGCTGCTGCCGGGGATCGTCAGGGTGTCTGAGTAGACGCCTCCGAGCGCGTGGGACCCGGCGATCGCTCCGGCGAGCAGCGCGATCCACACGGCGATGGTCGTCCAGTGGTGACGTGCCGACCAGGCGCCGACGGCAGCGAGCCGGCCCCGTCGGGGGTTCGAGGGAGCATCTGTCATAACTGACAGTTTGGCATAGATCTGTCACCCCTGCCAGTTTTGCGATGATGGCGTTGTGGAGACGATCGGACGCCGCGAGGCCCACAAGCGTGAGACCCGCGCCGCGATCGAGCGGGCGGCCCGCGAGCTGTTCACGGCCCGCGGCTTCGACGCGGTCACCGTGCGCGAGATCGCGCAGGCCGCCGGCGTGACCGAGCGCACCTTCTACCGCTACTACCCGGGCAAGCACGATCTGGTGGCCAGCGACGCCCTGGCGTGGGCCGAGGCCCTGCGCGGGGCGATCCGCGGACGGCCCGCCCCGGAGCCCCCCCTACAGGCCGTGGAGCGCGCGATCGTGGGTCTCTCACGCGCGGCGGTGGATCAGCCGGAGAAGGTGCCCGTCTGGCTGCTGAACCGCAGGCCACGACCGTTCGGGGTGCTGGGACAGTCCGACCCGCGGGCGCTGATCCGCTTCGAGGAGGCGATCGCCGGCGCCCTGCGCGACCGGGCGGGCGAGAGCGAGTGCGAAGACTGCGACCTGCTCGCCAGGGTTTGCGTGGCAGTGATCCGCACCGCCGCTATCAGGCGGCAGGCGCTCGTCCTCCAGGATCTCCCGGCCGATCCGCCGGCGCTGCTGGCGGAGCAGTTCAAGCGGCTGGTGGAGCTCACGGGGTTGGAGGCCCGCCCAACCCAGGCGTACACCGGCTCCCGGTGACCGTGGCGCGTCCGCGGCCGAAATCACGGGCCTGCGACTAACCGCGACCGCCTCAGGCGCAGCCGATCCCGCGCAGCCGGCTCAGGCGGAGCCGATCCCGCCGAGCGCCGCCCGCAGGTCGCCCCACAGATCCTCGACGTCCTCCAGGCCGACGCTCAGCCGCAGCAGCCCGGCTGGCACCCGGTCGGCCTCCCACCTGGCTCGAGCCTCCAGCGTCGACGAGACGCCGCCGAGGCTGGTGGCGTTCTCGATCAGCCGCAGGGACCGCTCCACCGCCAGCGCCTCCGGAGCGCCCGCGACATCGAACGAGAGCAGCGGCCCGAAGGCCCTCGCGTAGCGGGCCGCGACCGGATCCCCGAGACCCGGGTAGCGCACGGTGAGCACGCTCGGATGGCCGGCGAGCCGGCGCGACAGCTCAAGCGCCGTCTCCGAGCAGCGGCGCGCGCGCAGAGGCAGCGTCTTGAGCCCGCGCAGCAGCAACCAGGCCGGGTCGGGCGCGGCGACGATCCCGGATGCCGTGCGGAACGCGGCCAGGCGGGCATGGTCGGCCTCGCGAGCGCAGGCGACGGCGCCGAGCAGCGCGTCGTGGTGGCCCGTGAGGATCTTGGAGGCGCTGTGGAGCACGAAGTCCGCGCCGTGCTCCAGCGGGCGCAGCAGGGCGGGGCTGAGCACCGTGTTGTCGACGACCACGCGCGCCCCGGACCCGTGCGCGGCCTCGATCGCGGACGCAAGGTCGGGGAAGCTCATCAGCGGGTTGGCGCACGGCTCCAGCCAGACCAGGTCGGCCGGCGGTGGGGCGCCCGCCGTCTGGTCGAAGCCGACCACCTCGAGACCCCAGCGACCCAGCTCGCCGTGCAGCAGGCTGAACGTGCCCCAGTAGCCACCCTCGGCGACGGCGACGCGCGCGCCCGGCCCGAGCATCGCCAGCACGAGGGCGGTGGTCGCGCCGGCCCCGGAGGAGAAAAGCAGCGCCGGGCCGCCCTCAAGCTCGGCGAGCAGGCGCTCCGCCTCGAGCCCGACCGGGTGAGCGTGACGCTGGTAGTAGACAGGCCCGGGCTCGCCTCCGGCGTACGGGTGCACCGTGGCGCGATCGACCGGAGGCAGCTCACCGTGGGCCAGAAGCGTGTCGATCTCCATGCGCGCAGCGTAGGGGAGGGTGCATCGGGCCGCGACCCGGAGCGTGCGCATCCGGGCCGCCGGCTGGAGCGGGGCGCATCGGGCCGCCGGCTGGAGCGGGGCGCATCGGGCCGCCGGCTGGAGCGGGGCGCATCGGGCCGCCGGTCGGAGCGGGCTGCGGCCCTGGCCGTCTCGCCTCAGCCGGTCGCCCGGGCCCTCGTCAGCGCCTCCCGGGCCGCGCTCGCGAGCGCCGTCGCGGCCGGGCCGGAGGAGTACCCGAGCTCGGCTCTGGCCTTGGCGTCGTCGAAGAGGTGGGGAAGACGCCCCGACCTGACCTCGTCGAGCACCAGCAGCCTCGGCTCGCGCCCCATGGGCGCGGCGATCGCGGCGGCGGCCCGCGCGGCCGCGATCGCGGCCGGCCACGGCACCGGCAGCCTTGGCCTCGGCAGCCCGGCTGCCTCGGCGACGACCCTGAACACCTCCCCGACGGTCAGGTTCTCGCCGCCGAGCAGGTAGCGCTCGCCAGCCCGTCCCCGCTCGTGGGCGAGCACGTGTCCGGCGGCCACATCGCCGACGCCGACCACGTTCAGCGCGCTGCGCGCCAGATAGCCGCGCGCGCGGCCGCTTGCGACGTCGACGATCATCTTCCCGGTCGGCGTCGGACGCCGATCGCCCGCGCCGACCGGAACGGTCGGACAGACGACCAACACATCGCCGCCGTCGCGAGCGGCGCGCAGCGCGAGCCGCTCGCCCTGGAGCTTCGTCTGCCTGTACGGCACCCGCAGCTCCGGTGGCGCCGGAAGGTCCTGCTCGGTCGCCGCGCGGCCGGCAACCGGTCCGCAGGTCGCGCAGGAGCTGGTGTGGACGATTCGCCGGCGCGGTCCGCGCAGCGCGGCATCGAGCACGGCCCTGGTGCCCTCGACGTTGACGAGGCGCATCAGCGCGGCGTCCTCACGGTCGTAGCTGTAGACGGCGGCGAGGTGGAACACCGCGTCGCAGCCTTGCATCGCACGGCGCAGGGCGTGCGGATCCAGCACGTCGCCTCGCACGTGCTCGGCCCCGCCGGGGAGACGCTCCTCCGTCCCCGGGTCCCGGTCGAAGGCGCGCACCTGCGCCCCGCCCGCGAGCAGCGCAGCGACTACGTGCGCGCCGATGAACCCGCCTGCGCCGGTGACCAGCGCTCTCATCTGCCGGCGGCGATCCGCGAGCGGCGCGCCCGCGCGGTCCCGCGCGCCAGCTGCAGGCCGAGCCGCGCCATCGCGCTCGGCGTGCGCTCCGCCTCCTGGACGACGTCTGCCACCGCCGCCGCGAATCGTCTGACCTCGTGCTCGTCGATCACGAGCGCCGGCAGCGCCTTGACGACGTTCATCCGGTGGCCGGCGACCTGGCAGAGGATCCTGTGGCGGTGGAACAGCGGCACCGTCACGAGCTGCGCGAACAGCCCGGGCTGGGCCCGCTCCACGGTCGTGAACACCGTCCGGCCGGCCGCGCGCCGCGGGGCCCCGAGCTCGATCGCCCACATCAGGCCCCGGCCGCGCACGTCGCGCACGATCTCGTGGCGGTCCACCAGCGGGCGGGTCAGATCGAAGAGCAGATCGCCCATCCGCCGCGCGTGCTCGACCACGCCATCGCGTTCCAGCACCCTGAGCGTTGCGAGCCCTGCGGCCGCCGCCAGGTCGTTGCCGCCGAACGTCGAGCCGTGGCGGACGGCTCGCTCCATCCCGTCGAACACGGCGTCGAACGCCCGCCGGGAGACGAGCACGGCGCCGGTCGGGATCATCCCTCCGGACAGCGCCTTGGCGACGCAGATCAGATCGGGCTGCACGTCCCAGTGCTCGAGCGCGAAGAAGCGGCCGGTGCGGCCGAGGCCGGTCTGCACCTCGTCGCAGACCAGGAGCGTGCCCGCCGCTCGGCACAGGCGCTGGGCCTCCTGGAGGTAGCCGTCCGGCGGCAGGTTGACGCCCTTGCCCTGGATCGGCTCGAGCACCAGCGCCGCCACGTCGCCGCGCGCCAGCTCGCGCTCGAGGGCGCCGGCGTCGCCGAACGGGACCGGATCGCAGCCGGGCAGCAGCGGTCCGAAGCCTGCGCGGAACTCGTCGTTTCCGTTCAGCGACAGGGACCCGAGCGACAGCCCGTGGAACGCGTGGTCGGCGTAGAGGACCCGCGCGCGGCGGGTCGCCGCGCGCGCGATCTTGATCGCCGCCTCGACCGCCTCGGTCCCGCTGTTGGCCGGGACCATCGCCTCGACGCTCCCGGGCGCCAGGGCCAGGAGCTGCTCCGCCAGCACGCCGGTCAGCAGCGTGACGCCGAGCTGTGGCAGGTTGGCCGTCCGGGCGTCGAGCACCTCTCGCACGGCCGCGATCACGTCGGGGTGGTTGCGCCCCAGCGCGAACACTCCGTAGCCGCAGATCAGGTCCAGGTAACGATCCCCGCCGGCGTCGATCAGGTATGGGCCCTCGCCCGAGACCCAGCTTCGATCGAAGCCGAGCGTTCGCAGGATGCGGCCGAGCTGCGGGTTCAGATGGCGATCGTTGAGCGCCATCTCCTCGCCGACGCGCGTGGCGAGCAGCTCGCGGATCTCCGGCACCGGCATGACCTCCAAAGCCTATTGCTCGCGCCCACCCGGCGGCTCGCGCCGGCCGGACGGCACTTCGGGCGCGCGCCGGGGGAGGGCTGACTCACGCCCGCGGGTCGCCGGGATCGGTTCGAGTCCGGCCCTGCCGGCGCGCCCGGCTGGGGGCGCGACCGTCGCCGGCGCCAGAATGAGGTTCATGTCCGGCGCCAAGGACGCGACCAGGGGCGCGTGCAGCGGTCCCCATCGAGCAACGGGCGCGCGCAGCGATCCGCTTCGGGCAAGGGGCGCGTGCAGCGGTCCCCATCGAGCAACGGGCGCGCGCAGCGATCCGCTTCGGGCAAGGGGCGCGTGCAGCGATCCCCGTCGGGCACGGCCGCCACGTCACGGAGGCCGCATCGGGGCGCGCGCGGTGCGCGCGGGTGTGCGCGTGCGCCCGGTGCGATCGTGAGCGCGATGCGGATCGGCGTCGTCGGCGCCGGCATCGTCGGTCTGGCGGTCGCTCGCCGGCTCGCGCAGATCGAGCCGCGGGCCGCGATCACGGTGCTGGACAAGGAGGCGGCGCCGGCCGTGCACCAGACCGGCCACAACAGCGGCGTCGCGCACGCCGGCCTCTACTACGCTCCCGGATCGCTGAAGGCGACCCTCTGCCGGCGCGGGATCGGGATGCTCAGGGAGCTGTGCGAGGAGCACGGGATCGCCTATCGCGAGTGCGGCAAGCTCGTGATCGCGCGCGACGCATCCGAGCTCGCCCGCCTGGACGAGATCGAGCGCCGCGCACGAGCCAACGGCGTCCCCGGGCTGCGCCGGCTCGGGGCGAGCGAGCTTCGCGAGCTGGAGCCCCACGCCCGTGGAGCCGGCGCCCTGCACTCGCCCAGCACCGCGATCGTCGACTTTCCCGCCGTCGCCCGGGCGCTGGCCGGCGAGCTGGCCGGCGCCGGCGGGGAGATCCGGCTGCGCTTCGAGGTCGCCGGGATCGCGCGCCGCGCGGGCGAGACCAGGCTGCGCAGCGCCGGAGGGGATGAGCTCGCGTTCGAGCGGGTCGTGATCTGCGCCGGTCTGCAGTCGGACCGCCTGGCGTGGCTCGCCGGGGGTGAGCGGGAGCCGGTGATCGTCCCGTTCCGCGGCGAGTACCTCCGTCTCGTGCCGGGGCGCGCCGGGCTTGTGCGCGGGCTCATCTACCCGGTCCCCGATCCCGCCTACCCGTTCCTCGGGATCCACTTCACGCCTCGGATCGACGGCACCGTGGACATCGGGCCCAACGCGGTTCTCGCGCTCGCGCGCGAGGGCTACCGGTGGCGTGACGTGTCGCCGGCCGACATCCTCGACACGCTTCGCTCGCCGGGCTTCCGGAACCTCGCCCGCCGCCACTGGCGGATGGGGCTGCGCGAGCTCCACGGCTCGCTGTCGCGCCGGGCGTTCGTCGCCGCGGCCAGGGCGTACGTGCCGGAGCTGAGCCCGGACGACGTCGTGCCCGCGCCGGCCGGCGTGCGTGCGCAGGCGATCGATCCGGACGGGAGCCTGGTGGACGACTTCCGCATCGGAGAGCGAGACGGGATGGTCATGGTCCGCAACGCCCCGTCGCCGGCCGCCACCTCGTCGCTGGCGATCGCGGAGTACGTCGCGGGCCGCGTGCTCGCGCGTGACGGCTGAGCGTCACGCGCGCGGCGGGGGCGGTCGTCGGGACGACCGGGCCGTGATCGGGACGCAGTCAGGACACCCGGGTCGTGACCGGCGCGGGCGACTGGATCGCCGGGCCGGTGCTCGCCGACGCGGCCTGACCGGGGCTCGCTACGGGCGCCCGGCTCGACGATGCCGTCGTCGCGACCGCGGGCCGATGGCCGTTGAGCGCCTCGAGGTAGAGGATCGAGAACGGAAGCCAGGCCGCGACCAGCACCGCGACGGCGATTCCCAGAGCGGTTCGATGCAGGCGGTACCTGCCCCGATTGGACGTCGGTCTCGTGCTGCCGGCTCTGTGGGTCATGCGCAGAGCATGCGCCGGCCGCGTGAGAACGGGGTAAGTCGCCGGTCAGAGCTTCACGGGACCGCGCGGTGCCTGGCGGCGCGGAGGAGATCGACGTGGTACTCAGCGTCCGTGTCGCGGTCGGGAGCCGCCTGCGCGCCGGCGTACGTCGCGCGCGAGCGCTCGGCGCGCGCGGCCATGAGCGTCACCTGCTCGCGCAGCGTCATGCTCCGATCGTGCAGCGTCGCACTCTGCTCTCGCAGAGCCGCGCGCAGGATCGCGCTCCGCTGTCGCAGCTCGGCGCTGCGTTCGCGCAGCCCCTCGCTGCGTCCGCGAACGCGCATGCACTCGAGCGCCATGGCGCTGTCGTCGCGATGCGAGATCTCGATCTGCATGCCGTCAATTGTGGGCATGCGCGCGCCCCTCGGCAACGGCTCCACCGGCTAGGCTTTGCTGATCGATCGGGAGGTTGGGCAGCTGGATTCCGGAGCGCAGGAACTGGGGCCCGAGGCCTACCGGGCGATGTACGACTTCAGCCCGGACGGCGTGCTGTTCACGGCGCCGGATGGGCGCATCCTCGCCGCCAACCCGGCCGCATGCGAGATCCTCGGCATGCCGGAGACGCAGGTGCGGACGCGTGGCCGTCAGGGCCTCGCGGACCCCGACGACGCGCGCTGGACGGCCATGCTCGCCGAGCGCGAGCGCACCGGGCGCATGAGCGGGATCGCGAGGATTATCCGCGGCGACGGAACGCGGATCGAGGTCGAGGTCAGCTCTCGGACCTTCCTCGACGCGGTCCGAAGGCCCCGAAGCTGCGTGGTCATGCGTGACGTGACCGGACGCGTCAGCCTCGAGCGCGAGCTTGAGGAGAGCCGGGCCCGGCTCTCGGAGGCCGAGCAGGTGGCAAGGATGGGAAGCTGGGAGTGGGACCTGGCCGCCGACAGGATGCTCCCCTCGGACGGCCTGCTGCGGATCTACGGCCTCGCCCGGCGCGAGTTCGAGCCCACGTTCGAGGGCGCGCTGCGGAGGGTCTATCCGGACGACCGGGAGAGGGTCAGGACCACGCTGGGGCGCGCGATCGAGCGGCGAGCGTCGTTCGAGCTTGAGTACCGCGCGGTGCGCAGCGACGGCCGCGTGCGGATCGTCGAGAACCGCGGCGACGTAGTCGTGGATGACGCCGGAACGCCGTCACGTGTGGTCGGCGTGGTGCAGGACGTCACTGAGGCGAGGCTCTCCCGGGAGGCGCTGAAGAGCGCCGCGACCGACACCGAGCTCCACCCCGGCAGGCTGCCGGGACCCGGTCTGCCGGCCGGCGCGAACTGGGGCGCCGGCGCGCCGCTGAGCGCCCGGCAGCTGGAGATCCTGCGGCTGATCGCCGGCGGCCTGACCAACGCCGCGATCGCGCACCGCCTGTTCATAACCGAGGGAACGGTCAAATGGCATGTCAGGCAGATCCTGGCCAAGACCGGGTCGGCCAACCGGGCGGAGGCGATCGCGCGCGTCCTGGGCGAGCGGCAGCCCGACCCGTCGGGCTTCCGCGAGACCGACGGCGGCTGAGCCCTCGCCCGCCTGCCCCCGCGGGTTGTTCGGTGCGCGATCCTTTGCGCCGTGCGGTCGACAGCTTCGATCCCGGCGTCCTGCTCCCCGGAGACCGGACGGCCCGCCGACGGCCCCGTCGAGCCCGTCAGATCGCGTGAGATCTGGGGGAGGTGGGCGTTCGTCGTGCCTTTCGCCGGCCGGGTGCTGGCGCTGCAGGGGATGCACCCGACGGTCTCCGCCGGCCTGGAGCAGCACTCGAGCGTGTTCGAGGCTCCGTGGCAGAGGGCGTGGGAGACGATCGGCTACGGCCTGGAGCTCCTCTTCGGGGACGCCGAGCAGGTCGCTCGACGCGTCCGGGAGCTGCACCGGCCGATCGCCGGGATCGATCACGCGGGGCGGCGATACCACGCGTGGAACCGGGAGGCGTGGACCTGGGTGCACCTCAGCACCTTCGAGGCCACCCGGTACGCGGCGAGGGCGCTCGGACGGCTTCCGACGGCCGACGCCGAACGGGAGCTGTACGACGAGTGGAGGGCAGCGGGTCGGCTGTACGGTGTGCAGGCCCGTGACACGCCGCGCGAGCTGGTCGACTTCGAGGCCTACCTTGAGGAGATGATCGAGCGCCGCCTGGTGCCGACGCCGACCACCGCCAGGCTCCTGGACCTGCTGCGGGTCCGGCTGCCGCCACCGCCCTGGGTCCCGGTCCCGACGCGGTTGTGGCGCCTGGGCCGGCGCCCGGCCGGGCGCCTGGTGTGGACGCTGCTCGTGGGCTCGTTCCCGGTGACGCTCAGAGAGCGCCACTCGCTCCCGTGGAGCGCGCTGGACCAGCTCTCCTATGACGCCAGCCTCGCGGCCCTGAGGGCGGCCGGGACCGCGCTTCCCGAGCGGCTGACGCGGATCCCGCCGGCCGCCTACCGGATCGACGCCCTGCACGATGCCGGCGCCACCGGCTGATCGCCGCTGCCCGCCGCTGCCGGTGGGTGATCGGCAATGCCGGCTCGCAGCAGTCCCAGGGCGCCCACGACGGCCGCGACCTTCACGCATGCGGCGCCCGCGGCCGGCATCCCGAGCGATCCGCAGGCCAGGCCGAGCAGCAGTGGCGGCGCGTCCCAGCGGGCCACCCGCCCGGGGTCGTGCGGCGGCCGCTGCGAGCGGGCGAGCCAGTGCCACGCGGCGCCTGAGACCAGCAGCAGCTGCCGGGCCGCGAGAGCGCGAGCCGCGGAGGCGTCGAGCCAGGCCGCCCGCCTGGCTCCATGCACGGCCGCGCCGCGGAAGGCGAGGTCGGCGAGGGTGTCGAAGTCCCGACCGAACCGGGTCGGGCCGGCGCGGCGCGCGAGCCGTCCGTCCAGCAGATCGCTGGCTCCGCCGAATGCCAGCAGGGACAGGAAGAGCGGGGCGCTCGGCGGGGCGGCGGCGGCGAACGGGGCCAGCGCCCCGCGCGCCAGCGTCAGCGCGTCTGCGGCCGAGAGCGCCGCGCGTGGCTCGCCCCCAAGCCCCTCGATCATGCCCAGATGCCAGTCGAGCATCAGCGCCTCGAACGCCAGCCAGGCGATCAGCGTCCCTCGCCTCGGGACTGCCGCTTCCCGGCGTGCGAGCGCGCTGCGCGCCGTGAGCGCGATGCCGGCGCCCGCCGCGGACCAGCGTCGCGCCTGAAGCGCGAGCCGCGGCCGCCCACCCCGGTTCTCGGCGGCGCGAGCGAACGACGCCGCCAGGAAGGCGGCGGTCGCCCCGGGCGAGAAGCGGGCGGTGCGGACCTCGGCGAGGGCGTGCGCGGCCCACCGCTCGCCGGCGGTCGGACCGCCCGACGCTCCGCGGCTCCCGTGGACCCGCGCGCCGGGGTGTCGCGGCTGTCGGTCCGCGCCGGCCGGGGCGTCCGCCCACCTTCGGCTGGTCGCGCTCACGTGACCTTGGACCCGGCGCGGGAGCGGAGGGTTCGCGATCCTCGCGCCGCGCGGTCTCGTCGGGCCGCTCGCCGCGCGGATCACCGGGCCGGGCGGGCGAGCACGCAGATCGACGGATAGCCACGCAGGCTGTGGTCGACTCCTGCCACATCGAAGCCGGCGCTCACAAGCTGGGTCCGCGGGTCCAGCGCCCGCAGGCCGCCGAACCGTCCCGGTCGTCGCTGTGCGAGACGATCGAGCGCGCGCGCGACGGGGCGCAGCGACCGGCCGGGTGGGATCGACGGCGTGAGCACCGCCAGCCGGCCGTCACGGCGCAGCACGCGCCGCAGCTCGCCCAGCACCGCCGAGAGGTCGCGCTCGGAGAGCACGTGGAGCAGATAGGAGGCTGTCACCACGTCGAAGGCCTCATCCTCGAACGGCAGTCGGCGAGCGTCGGCCTGCACGGCCGACCATCCGGCCGGCAGCGCGGGTACCCGCGCGAGCATCGGCGGCGAGCGGTCGACCCCGATGGCCTCCCGAGGGCGCTGCGGCCGCGACGCGAGATATCGCAGCACTGCCCCGGTCCCGGTGCCCACGTCGAGCAGGCGCTCGTCGGCTCGGGGCGCCGCACGCGCGAGCAGCGTCCTCACGGAGGCTCGCTCCAGCCACAGCTGCCGGTCGTAGCGGGAACCGACGCGGTCCCAGAACCGCGTGGGCACTCCGCCGAAGGAGCGCTGCTCGGAAACGGTCATGTGAGGAAAGGGCCCGCTCTCAGGGCCGCCTGACCTCGTCGGACGGCACCCTCGCGCGGGCTGCGATCCTAACAGCACATGCCTGTTCCGGCGCCTGCATCGACGTGCAGCGAGCGGGCCGGTCGGTTCCGCGCGGAACCCGTCGCCATGGCTGCGCGGGGGAACCCGTCGCCAGGGCCGCGCCGCGGAACCCGTCGCCAGGGCCGCGTTGCGGAACCGAGTCGTGCCGATCCGGGGTCCAAGGGACATCAGCCGGCGTCGACGGCACATGATCGAGAGGTTGAAGGGACATGACCGAGATGAACGAGAACGACGTTGCGAGCCGCGTGCTGGTCGCCTACGAGCCGACCGCGAAGGGGCGCGCGGCGCTGATGCACGCGGCTGACATCGCGCGCGACCGGCGCCTGCCGCTGACGGTGGTCAGCGTCACGGAATGCGAGCGAACCGACAGCGGCTGCGGCCGCTGTCGCCGCAGCGCGATCATGTGGAACTACGAGATGGGCGAGCTCGTCGAGGAGACGCTGGCCGAGGCGGCCGCGCTGCTCGAGGAGGCGGACCTGGACGCGGTCGAGTACGTGACCGCCCGCGGCGACCGCAGCGAGGCGATCGAGGGCGCCGTGGCCGAGGCGGGCGCCGACCTGGTGGTCGTGCCGTTCGAGCAGCCCCGGGTCCTGGGGATGTTCTCCCGCCGCACGCTCGCGACTCGGCTGGCCGCCGACCCGCAGCTGACGGTGATCAGCGTGCCCGCCGGCCCAGCGCCGCGCTGATCGCGCCGGTTGGCTATCCGGGCCCGCCGAGACCCCGAAGGCCCTCGACCGTGCGCCGCAGGTTCGCGAGCACCCGCCTGCAGCTCGGGCACCATCTCAGGTGACGCTCGGTGTCCTGGACCAGCGACTGCTCCAGCTCGCCGTCGAGGTAGTCGGACATCCGGCCGCGGACCTGGTGGCAGCGCGCCCTGTGCCGAGCGATCGGGTTCAGTCCTGCGGCGCTCATGTCAGGACAGGCTAGACGCGGCGCTCAGCGCAGGTGGTCTTGGCGCGCGAGCCTCAGCCCGCCGATCCTGCGCGCCTCGCTCATGGCGGTCATCGCGGGGACCGTCTCGCTGGTGACGAGGCCCTGCTCGGCGGTCAGCTCGTCGATGATCTGAAACGACTCGGCGGCGCGCTCCGGGGTGTCGACGGTGATCGTGACCACCGGGACGTGGCGGCGCTGCTGAAAGAGCCTGTCTCCGTGCGGTGCATGGTCGCCGTGGAACCCCCAGATCCCTCGCAGGGACGTGGCGCCCGCGGACTGGGAGAGGCGCAGCCGCCGCACGAGCTCCAGGCTGAGCGGGCGGCCCTGATGCCTGGCGGCCTGCGACGTGTACACCATCAGCTTCTGCCAGATCGCGAGCCCGTGCTCGTCGGTGCCGGGCAGAGCGTGCGGCGGCGCCAGCAGCTGGCCGTCACGCTTGCAGACGCGGACCCGCTCGAGCGTCGCCAGCGGATCATGGAGCAGGCCGCCGAGCTCCGGGAGCACGCGGGCGATCCTGTCCGAGGGGCCGACGGCGACGATCATCATCGGGACGTCGGCGTTGCGGGCGAAGAACCTCGCTCGCGTGCGCCGTCCGCGGTTGGTGCCGTCCACGCCCAGCAGCACCGTGGCCCCGTCGATCCCCCTGCGGTAGAGAAGATCGCAGATCGCGGCGAACGCCGGTTGCCCGTACGCGCGCTCCTGCCGGCCGACGTAGACGGTGAGCTTGGTCGCCTCGCCCGCGTCGGCCGGCGCCGGCAGATCCTCCAGCTCGCCGGTCAGCAGGCGCGCGCGCTGAAGGGTGACCAGCCCTCGCCGCTTGATCTGGAGCACGAGCTCGAGCACCGACTCGATCCGCTGCCGCGTGTCGACCGCGATCGAGACGGCCGGCAGGTCCTCCGAGAGCGTCAGCAGCCGGTCGGTGTGCAGGTGGTGCAGACGGCCGAAGCCCTCGGCGCCCCTGAGGAGGATGCTCGCCTTCAGGCGATTGCCCCCGTAGATGTCGAGCAGCTCGTCGGCCAGCAGCCGGTCTTGGCTGCGGTCGCGCTCGCCGAAGTAGGTCGTCAGCTTCAGGCACTCCTCGTTCACAGGTGCGCTCCGATCGCCCTTCCCGCCGCGGCCGCCGCGATCCCAGCCGCCAGGCCGATCGCCGCGTTGAGCAGCGCGACCCTGGCATCGCCGTCCTCGCCCAGCCGATGCGTCTCAAGCATCCAGGTGGAGAAGGTCGTGTATGAGCCGAGCGTCGCCGTGCCGGCCAGCACCAGCGCGTCCCCCTTGAGCGCCAGGCCCGCGAGCAGGCCCAGCAGGACCGCTCCCGTCAGGTTGACGATCAACGTTCCGAAAGGGAAGCCTCGGCCCAGTCGCTGGGCGATCGCCCCGTCGAGCAGGAAGCGCGCGATCGCGCCGGCGCCGCCGAGTGCGGCCACTCCCAGCCATACCCAGCCGCTCATGCGATCAGCCGAGATCGCCGCACCGATGCCGTCGTGGCCCAGATGGCGGTGTAGCCCGCCGCGATGCTGGCCAGCCCGTAGGCGAGGGCGAGAGCGAGCCGGCCGTGGTCGATCATCCCGACGATCTCCACCTGCATGGTCGAGAACGTCGTGTAGGCGCCGCAGAACCCAGTGCCCAGCAGGGGGCGGCGGTACGTCGACAGCGGCAGGCGCTCCTGCAGCCGGGTGGCGATGTATGCCAGCAGCACGCATCCGCTGATGTTGATCGCGAAGGTGACCCAGGGCCACCCGCCGGAGGCGCCGCTGAACTGGCGGCCGAGCCAGACGCGCAGCAGGGCGCCCCCCGCTCCGCCGGCGAAGATCGCCGCGAGCTCTCGTCTGTCGATCCGCGCCATGGCTAGTGGTCAGGCCGGCGCGGGCTCGCATCGCCCCGGATCACAGCGCTTCTTCGGAGACGACCAGGACGGGGATCTGGGCCTTCGCGACGAGCCGCTGGGTGAGCCCCTTGAGGAGCAGGCGCCCGGCGCGGTGCTCGTGGTGGTGGCCGCAGACGATCAGGTCGAAGCCGTGGCGGTGGGCGTATTCGAGCAGGGCGTGCGCCGGATCCTCGCCGTCGACGATCAGATGCTCGACGTCCACGCCCGCCCGCTGGGCGCGGTCGGTCACCTCGTCGAAGCTCTGCTCCAGGTAGCGGTGGGCGGCGTCGACGGACTCGCCGCGATCGGCAGCGGTCTCGGCGTGCGACGGCGCGTGGGCGACCGACACGGCGACCAGCTCGGCCTCGTAGCGGCGGGTCAGGTCGATCGCGACGTCGAAGGCGCGCAGAGCGAGCTCCGACCCGTCCCAGGCGATCAGGATCCGCTGGAACATCAGCGCAGGATCGGGATGAGTGACAGGGCGGCGATTAGTGCGATGAGCATGTAGAGGAGGTAGGCGGAGAGACGCCCGTTCTGGATCGCGCGCACGCGGCGGGAGGCCCATCTCACCGCCACGGCGGCCGGAAGATAGATGAATCTGTCGACGGCGAGCACGACACTGGTCTCGAGCCTGCGCTGCGGGGCCGGCTCGCCAGGCTCGGGCACGACGGAGGATCGGTAGCCGAGCGGGCCGCGGAGGATTACGCGCATCGGGTTGGAGTAGGCCGAAGGGCGGTACTGGACCGCGCTCGGATCGGCGCCGCTGCCGGTCACCCACACGGGCTCTCGCCGCACCTGACGGCCGTGCAGGCTCGCCCCGCGCGTGATGCGCACCGCCGCGAGGGCGAGAGCGCCGTACGCCAGCAGCGTGACGCTCAGCCAGGTCGGATCGAGCACCGAGAAGCCGGGGAACACGGGCGTCAGCACAAGGGGGTGGCTGATCGCGGTGGTCGAGGGGTCGAGACCCAGGACCGTACGGAGGCCCGACCCGAGCAGGCGGATCTCCCACGGCGCCGCGGCGCCGAGGAACAGGAGGATCACGCTGAGCCCCAGCATGCCCAGGGGCAGGCGCGTCGGCTCCCGAATTCCGCCGCGGCGTCCGCGCGGCTGGCCGAGGAAGGCGAAGCCGTAGAACTTCGCGAACGCGAGCAACCCGAGGCCGGCGGTGAGCGCGAGCGCGGCCGCCGCAAGCGCGCACAGAAGCGCCGACAGCAGCGACGGCATGCGGAAGCCCTGCAGCAGCGCCTCGAACGTGAACCACTCGCTGACGAAGCCCCCGAGTGGCGGGATCGCCGCCAGCGTGAGCGAGGCCACTCCGAGCGCGAACGCGCTCGCCGGCAGGAGTCGTCCCAGACCGCCCAGCGGGTCGAGCGATCGCTCCCCGGAGGCCCGCTCCACCCGGTCCACCGCGATCAGCGCGACGGTCTTGGCCAGGTTGTGGGCGCTTACGTGGAGGGTGGCCGCCAGCAGCCCCGCGGCGGCCAGCAGCGGCTCGTGGAATGACTCTCCCAGCGCGGCGACTCCGAGGCCGATCATGACGATCCCCGCGTGCTCCACCGTCGAGTACCCCAGGAACCGCCGCAGGCTGTCCTGGGTCAGGGCGTAGAGGACGCCGGCCAGCGCCGTCAGACCACCCGTGATCAGCAGCGCGTCGCCGCACCAGACCGGCAGCGGCGCGAGCACCTGGAGCTCGAATCGCCACAGCCCGTAGAAGCCTGCGCAGAGGGCGACGGACAGCGATGCGGCGCCGAGTCGTGAAGCCGACCCGTAGCCGGCCGGCAGCCCGCCCTGGAGCGGCAGCACCCCGACCTTCGTGGCAAAGCAGGCGATGAAAAGCGCAAACAGGACGCCCCTGGTGCCGGGCGACAGGGCGGCATGGGACCAGACCGCGAGCGAGAGGCTGTGCGTGCGCGCGTAGAGGATGCCGAACGCGGCTAGGAGCGCGGCGCCACCGACCTTCGCAAGCCCTCCGGTCAGGTACCCGTCGAGCAGGTTCTCGCGGCTGCGATCTCCGTTGGCGATCAGGTAGACGCAGACGGTCAGTCCCTCCCATGCGAGAAGGAGGAGGAATGCGTTGTCGGCCCCGATCACGACGGCGACGCTGAGGAGCAGGACCGTGCCGAGGCAGGTCAGCCCCCGTCCCGCCGGCGAGCCGGCGTATGCCAGCGACGTCGCGCCGCCCGTGAGCCCCGTCAGCGTGAGGAAGATCCCCGACAGCCCTGTGGCGCGCAGGCTGCCCGCGCCCAAGCCGAGCCATGTTCCCAGCTCCAGCTCCGGGCGCGCCACTCCCAGGGCGGCGTCGACGCCCACCACCACGAGCAGGACGCAGCCGGCGAGGGCGATGAGGCCGGCGATGCGACCGGCCACCCATGCGGCGGCGGGCGCCAGCGCCAGGGACGCCATCGCGATCGCGAACACGAGCGTCACGCCGCCGGCCTCCGTTCGCCGAGCAGGCCGACGGCGAGCAGCAGGCCGTGCATGATCGCGATCGGCGAGGGCGGCGAGCCGGGGACGTACACGTCGACGGGCAGCACCCTGTCAACCCCACCGGCGACCGGCCCGCCCTCCCCCGCGAGGCCGCCGGAGCAGGCATCGGTGCCCACCGCCACCAGCGCCTTGGGCTCGGGCATGACCTGCCACGTGCGCTCGAGCGGCGCGCGCATCGGGGCGGTGACGCCGCCGGTTGCCAGCAGCACGTCGGCGTGGCGGGGCGAGGCGGTGAGGAAGAAGCCCAGCCGCTGGATGTCGTAGTAGGGGTTCCAGAGCGCCTGGATCTCCCACTCCTCGCACCCATCGGACCCGCAGTCGATGTGGCGGACGTGCACCGAGCGCTTCAGCGCCGCGGCGGCCTGCCCGAGCGCCATTCGTGGCGGCTCGTCGCCGCGCTGCTGGGGCACGACCAGAGCGGCGCGCGAGCGCGCGGCCGTCTCGTAGCGGGACTCGAAGCCGAACCGCTCCGGCGCGGCCCGGACGCACTCGCCGCAGAGGATGCAGCGACCGCGATCCAGCCTCACACGACCGCCGCCGTCGACCGCGATCGCGCCGGTCGGGCAGAGGGCGGCCAGCTCCGGCTGACCTCCGGCGGGATCGAGCACGGCGACCCTTCCCTGGAACCCGTCCGGAGCCACCTCCGGCCGCTCCGGGTAGCGCGTGGTCACCCGGCCGCGGCCCAATCCGCGCAGCATCCAGCGCAGCATCAGCGATCCGCTCCAGCCGGGGTGAGCCCGAAGCTGTGCTCGATGAAGGCGAAGTCGGTCAGCACGTCCCTGGGGAAGGCGTGGTGAAACAGCGCCCAGTTGCGCAGCGACGGCGAGGCGATGTGGACCCGGTGCACGAGCCCCTCGCGGACCTCGACCCAGATCACCAGCTCGCCCTGGGGCGCCTCCGCCCACCCGAAGGCCGCGCCGCTCGCCCCAGGCGGGAGGGGCGTCGCCAGCTCGTGCTCGTTGCGGCGCAGGTGGTCCACTGACTGGCGCAGGATCCGCAGCGACTCCAGCAGCTCGCCGAACCGCACGTTGACCCGCGCCATCGCGTCGCCCTCACGATGGGTGACCACCTGCAGTCCGAGGCGCCGGTAGTCGCCGTAGGGCCGTTCGTGGCGCGCGTCGGTCGAGACGCCCGACCCGCGCGCGACCGGTCCGACCGCGGCGTACTCCTCGACGAGCTCGCGCGGGAGCCGGCCGGAGCCGATCAGCCGGTCGGTCATCGACGCCGTTGCAAGGAACAGCCGCCGGTCGCGGACGAGCTCGCGCTCGAGCGCGTCCAGGCCGCGCAGGAGATCCTCGAGCCCGAGCCGGCCCTCGAAGCGAACGCCTCCCGGCACGATCACGCCACGCGCGAAGCGGCTCCCGGTCAGCCGTGCCCTCAGGCGGGTCACCTGCTCCTTGAGGATCTGAAAGCGCGCCTGGCCGACGTGGAGCGCGCTCGTCTCGGCCTCCTTGGCGATCACGTCCAGGTGCGCAGCCATGCGCTCCAGCTCCGCGTAGACCGCGCGCCAGCGCTCGGCGCTCGGCGTCGGAGCGACTCCGAGCGCCCGCTCGACGGCCTGGGAGAACGCGGATGCGTACGCGACCGTGGCGGTCCCGGCCACCCGCTCGGCGACGTGGACGGCCCGGTCGGACGGCAGGCCCGCGAAGCGCCGCTCCAGGCCCCGGTGCTTGAAGAACGGCCGCGTCTGGACCGCGGGCACGGTCTCGCCGCCGGTCTCGATCTGAAACTGGATCGCCTCGAACACCCCGGAGCGAACCGGTCCATAGGGGATCGTGAACCCGTCAAGGCCCTGCAGATGCCGTTCGATCCTGTCTGCGTCCGGAGACGTCAGCGGCCCCGCCGTCGCGAAGCCCACCGGACGCACCCCGAAGCGCTCGACAAGCTCCTGCTCGGCCCAGCGAGCGGCCGGCCACGTCTGCGACAGAGCCCCGTAGGTGACCGGTTCGACCCCCGCGAGCGGCGCCCGCAGCGCCACGAGCGCTCCACGCAGCGCGAACGCCCCGACCAGGGACGGCTCCGGCGTGTCGGACAGCAGCAGCGTGATGAACCGCGCGCCGGCGGCGCGGAGGACGTGCGCGGCGCGCTCGAAGCCGAGCGTGGTCACCCGCAGGCGGACCTCGGCCGCGGGACCGGCCTCTGGGACGGCGCCGAGGTGGTCCGGCAGCCCGTCCTCGATGCGCCGGACGGTTGACGTGGAGTCGCTCATGCCGGCACCACGAGCCGGTGCTCGGCGTTCCTGAGCAGCGCCTGGAGCGCGCCGGGCAGATGCACGCCCAGGGCGACCGACACGAACAGGCAGCCGAGCATGCCGGCGACCATCCACGCGCTGCGCTCGCGCGCGATCGCGGCCACCGCAGGGCCGCCGTCGGGCGCCGTCGGGTCGCAGCGGCCGAGCACCATCCGCCCGGCGTGCCAGATGATCCCGAAGAACGCCAGGTTGACGAACACCAGGAGCAGCGCCACCCCCACGTACTGGGCGTTGGCGAACCCTCCGACCACGATCTGGAACTCGCTGCGAAAGACGCCCGACAGCGGCAGCCCTGACAGCGAGAGCGCCGCCGCGAGGAACATCGGGCCCGTCCAGGGCATCGCGCGGCCGGCGTCGGCGACCTCCTCGACCTCCTTGGTGTCGTAGCCGCGCAGCAGCGACCCGGCTCCGAAGAACGCCAACCCCTTGGCCGAGGCGTGGGTGACGACGTGCAGGAGCGCTCCGGCCACCGCCAGGGGAGCGCCGAAACCGACCCCCAGGGCGATGATCCCCATGTGCTCGATCGACGAGTACGCAAGCAGCCGCTTGTAGTTCGCCTGCCGGATCACGAACAGCCCGGCGGCGACGAGCGAAACGACGCCGAAGACGATCAGCACGTGCTCGGCGAACGCGCGCTCGCCGGCGGCCGCCGCCACCTGGAAGAAGCGCAGTATCGCGTAGAAGGCGGCCGCCAGCAGCGATCCGGACAGCAGCGCGGACACCGGCGCGGGAGCCTCGCTGTGGGCGTCCGGCAGCCAGGTGTGCATCGGGACGAAGCCGACCTTGGTGCCGAAGCCGACCACCGACAGGACGAACGCGAGGCTGACCGCGTCTCGCGACAGACCATGACCGTGCGCCAGGAGGCGCTCGAACCGCGGCACGTAGGCGGCGCCCAGGACGCTGGTGCCCGTGGCGTAGAGGACGATGATCGCCAGCAGCGCGATCCCCAGCCCGCTTGAGGCGATCAGGACGTACTTCCAGGACGCCTCGAGCGCCGCGTCGGTGCGGTCGATCGCCACCAGGAGGGCCGAGACGATCGTCGTCAGCTCGATCGCGACCCACAGCGTCCCGAAGTCGGCGGCCAGGGGGACGAGCAGCATCGTCCAGCCGAACAGGTTCAGCAGCGTGAAGTACCTCCTGGCGAAGGCGGGGAAGTCCGGATGCGGCTCGTCGGCTGCCAGGTATCCGATCGAGAACACGCCGGCGATCGCGTACAGCAGACCGGTGGCCAGCAGGAAGACCGCGCCCAGCGAGTCGACGCGAAGCCAGCCGGCCGCCGCCAGCACCACGCGCCCGTGCCGGACGGTGCTCGCGATCGCGATCGCGAGGGCGAGCGAGGCGACGCCCGCCACGAGCGTGGCGGCACGGGCAAGACGCCACCCGTCGAGTAGGGTCAGCGCGACCGCCAGCAGAGGCACGACCATCAGCGCGTAGAGCGACCAGCTCATCCGGTCAACCTGTTGAGCACATCGGTCCGCACCGCGGTTCGCTCCACCGCGAGGTACTGGACGAGGACCACGAAGACCAGGACGCCGACGAGGACGTCGAACAGCAGCAGCAGCGCGAGGATGATCGGAAGTCCCGGGGCGATCACCAGGCTTGCGACGGATACGGCGTTCTCGAGCACGAGGAACCCGAGCAGCTGCGATGGCGCGTAGGGGCGCAGGATCATCAGCTCGAAGGCCACCAGCACGCCACCGACCGCGAGCGGCAGCGCCGACAGGGGCAGCGCCGCGACCCCGCCGATGCGGATCGGGCGCAGGACGATGAACGCCAGCGAGGACAGGGCGATCGCGATCAGGATCGCGCTCGGGGCGCCGAGCGCAGAGGGGACGCGTGGCTCGGACCCCAGCCGGCGCAGGACGAATGTGATCCCGAGCGGGAACAGCAGCGCCTTGAGCGCGATCGTGACCGCGCCGAGCACGTAGAGCTCGCTGCTCCCGCGACCGGTCGCCGCGGTCGCGATCGCCAGCGCAGCCACCGTGGCCGAGCCGAGCGAGTACAGCCGCAGCTGCTCCCACACGTCCGGCGAGCGCAGCATCCCGTACTCCAGCAGCAGCACCACTACGGCCCCGATGGTCGCCGAGGCGCCGAAAACGCTCAGGTGACCGCTGCCGAAGGACGGCTGGAACAGGAAGATCACGACCGCCAGCACCGCGAACATGAAGCTCGCCACGGTGAACTCCGGGATCTTGTAGAGCCTGAGCTTCGCGAAGCTGGATTCGACCATCACGACCGCGGCCCCGACGCCCAGGGCCTTGACGAGCAGCAGCGCGATCGCCAGTGCGACGGCGTCCAGCCGGCCATTGGGCGCCAGCCCCCACGGGACGACGAGAACGTTCATGAAGATCGTGAACAGGAGCAGCTGCTTGACGCTTGAGCCCCAGCGCAGGAACGCCAGCCCGGGGCCCGAGTGCTCGGCGATCCGGGCCTCCTCGATCTGGCCGAACTCCAGCGTCGATCCGTGGCTCTCGATCGGGATCCTGCCGGTCTCGTTGAGGACGAGCATGAAGAAGGCGGCGATCATCAGCAGGTGGCTGGGCCGGATCACCTCCACGACCGCAGAGCGGATCGTGGCCCCGAACGCGTAGGGCAGGTCCGTGTGGGTCGTAAGCGCCAGCACGAACGTCACGAAGATCACGGTCGGCTCGTTGAATGCGCCGAACGAGCGAAGCCGGCTTGATCCCAGCTGGGCGTAGGGGCTGCCGCTGTCGATCGCCGCGATCGAGATCGAGAAGCTCGTCAGGGCGAAGATCATCCCGACGCCGAAGAAGTCCGCCTCATAGCCGAGCGGCAGCGGGAAGTTCGTCAGCGCCGGGATCAGCAGCGGAATCGTCGCGTAGCCGGCGAAGCTGACGTAGGGCGCGGCGCGGAACACGGGCCCCGCCGGCGCCGGCAGGACCGTCTGCTTGCGCAGCAGCTTGGCGATGTCGTGGTAGGGCTGAAGGATCCGCGGTCCGCGCCGCTGCTGCACGATCGCCTCAGCCCGCGCGATGATCCCGCTGATCAGCGGCGCGAACGCGAGGATTGTGACGACCTGAAGGGCCTGTATGGCCCAGTCGGGAAGGATCGGCACGGGCCCTGAAACGCTCCTCTCGCTGAGTTGTGTTCGCGAAAGGAGCCATCAGCCCTTTTCCTGGAGGCGGGCGGTTCGAGACGCGCCGGGCACGCCTCAGCAGGACCCCATCTGACCGGGGAAAAGATAGCGCAAGCGGTCCGCGCGGGACTTCAGGGCGCGTACCGCCGGCGGCGGAACGGTTGCACAATCCCGGCGCCGGGCGTTGAGCCGTTCGCTGACCCGGTCGGCGGGAACTTCCGGCCCGAGGCTCCCAACCTGGTCCGGTGCGCGGACATCGAGCGGTGCAAGCCGATTCGCACCAGCGAGTTGTAGTGCGTTTCGCGCTACAACGACGTGGATGGCAGCAGCAACGCCGCCGCTCTCGCTTCGCCTTGGACCCGACGGCCTGAGCGCGCTCGATGAGATCGCCCGTCGGCGCGGGATCTCCCGCGCCGAAGCCGCGCGTCAAGCGATCGCGGAGACTGCTGAGCGCGAACGACGCCGGGGCGGGCTGGCGGCCGAAGCGCGCCGGCTGATGGCTGACGACGCCTACGTGACAGAAGCTCTTGAGGTCGCCGGGCTGATGGAGCGATTGCGTGGTTCGCGGTGACGTCCACGCGATCACGCTGCCACGAGGACGCGGACGCGTCCAGCACGGCCGCCGGTTCGCTGTGATCGTCCAGACCGACGACCTGTTGGCCCTCTCGACCGTCATCATCTGCCCGACCTCGAACAGCGCTCCGCCGGCAAGCTTCCACCCGGAGATCCAACTTGACGGCGACCGTACCCGCGTGCTGTGAGAGATGGCCGGCGCGGTCGATGCCCGCCATCTCGGCGATCACGTCGCCCACCTCGGCTACGACGAGCTCCGAGCGGTCGATGACGCGCTCCTGCTTGTCCTCCGGCTGCGGTGAGACCGACCCCCCCGGCCGGATGGCGTCCTTCATGGACAGCCGCTCTGCGCTGCGTGGGGCCCCCAACGACCCAGGCAGCAGCGGCCCGCGCATAGCCGGTGAGGCGACCAGGCAGAAGCGACGCAGGCGATGATCGGGGCGGCGCTTTGACGGCAATCATGGTCGTGTCCGAGATCCTGCCCTTGGCGACCGTGAAGCCGCGCTTCCCGGAGCTCGTCGACCGGGTCGCGCGCCAGCAGGACCGAGTCGTGGTCACGCGCAACGGCCAGCCGGCTGCCGTCCTGATCAGCCCCGACGATCTCGAACGTCTCGAGGAGACCATCGCGGTGATGTCAGATCGATCCCCGGCGACCCAGATCCGCGCCAGCCGGCGATCGGTGGCACGTGGTGGGAGCGGAGCAGGCCTCGATCAGCTGTGCGCCGATCCGGCGCGTCGCCGAGCGCGCCAGCGGTGAACGACCCGCCATGGCGGGTCGTGGTGATGTCTTCGGCGCGGCGCCGGTTTGATCGCCTTCCGCTTGAGGTCGCTGCCGCGGTCTTGGAGACGCTGGAGGCAATCGCTGGAACCCGCGCCGC
>JAJZWB010000174.1 GCA_021846845.1 Actinomycetes bacterium | reverse complement strand
GGATGCTCGCCGGCGTGAGCACCCGCCGCCACCGCCGCTCGCAGGAGCCGGTCGGCGAGCAGGTCGAGCAGACGGCGAGCTCGACATCGAAGTCGGCGGTCTCCAGGACGTTCGTCGCCAGGGCCAAGGAGGCGCTGCTGAAGCTGATGTCCCGTTCGCTCGCCGACATCAGGCTGGCGGTGCGGATGATCGACGGCGCGGGGGCTCAAGGACCATGAGTGCGTGGTGGCGCTCGGGATCAGCCTGGACAGCGAGCTGGCTGAGGACGCGATCAAGCTCCTTCTGCCGTGCCGCCGGGGCAGCGGATTTTCCCGACCGGGGTTCGCGTCGGCTGTAGGGTGCTGACATGCGCCTGCGGGGCCTCACGCTCGGCGGTTTGATGGCACTCATGGTCTGCCTTGACCTGTTGACGCTGTCTGGCGTGGCTCAAGCCAACAGCCTGCGCCTATATCCGACGCCCACGCCGCATGCGCTGCCGGAGAACATCGCCCTCGGTCCGGACGGTGACCTGTGGTTCACGGAGGCGCGCGCCGGGGCGGTGGTGCGGATGACGCCGTCGGGATTGATGAGCGCGTTCCCGGTCGGTGGCCAGTACGGACTTGACGGGATCGTCGCCGGCCCGCTCGGACGGATGTGGTTCTCCGGCGCCGTCGGGATCGTCGGCAGCGTCACGACAGCAGGCGGCACGCAGACCGTGTGCGCATGCACAGCCACGACCAGCCGCAGCGTCGCGCTGCTCAGCTATGCGCTGCAGGACCTGGCAGCCGGAGCCGACGGGCAGGTCTACTTCACCGCGCAGCTCACCGGTAACCCGGACACGGCCTATCTCGACCGTCTCTCGCCGACGACCGGCACCGTCAGCGTCTTCGCCTCGCTACCGCCGAAGCTATACCCGCAATCGGTCGTCGCAGAGGGCCCCGATGGCCTGTGGATCGATGAGGTCGGCATCAACCCCAATATCGAGCCCGAGCTCCTGCATCTCGGTTACGACGGCCGCCAGCGAACGATCAGGCTCCGCCGCAGCGACACCCCCGAGGGGATCGCGATCGGGGGACGCAGCACCCTGTGGGTCGCCGATGGCGCCTACCTGCTGCGCGTCAACACCCGGACCGGCCGCACGCAGCGCCTCCCGCTCCCGCTGCCCCACTTCTCCGGTCTCGTATCGGCCATCGAGGTGACGGCGACCTCCAACGGTGCCGTCTGGTTCACCGGCAGCGACGGAGTGCTCGGCGAGCGAACCGCCAACGGCCGGTTCCTCTACCAACGGATCCCGGCCGGACAATCGGGCGGGATGGTGGCGGACGGCAGACACGGCGTCTACATCATCAACAACACCCGCTCAGAGATCGTGGTCGCCAGATGAGACGCGCATGCAGCAAGGAAGGCCAACACGAAGGCACCCGGAATCAGACTCAGGAGAGCGCGACTTCATGGTGGTTGATTCCGCGGCAGTTGGCCGTCGTCGTATTCCTAACGCGACCGCCCGCAAACCGCTACCAGGACACGGCTCAAGATGCCCTGACACACAGGAACGGCCGGCGGAGCACGTGCGCAACCGCTTCCACAGCGTTTCCATCCGCCTCGACCTGGAGCCAAGCGACCGACCGCCGCTGACAAGCCAGATCCCCAGTGTCCACGGACGATCAGGCGCATACCCCCAGCCGGATTCGAACCGGCGTTCTCCTGCGTGAAAGGCAGGCGTCCTGACCGCTAGACCATGGGGGCGGAGGGTCGATTGTAGGTGCGCGGTGCCGGCGCGATCCAACGGCATCGAGCCGGCCGGCGGCGTCAGACGCGCGGCGAGAGCAGCCCCTCCCGGCGCAGCCGGGCGCGCAGCCGTGCCGGAGAGCGGAAGCGGACGGTTCGGATGCGCAGGGACCGCGCGGTCCTGATGTTGCGATCGGCGTCGTCGACCAGCAGCGTGCGCTCGGCCGTCAGGTCGTAGCGGCGCAGCAGGCGGCGAAAGAGCTCCGGATCCGGCTTTGCGACGCCCTCGGCGGAGGACACCACGGCGCCTTCGAACCAGCTCATGAACTCGTAGCGAGCCAGGCGCAGCGGATAGGTCTCGGCCTCCATGTTGGTGAGCGCATAGCAGGGCACCCCGCGGGCGCGAAGCTCACGCAGGATCTCGACCGTCCCGGCGATCGGTCCGGCGACCATCTCCTCGCTGCGCCGGCCCCAGGCCCAGATCAGCTCGGCGTGCTCCGGGTGGGCGGCGGCGAGCCGGGCGCACGAGGTCTCGAACGGCGTCCCGCGGTCATGGGCGGCATGCCAATCAAGCGTGCAGATCTCCGTAAGGAAGCGATCCATCGCGCGCTCGTCGTCGAACAGCTTGCGGTAGAGATGGCGCGGGTCCCAATCCAGCAGCACACCGCCGATGTCGAACACGACGGCTTCGATCAGGGCGCGGGCTGCCACTGCCATGCGCTGATTGAAGCGCCCTCCCCAGGGCCACGGCCCGCCCCGCGCCGCCACCCGCCACGTTCCGTCGCCGCCACGCTCCACCCGGCTCGCGCGGAACCGTCGGCCCTGAGCGCGCTCGCACCCGGGACGGCGCCCTCTGGCGCACGGGAGCGAACGACGGATAGTGTGAGCGAGCGATGTTTTCGGCCAGACATAATCGGGCCGAGGGACACTCGGCGGCGCTCGGCGAAGCGGTCCGCGCCGCGGCGCGCTTCGACCGCTCGCTGATCTCCTTCCAGGCCGGGGCGATGGCGGCGATCCCTGTCGTCGCGGTGCTCATCGCCGCGCTCGCGATGGGACGCACAGTACCCGCGGTGGTGATGAGCGTGGGCGCGATGCTCGTCGGAATGGCCTGGCGGGCGACGGGCGGGCGGCCGCCGCTGGGCGCGATGGCGGCCGACACCCTGATGATGGGAGCGGCGACGTTCCTCGGCTGCGTGACCGGCTCTGTGACATGGCTGCACATCGCGGTTCTGTGCCTGCTGTCGGCGGCCGGCGGGCTGCTGTTCGGCATCGGCAACCGCGGTGGCGTTGTCGGCACCCAGGCGGTCATCGCGGCGGTCGTGTTCGGGCGCTTCAGCGAGCCCGCGCCGCAGGCGCTCGGGCTCGCCGCGCTGGTGATGGCGGGCGGCGGCGCCCAGGTCGCGTTCCTCGGCGTCGTGCGCTGGCCCGGGGCGCTGCGCACCCAGCGGGAGGCCACCGCCGCGGCATACCGCAGGCTGGCAGAGCTGGCCAGAGCGCCGGCGGGCGCCTCAACGCTTCCCGCGGGCGCCGCGCTTGACGAGGCATCGGCGAGCCTGGCCTCGCCGACCCTGCTCGGCGACACGGCGGTGCTGACGCTGCGCAGCCTCGTCTCCGAGGGCTACCGGCTGGTGCTGGAGCTGACCGCGATCCGGCTGCTGACCGACCGCGAGCAGCCCCCCTCGAGCGCTGCCGCCGAGCTGCTGTCATGCGCGGCCCGCACCCTGGGCGACGCCGCCGACGCGATCGCCGGGAACCGTCCCGCCGCGCAGCGGCTGCACAGACCCGAGCCCTGCCTCGCGGCGGTCCCGGGTGGTTCCGCCGACGGCCCGCTGGAGCGCCGCCTCGCGGCGCTCGCCGGTCAGCTGCGAGCGGTCCGGTCGCTGGCGCCGGCGGCTGGCCGTGGCGGCGGCCTGCTGAGCCGACGGCCGAGACCGGCCGCCGGCCTCAACCGGGACCTGACCGTCACAGCCGTGGTGGAGCAGCTCCGGGCGGACATGTCGCTGCGCTCGCCGATCGGACGGCACGCGCTGCGTCTGGCGGTGGTCGTCCCGATCTCGGTTTCGATCGCCAGAGCGCTGCCGCTTGAGCGTGACTACTGGGTCCCGGTCGCGGCCGCGACCGTCCTCAGACCCGAGTTCGGCGCGACCTTCACACGCGGCACCGAGCGGGCGCTCGGGACGTGCATCGGCGTCGCGATCGCCGGCGTGGTCGCGGCCGCGACGAGCCCCGGGCTCGCCGTGACGGTGGCGCTGATCGGCGTGCTCGCGTGGGCCGGATACGCCACGATGCCCGCCAGCTTCACGACCGGCTTCGGCTTCATCACGGCGCTGGTCGTGTTCCTGCTCGACGTGCTGCGCCCTGACACGATGCAGCTGGCGGGCGCGCGGCTGCTCGACACGCTGATCGGCAGCGCGCTGGGGCTGGTCGCCTACGCGCTGTGGCCGACCTGGGCGAGGAGCTCGGCGTGGTCCGCGCTCTCGGAGCTGGTGTCGGCGCAGCGGGCGTACCTCGCAGCCGTCCTGGCGAGGATCGCGTCATCCCGGCCCGTCGCCGAATCGAGGCTGCGGGAGCTGTCCCGCGGCGCGCGGCTGGCGCGGACCCGAGCCGAGGCGGTCGTCGCGAGATCGCTGACCGAGCCCGCGACGCGGCGGATCGACGCTGACGCGAGCTCGGCGACGCTAGGCGCGACGCGGCGCATGGTCCAGGCCGCCCACCTGCTGCGGCTCGACGCGGCCGATCACGACCGAGCTCGGCCGCGGCCCGCGCTCGAGCCGTTCGCGACCTCGCTGGACGAGCTCCTGGAGACGGTCGCGCAGGCGATGCGATCGCGGGCGGCGGGCGAGCGCCGGACCGCGGGCATCGCGGCGCTTCCTGACCTGCGGACGGCCCACACCGAGCTCGCCCGTGCGCTGACCGACGACGACCGGGCGCTGCTGGACGAGCTGGACGAGCTCGTGGACGCCGCCGACGGGCTCGCCGCCGCGGCCGGCGTCCAGGTCGCCTCCGAGGCCGACTCCGCGCCGCTGCCTGCGTGAACCGGACGGCACGGGCCAGGGCCCGCCGGCAGCGGCAGGCCGGCGCGCGGGCGAGGCCGCGCCTGCGTCAACCCGGCGCGCGGGCGAGGCCGCGCCTGCGGAACCCGGGCGCGCGGGCGCCAGCCACCGGGCTGAGCGCAACCGGGACTTCGCCCGCGCTCAGCGGGACGCGACCGCTCGCCTGAGCGCGGCGTCGAGCTCGTGCTCTGTGAACGGCTTGGCGAGCACGGCCGCGCCCGGCAGCGCCCCGTCTGGCGACCGCCCCCCGTAGCCGGACATGTAGACGACCGGCAGACCCGGCCTCAGCTCCCGAGCCGCGAGCGCGAGCTCGTCCCCGTGGATGTCGCCCAGAACCAGGTCGGTCAGCAGGAGGTCGACCTCGTGCGCGCGCTCGCCGAGCATCTGCAGCGCCTCGAGTCCTCCGGCGACGCTGACGACGCTGTGACCGGCATCGCCGAGCAGGACCGAGACCAGCCGCCGCACCTGGTCCTCGTCCTCGACCAGCAGCACTCGCAGCCCAGCGGCGGGCTGGGCTCGGCCCGAGCGGGGCTCCCCGCCATCGGCACCCGGCCGCTCCCCGCCATCGGCACCCTGCCGCTCCCGGCCATCGGCACCCGGCTCCTCCCCAGGAGCGGCCCCCGGCCGCTCCCCGGCGCGCACCGCCGGCGGCCCGTCCGGGGCGCCAGCCGCGCCCCGGGCCAGCTCCGGCAGCCGGACCAGCACCGTCGTACCCGCGCCGGGCCTGGACTCGACCTCGATGCTCCCGCCCATCTGGGTCACGATCCCGAGCGCGGTGGAGAGCCCGAGGCCGGACCCCTGCCCGAACTCCTTGGTCGTGAAGAACGGCTCGAACACGCGCTCCCGGACCTCCCGCTCCATGCCGACGCCCGTGTCGGCGACCGTGACCTGGACCCAGCGCGACCCGGGGTCGCCGGTCGCGCGGCTCAGCGAGGTGGTGATCGTCAGCCGGCCACCGTCGGGCATCGCATCCCGGGCGTTGAGGGCCAGGTTCACAAGGACCTGCTCAAGCTGGGCACGGTCGGCAAGCACCTCGGCGCCGCGCGAATCGTCTCGCACCAAGAT
>JAJZWB010000039.1 GCA_021846845.1 Actinomycetes bacterium | reverse complement strand
GGGTGGCGCCACCGAGGTGCTGCTGTGGGGTCACACCTGGCGCGCCGTCGACCTCTTGGAGCGCGGACGGCTCGACGCTGCCTGGGCGGAGCTGGACGCCTACCGGCGACTCGCGGTCGATCTGCGCCAGCCAGCCTACCTGTGGCACGTCTCCCTGTTCGCCGGGATGCGAGCGCTGCTGGAGGGTCGCGTCGCCGAGGTCGAGGGACTGATCGAGGAGGGAGTTGAGGTTGGCACGCGCGCGGGCGACCCGAACGCGGCCAACTACCTCGCGGTCCTGCGGTTCATGCTGGCGCGCGAGCGGGGCCGTCTGGAGGAGGTCGAGCAGGATGTGGCCGACCGCATCGAGCGCTTTGCGGACATGCCCGTGTGGCGCACTCTGCTCGCGCTCCTGCACGCCGAGCTGGGGCGCGACCCGCGGGCGCGCGCGGAGCTTGCGCGGCTTGACCCGCTGAACAGCCTGCCGGTGGACATCAATTGGCTTCCGTCGATGAGCTGCGTCGCACTCACGTGCGCACTGATCGGCGACGAGACGCTCGCCATGGGCCTCTACGACCTGCTGGCACCGCACGCCTCCCGCTATGTGACGACCGGTCATCCGATCGTCTTCCTCGGCTCGGTCGTGCACTACCTCGGCGTGCTCGCGGCGACGCTCGCACGACAGGCGGAGGCGGTCGGGCACCTGGAGCGCGCGGTCGCGCTGCACGAGGCGATCGGCGCGCGGCCGCTGGCCGCTCGCAGCCGCTACGAGCTCGGTCGCTCGCTGCTGCGCACCGGAACGCAGACGCAGCGCCGCCGTGGACGCGAGCTGCTCCGCCGCTCCCGCGCGGAGGCGGTGCAGCTCGGACTGGTGGCGCTGGCGGGCCAGGCGACGGCGGCGCTGGCGGCGGCGCGCGGCTGAGAGCGCAAGGTTTGACCAAGGCTGCGCCAATGTCGTAGGCGATCCTGGGCAGCCGGGACCGATCTGACGAGGAGCGAGGTCGGTATGGCGGTGCTCAACGGATGTCGACTCATCTCGGCCGCGGCCGGGGGTTTAGCCGCATGAGGTCGCGGCTGGCAGCTGACGCGCGATCGCCCATCCGCCGCGGACCCCCGGCGGCGGTCGCGACCGCCATCGCTGTGCTGGCCCTGGCCTTGGCAGCGCCGGCCGCTGCCGCTCCGGTGGCGCTGATCGCGGGGCCGGTGGCGGCGAAGCCAAACGGCTACAGGATGCTGTTGATCGTTGGGCGGGGAGGACTGCCCGGCCCGCAGACGGGACCGCTGGGGAACGCAGGCCGGACGCCCCCCAGGAACTCGCTCGTGATCGAGTTCTTCCGGACGGTGCCGGCGTTTCCCGGCACCGGCCGTGAGCTCGTGATCCAGAGCTACAGCTTCCCGATCGCGGGCTCGGTGATGACCGTGCTGGCGCGCTTTCACCGCTTGATCGTCAGTCTGGCGGGCTCCGGCCGCAGCTACGGAGCGATCAACATGACGCTGGCGCACGGCAAGCTGAGCGGAACCTTCGGGTTCGTCGACCTGCCGTTCCGGGGCCCGGCGCCCCTGCCGGCGCGCCTCGTCCGTGGAACCGTGACGCAGGCGTGGCTTGGCGGCGTGAAGGTGCCGACCCAGCCCCCGATGCCGAACTGTCCTGCGCCGGGGTTCGCCGACTTCACCGGTCTCAGCGTCGATCCGGCCGGCAACACGTTCTTGACCGGGGCGGTACGCGCCGGCCTGACCCAGACGGTCACGGTGATCCTGACCGAGCTGCCGAGCATGCGGCTGACGGCGCCCGCCAGCGAGGCACGGGAGGTCGCTCTCGTGGGCGCCCCCAACAGCGACCTCGCGCTGCTTTCGCCGTCCCAGAATCCCAGTGGCGCCGTCCTGCAGACGGTCGGAGGGCTGCCGCGCCTGAAAGGGGCGCTGAGCTTCGGCGTGCAGTACACGGCGCCTGCTCCGCCTACCTGCCCCTTCACGCTTGAGATCGGCACGGTATCCGCGGGCGCGAACGCTCAGACCGGCGGGCCGCCGATCGAGGCGACCTTCGACGGGCCGATCGCGCTCGGGTCAAGCACGGTGATGTTCCCGACGCCGTCGAGGGGCATGGTGATGTACCGGTGAGGGCACGGCGCGGTCGCGGCCGGCCGCGTGCGGTCGTGACGGGCGTGCTCGTGCGGGCGCTGGTGCTGGTGGCCGTGATCGCGGGCGCCTGGGCTGCTCCGTCATCGGCGTCCGCGGCCGCCGGCTGGACGGTGGTGCCGCGGGTCGACGGCACGAACTGGCTGGTCTCCGTCTCGTGTCCGTCGGTCGGCTTCTGCATGGCGGTCGACGTGGCCGGCAACGCGGTGGCCTTCGATGGCTCGAGCTGGCAGACGCCCGTGTCGATCGACCCGCCCACCAACACGCACAGCAACACCCTGCGTGCCGTCTCCTGCTCTTCCGCGTCCTTCTGCGTCGCGGTCGACGCCGCCGGTCAGGCGGTCTATTACCGCAACGGCATCTGGAGCAGCCCGACGGATATAGACGGCACGACGCACCTGACGTCGGTGGCGTGTCCGTCCAGCACGTTCTGCGTTGCCGGCGACTACAAGGGTTACGCGCTGGTCTACAACGGCAGCTCGTGGAACCCGGCGCAGGTCACCAATGGCGGCGTCCGGATCGTGTCGGTGTCATGCCCGTCGCTGTCGTTCTGCATGACCGTGGACGCCAGCGGTGCAGCCGAGACGCTGACGAGCTCGTGGAACTGGCTGGGCAACATCGACACCAACCTCTTCCTGGACGCGGTCTCGTGCGCATCCGCGCAGTTCTGCGTGGCAACCGACTCCAGCCTGCTTGGCTTCGGACCGGCCCACGAGGTGACGTACGACGGTAGCTCGTGGAGTGCGCCGGCCGCAGTCGACACCAACTGGGGGCTCGAGTCGGTCTCGTGCGCGTCTGCGCAGTTCTGCGCCGCGGTCGACAGCGACGGAGAGGCGCTGACCTATGACGGCAGTTCGTGGAGCGCTCCCGTTGGGATCGACAACACCAATCAGATCAACTCGGTGTCGTGCCCTTCGACCGTCTACTGCGTGGCCGTCGCCAGTTTCGGCGACGCGCTCGCCTACCTGGCGCCACCGACGCCCGTCTCGCCACCCTCGATCGCCGGCACCGCCACGCAGGGCCAGACCCTGACCGAAGCACACGGTACGTGGACCAACGGGCCGGGCGCGCTGTCGTACGGCTACCAGTGGGAGGACTGCGACAGCGCGGGCGCTAACTGTGCCGAGATCCCCGGCGCCACCGGGCAGAGCTACACCCTCGCCGCCACGGATGTCGGCCACACGGTCCGGGCGCAGGAGACGGCGAGCAACTCGGCGGGACCAGGCAGTCCTGAGCCTTCGGCGCCGACGGCCGTGGTTGCTCCCTCTGCTACCGGCACCGGCGGCGGCACGGGCTCAGGCGCCTCCGGCGGCGGCACGGGCTCAGGCGCCTCCGGCGGCGGCACGGGCTCAGGCCCGAGCGGCAACGGCCCAGGTGCCGACGCCGGCCACGCGACGGCCGTGGCCAGCATGCGCCGTCCACGGATCTCGCGCATGACCGCGACGATTCCGCTGACCTGCACCGGCCCCGGCACGGCGACCTGCTCCGTACGCCTGAGCCTGACGATCGCCGAGACCCTGAAGGGCCACAAGGTGATCGCTCTGTCCGCCGCGGTCAAGCGCGAGCGGACCAGGCGCAGGGTCGTGAGCCTCGGCAGCGTGCCAGTGACGCTCGCGGGTGGCCAGCATCGGATCGTGAAGCTGTCGCTCGACGCCGTCGGCCGACGCCTGCTGTCGCACCGCCGCTCTCTGAAGGCGAAGCTGGCCCTGGTGCAGTCGGGCCGCAGCCTGGCAACCATCACTCTCGCTTTCAGGGCGCGATGAACCGGGTCAAGTTCGTCAAGCTGGCCGGCTCGGCGCTCGTCTCGGCGGCGATCACTGCAACCGTGGGCCTGATCGCCCTGCCCGGGCGCGACCAGCACCCGCTGCGGCCGGCCCGCTCCGGGCTGGCGGCGCGGTGTGGCGGCCGGGCGGCGCGGTGTGGCGGCCCGGTGCTGCCGGCGGGCGCGCTAGGTCCGGTCGCGGCGGCGCTCGCCCGCAACGATCCCGCATACCGGATCAGGGGCCGCACAGCCATCAGCCGGGCGCAGGGGCTGCGTGCCGAGTTCGCTCGAGGTGGCGTGTTGTTCGTGAGCGGCCGGGGACGGTTTGGCCTGTCACTCGCAGGCTACGGCCGCGCCGGCAGGCTGATCGCGCCCACGCGCTCCTGGCCCTCGATCGCCGCAAACCGCGCGACCTACCGCCATCGGTGGCTCACCGAGTGGTACGTGAACGACGCGCTCGGGATCGAGCAGGGGTTCTCCGTCCGGCGCGCGCCCTCGGGATCCGGGCCGCTGACGCTCACCTTCGACGTGTCGGGCAACATGTCGGTGCGTCTTGAGCGCAACGGCGCGCTGCGCCTCGCCGGTCAAGGCGCGACGCTGCGCTACGCAGGCCTGTTCGCCGCCGACGCGCGTGGTCGCACCATCAAGGCCCGGCTCACGCTCAGCGGGCGGCGGATGTCGATCGAGATCGACGACGCCGGTGCGCGCTATCCGCTGTACGTCGATCCGTTCGTCCAGCAGGCCGAGCTGAGCGCGAGCGATGGCGCGGCCGGAGACCAGCTGGGGGCTGCGATCGCGATGTCGGGCGACACGATTGCCGTCGGCGCGCCGATTCACCCTGCCAACGGCAGCCAGACCGGCGCCGTGTACGTGTTCTTGAAGCCGTCCTCGGGCTGGGCGACCACGCAGGCGCCGGCCGCTGAGCTGACCGCGAGCGGCAGCGTGGCTGGCGACGAGCTCGGCTACTCGGTCGCGATCTCGGGCGACACGATCGTGGCCGGAGCGCCTTACCACGGAGCGAGCAGTTCGCATCTCGGGGCCGCGTACGTGTACGTGGAGCCGGCGTCGGGCTGGGCGACGACCAGCACCCCCGACGCCGAGCTGACGGCGGGCGACGGCCAGTCAAACGACCTGCTCGGCTGGTCGGTCGCCATCTCTGGGCACACGGTCGTCGTCGGGGCCCCCTTTCACGCGGTGCGCGGCCACAACTCTCAGGGCGCGGCGTACGTCTACGCGGAGCCGTCCACCGGCTGGGCCACCACGGCCAACCCATCCGCCGAGCTCACGGCATCTCAGGGGGCTGCCGGAGACCGGCTCGGCTCCGCGGTTGCGATCGAGGGTGAGACCGTCGTCGCCGGCGCATTGAGCGCGGGCTCCGGCTACGGCGCCCTGTATGTGTTCGTCAAGCCGCAGTTCGGCTGGGAGACGACCGGGTCCACAGATGCGCAGCTGACCGTGCCGGCGTCGGATGACCCCGGCGGCCAGCTCGGCTCATCGGTCGCGATCTCGGGCAACACGATCGTCGCCGGAGCGCCCGAGGCGTCAAGCGGCCATCCGGGGCTCGCCGCCGTGTTCGTGGAGCCCGGCACTGGCTGGGCCGATATGACCGCGCCGACCGCCCTGCTGACCGCGAGCGACAGCGGCAGTCAGGACCAGTTCGGCAGCTCGGTCGCGGTGTCGGGCAACACGATCGTCGTGGGCGCGCCCGACCACCGGGTCGCCGCCTATGAGCAGGGCGCCGCCTACGTGTACGTGATGCCCGTCTCCGGTTGGGCGAGCACGAGCAGCCCTAGCGCCGAGCTCGGGGCCGGCGGCGGGCAGTTCGGCGACTTGTTTGGAACCTCGGTCGCGATCGACGGCGACACGCTCGTGGGCGGTGCCCCGAATCACGAGATCGGGATCGACAACCTGCAGGGCGCCGCCTACGTGTTCACGCGCCCCGGGCCGAGCGCCACGATCTCATCGCCCGCCGATGGGGCCACATTCAGCCAGAACCAGGTGGTTCGCGCGGCCTACAGCTGCACCGACGATCCCCAGGGGTCGGGCCTGGCATCCTGCGCCGGATCGGTGCCCGACGGCGCGCCGCTGGACACCGGCACGACGGGCACGCACAGCTTCACGGTCACGGCGGCCGACAACGCCGGCCAGGCGGGCAGCGCAAGCGTGACCTACACCGTGGTCGGCTGTCCTGCCGGAGAGACGGGCACCCCGCCGAACTGTGCGCCGCCGGCGGCTGGACCGGCGGTCCAGCCGCCGGTCCAGTCGAGTCCCGCTGCACCCGTGCATCCCGGCCCGGCGCCGGTTGTCGGCCGTATTCACGAGTCGCACCGGACCTGGCGAGCGGGCAGAAAGCTCGCCGGCTTCGCCCGCGCCCGGAAGCCTCCCATTGGGACGACCTTCTCCTTCGCCCTGAGCGAGCGAGCGACGGTCAACCTCGCCTTCGTGCAGCGCGTGCCCGGTCACAGGGTCAACCGCAGGTGCGTCGCGCCGGCCGGGCGCAACCGCATGAAGCCTCGCTGCATCCGCTTCGTGGCCGCTGGCAGCCTTTCCTTCACGGGCCGGGCTGGCGCCAACCGGGTCCTGTTCGATGGGCGCCTAACGCGGACGAAGGCGCTCGGGCCCGGGCAATACACGCTGACGATCGTTGCCACGAATGCTGCGGGGCAGCGGTCCGCCCCGCGAGCCGTCGCCTTCACGATGGTGCCCTGAGTGCGCCCGAGTGGCTTGCACACGCCGATCCATCGATGGCGCGCTTCATGTGGCGCGGTGCAAGCCCCGTCCGGGGTTTGGCCCGCGCGCGGGGTGTTGCGGTGAGGAGATCGCGTCATGAGGGAGGCTGCAGATGGGACTGAGGAGCTGTTCTCGCCTGGCGGTGCTGCCAGCTTTGGTCGCGATTCGGCTTCTTGTGCCGTCGAGCGCGCTGGCTGCGAGCGGGTGGTCGGCATCGGCCGTCATCGATAGCCTCGGCGGGTCGCAGCCCGGGCTCAACTCGGTCTCGTGCGCTCCGGGCACGTCGTTCTGCGCAGCGGTGGACGATCAGGGGAACGTGGTGACGTCGAGCGATCCCGCCGCGGGCGCCGGCGCTTGGAGCGCGCCGGCCACGATCGATCCCGGCAGCTCCCTTACGTCGGTCTCGTGCCCGTCGCGGTCGTTCTGCGCAGCGGTGGACAACCAGGGGCGGGCGCTGACCTCTACGGATCCAGCTGGGGGCGCCAGCGCGTGGCCGGCGACGTCGGTCGATACGCCCGGCCAAAACCCCGACTGTGGCACCGCGCCCTGCGCGGTGACCTCGGTGTCGTGCCCGTCGACCTCGTTCTGCATGGCGGTGGACGACGCCGAGGACGCGCTCACCTACAACGGCTCGTGGAAAGCGCCCGAACGCACCCCCGGGTACGACGGCGGGTTCGACCGGCTCAACTCGGTTTCGTGCGCGTTATCGAACTTCTGCATGGCGGTGGACAGCGCTGGGAACGCTGAAGCCTTCAGCGGCGACGCTTGGAGCGCCCAGCCCAACATCGATCCGGGGACCGGGCTCAGCTCGGTCTCGTGTCCGGCGGGGACCTTCTGCGCTGCGGGTGACAACAGCGGCAGCGTCTTGGTCTACAGCTACGGCGCATGGGCGCAAACCCCGGTCTCCTTCGGCCCCCGCTCGGCGTCTTGCCCGTCGGTGGGCTTCTGTGTGGCGGTGGGCTCAAGCGGGAGCGCCGTGACCTACGGCCAAGCGCCGCCGCCGACGTCCGCACACACGCTGACGGTGAAGGTGGTCGCTGAGGGCGGCGCCAGTGGTGCGGTCGACTGGGCTGGTGGGGATTGCGCGGCGAGGAACACGCCGAGGCACACACCTAGGTCGACAACGTGCATGCGCAGCTTCACCACCGGGGTCAAGTTGACGTTGAGGCCGGTGCCTGGGAGGGATTCGGTGTTCGTGGGCTGGAGCACCGGTTGCATCCCACCCGTCTTGCCCGGTCCCGGGGTTGCGTTCGGCTTGGTCGGCTGCCCGGAGGACATGAGCCACGACCAGGGCGCCACCGCCCTGTTCGCCTGCGGGTTCTATCTGCGCCCGCCGCGCCAGGCGCTTCATCGAGGCGTACCCGTCAGCGTCACCATCAAACAACACGGGCTCCTGAACCGCATCTCTACGGTTCGCGGAAGCGCTCTGCTCCGCGACCTGCGCCACCCCCGAGGCTTCGCGTTGGGATCCGGGATGAACGTCGTGGGCATGATCTGGCGCATCCGAACGGCCCACGGGATTCGCCTGGTGGCGTCCCGGCGCGTCGTTCACTGTTAGTGTCGCGTGCTATGAGTGATCGCCGCCGTGGCCCGGGGCGCAGCTTGGGGTGCGGTTAGGCCGCCGGTCGCCCTCGGCCGGTGGCGGCTGGCAGCGTTCTTGAGCTTCCGGAACGCGGCGGAGCCTCGCTCGCCCCCATTCGTTCGCTGCACGTTCGGGGTCCAGGCGCGGTCCGCGGCGGCGGCCGGCGCGCCGTAAGGTGGCGCCGGCCGCCGGCCTGAGCCGCGGGGGCGCGTCGTCCTCAGAAGACCGGCGACTCACGGTAGTCGCCCCAGACGCGCTGCAGTGCCTGGACGATCTCGCCCTCGGTGGCGTGCGCGCGGGCGGCGTCGATCAGCGGCTCCATCAGGTTCCCGGTTCCGGTGGCCGCCTGCGCGATCCGCTGCAGACACGCCTGTACGGCGGCCTGATCTCGGTCGGCGCGAACGGAGCGCACGCTCTGGATCTGGCGGCGCTCGAGCTCGGGGTCGATCCTCAGGATCGGGGTGGGCTCCTCGTCGCCCTCGGTGTAGGCGTTGACGCCCACCACCGTGCGATCGCCGGAGTCGATCGCGGTCTGCAGCTGGAACGCCGCGTCGGCGATCTCACGCTGCGGGAACCCCTGCTTGACCGCCTCCACCATCCCGCCCAGCGCGTCGATCTTGGCGAAGTACTCGTATGCGCACTCCTCCAGCCGGTCGGTCAGCGCCTCGACGAAGTAGGAGCCTCCCAGCGGATCGATCGTGTTGGTCACGCCTGTCTCCTCGGCGATGATCTGCTGAGTGCGAAGCGCGATCCGCGCCGCCTGCTCGGTGGGCAGCGCTAGCGCCTCGTCATAGGAGTTGGTGTGCAGGGACTGGGTGCCGCCGAGCACCCCGGCCAGCGCCTCGATCGCCGTACGCACGATGTTGTTGAGCGGTTGCTGCGCGGTCAGTGACACCCCGGCCGTCTGCGTGTGGAACCGCATCCGCCACGACTCCGGACGCCTGGCGCCGAACGTGTCGCGCAGCTCTCGCGCCCAGATCCTGCGCGCCGCGCGGTACTTGCCGATCTCCTCGAAGAAGTCGATCTGCGCGTTGAAGAAGAACGACAGGCGCGGCGCGAAGTCGTCCACCGCCAGTCCCCGCGCGACGGCCTGCTCCACGTAGGTCAGGCCGTCCTTGAGGGTGAACGCGAGCTCCTGTGCGGCCGTCGCGCCCGCCTCGCGAATGTGGTATCCGGAGATCGAGACCGGATGCCATCGTGGCATGCGGCGCGAGCAGAACTCGATCATGTCACCCACCAGCCGCATCGCCGGGTCGACCGGGAAGCACCACTCCTTCTGCGCGATGTACTCCTTGAGGATGTCGGTCTGGATCGTCCCGCCCAGCCGCTCGGGCGACACCCCCTGGCGCTCCGCCGCGACGACGTAGAAGGCCAGCATGATCGCCGCGGGCGCGTTGATCGTCATCGATACGGTCACCCGGTCCAGCGGGATCCCCTCGAACAGTGCCTCCATGTCGAGCACCGAGTCGATCGCCACCCCCTCGCGCCCGACCTCGCCCTCAGAGCGCGGATGGTCGGAGTCGTGGCCCATCAGGGAGGGCATGTCGAACGCCGTCGACAGGCCCGTCTGCCCGTGGGTCAGCAGGTAGCGGAAGCGCTCGTTGGTCTCCCGTGCCGTACCGAAGCCCGCGAACTGCCGCATCGTCCACAGCCGCCCGCGGTACATCGACGGGTACACGCCGCGCGTGAACGGATAGAGGCCCGGCAGCCCGATGGTCGGGTGGGCGGGATCGGATCCCGGCAGGTCGCGCTCGGTGTACAGCGCGGCCACCGGCTCGCCGGACAGCGTCTGAAACCGCGCCGCGCGCTCCCCTGAGAGACCGTAGGCGGACAGCCACTGCTCGTAGGTCACGGGCGGTCGGCGATCGACGGCGGACACCCGCGCAAGGCTATAGCAGGTCCGATCGCGGGACGTCCAGACGATCGCCTGCGACACGCCTACCGACGCGCCGCCGGCGCGACCGGACGACGATCGGGTCGCCGGCGCACGGGCCGGACATCGGCGGACGCGGTCGATCCGGAACCCGGCAGAACGGCGGCGGCACCAGCCGCCTGCGGTGGCGGCGCCCGAGCGTCGTGTAGGGTGGGCGTGCCCGTGGACCTGCCCGAGACTCCGCACCTGCTTCTCAATCCGCCCACGATGGCCCCGGCGTCCGGCTACTCCAACGCCGTCGTCTGCGCACCTGGCCGCCTGGTCTTCCTGGGCGGCCAGACCAACCTCGATGCGCAGGGAGCCCGCCCGGGCGAGACCCTGACCGAGCAGATGGACGTCGCGCTCGCGAACGTGGTCGAGGCGCTCGCCGCGGCCGGCGGCGCGCCGCAGCATCTCGTGTGGATGCAGATCTTCGTCACCGACGCGGCCGCCTATCGCAGCTCAACCCGCGAGCTCGGGGCGATCTACCGCCGGCACCTGGGGAAGCATTACCCCGCGATGGCGCTGTTCGAGATCTCCGGTCTCTACTACCCGGAGTCCCAGGTGGAGCTGATGTGCATCGCGGTCGTGCCCGAGCAGGCCTGACGGCACCGCCGTCGTCACGCGGCATCGACCGGGCCTGACGGCACCCCTTCGCGCTCGGCGGTAGGCGGTCCGTGCTCCGCTCCGCGGCCGTGCTCCGCGGTCGGCGGTCCGCTCCGCGGCCGTGCTCCGCTCCGCGGCCGTGCTCCGCTCCGCTCCGCGACGTGGGCATGCGGGCCGGTGAGCGCCGCGCGTCCCGGGGATCGCCGTGGTAGGCTCCTGACTGACCGGTCAGACAGCCGGAGACTTTCGCATGCCTCCCGAATCGAGAGGCGGATCGATGCCCATGAGCGCAGAGGACCTCATAGAGGAGTGCAGGGAGCTGGTGGAGGACCCCGAGTTCTCCGCCGTGCGGGACTGGCTCGACCATCACCCCGGCGCCAAGGTGCTGGGCCACTTCCAGGTGTACTTCCCGGAGGAGATCGCCCACGCGGCCGGGATGCTGCCGGTCAAGCTGGCGGGGGCCGGCTCGGCGCTCCAGATCCGCCAGGCCGACGCGCGCATCGCCGCGTTCGTCTGCTCGATCGTGCGCAGCGCTCTGGAGGCCGCGCTCAGCGGCCACCTTGACTTCCTCTCGGTGTTCGTCACCCACCCCATCTGCGACGCCGCACGTCACGCCTGCGGCGTCTGGGCGCGGAACTTCCCCGAGCTCTCCGCGCAGATCCTCTACCTGCCCCAGAACGCGGGGTCGTCCCATGCGCTCGACTACCTTCGCGCCGAGTACGCGCGCGTCGCGCGGGTCATCGAGCAGGCCACGGGCGCGCAGGTCACGGACGAGGCGCTGCGTGCCAGCATCGCCGTCTTCAACGAGAACCGGCGCCTGCTGCGCGAGCTCTACGCGCTCAAGCGTGAGGCTCCGTGGCTCGTCTCGGCCGTCGAGGCGTACGTGCTCACCCGTGCCGCCGGGCTGATGCCCAGGGAGCGCCACAACGAGCTGCTGCGCGCGGTCATCCCCGCCCTCAGGGCGAGGGACGCCCGGCCGCAGGACAAGCTGCGCGTGGTGTTCGAGGGAGGGTTCTGCGAGCAGCCGCCGCTCGACATGCTGGCCGTGATCCAGGAGATCTGCTACGTGGTCGACGACGATCTGATGATCGGTTTGCGCTGGCTGACAGACGACGTCCCGCAGGACGGCGAGGATCCGCTGAGGGACCTCGCGCGCGCCTACCTGCAGACCTCGAGCCACAGCCCCGTCCAGCGTGATCCCCGCAGGCCGAAGGAGGAACGGCTCCTCGCCCGGATCCGCGACGCGAACGCGGAGGCGGCGATCGTCGCCGCGGCGAAGATGTGCGAGCCCGGGCTGGAGGAGCAGGTCGCCTACGGCCAGGCACTCGACGATGCCGGGATCCCGCATCTGGTGATGGAGTTCGAGGAGAAGACCAGGGTCTTCGAGCAGACGCGCATGGAGGTCGAGACCTTCGCGGAGTCGCTGCTCCTGGATCTCGTCTGAGGGGGGGCTGGATGACGGTGGAGGAAAAGCAGCCGCCCGCGCCGCGATCGGAGCTGATCGGAGCCACCAGGCGCGAGAGCAGGCGACTGATGGAGGGCTGGTGGCAGCGCCTCTCCGACGCGGCGGCGGATGGACGGCCCGCCGCGAACGTGTTCGTGATGGGCTCCGCGGCCGAGATCCTGCACGCGTTCGACATCGTCACCTGCTTTCCGGAGATCACCGCGCTGCAGACAGCGATCAGGGGCAGCTCCATGGACTACCTGTTAGCCGCCGAGGACCACGGCTACTCGCCGGACATCTGCGGATACGTCAAGGTCGACGTCGGGCTTCACCTCAAGGAGCGGCGTCACCCGATGGGCACCCTCCCCAAGCCGAGCATGGTCGTCGCGACGAACATGTGCAACACCTACGTCAAGTGGGCGGAGATCTGGGAGCGCCGCTACCGCTGTCCCGTTGTCGTGCTCGACCTGCCGGGGTGGCGTGGCAGTGGCTTCGAGGCGGGACGCGACGGGTTCGAGGCCGACCGGCGCTACGTCGAGGGGCAGCTGCGCGAGCTGATCGGCGTCTGCGAGACGATCACGGGGCGCCGGCTCGACATCGACCGCCTGCGCGAGTCGATGCTCGCCGTCAACAGGCTCTCGGAGCTCTACCGGGACGTGCTGGCCGAGAATCGCCACCGTCCGGCCCCTTTCAACGCGATGCTGGACGGCGTCAACTACATGGGCATCGCGAACATCCACCGCGGCACCGAGGAGGGCGTGCGCTTCATGCAGGTCGCCCTTGACGAGCTGCGCGAGCGGGTCGCGCTCGGGATCGGAGCGCTGGCCGACGAGCGCTTCCGCCTGCTGTTCGTGGGAACCACCTGTTACACCCACTTCGTGCGCTTCCTGGAGCTGTTCAAGGAGTGGGGAGGCGTCTTCGTCCTGTCCGAGTACATGACCTTCGCGGGAGGCGGGATCGACAAGGGGATCTTCTATGACACCGACCGGCCGCTGGAGAGCCTGGCCGAGCAGCTCCTGCTCAGCTCGCAGCGCAGCATGAGCGGCGTCTTCTACTCGCAGGACTGGCACGATCAGGTCGTTCGCGACTACCAGCTGGATGGGATCTGCTTCCACGGCGTGAAGTCGTGCCGGACGATCTCCACAGGGCTGCCCGATCTGCGTGAGTGGCACATGCGCAGGGGTGACATCCCGGGACTGTTCGTGCAATCGGATCTGGTGGACACGCGACTGTGGTCGGAGGCGCAGATGAAGAACCGCGTCGACGCGTTCTTCGAGGCGCTGCAGAGCCGCCGGCTGATGAGGGAACGGTGAGGCCGATGCTCGTTGCAGGTGTGGATGTCGGATCGACGCAGACCAAGGCTGTGATCATGGACGGCTCGCCGCGGGTCCTCGGCCGCGCGCTGGTCGACACCGGGGCGCGCGTCGACCGCGCGGCCCAGGCGGCGTTCGAGTCGGCTGCCTCGGACGCCCATGTCGCCGAGGCCGAGGTGGACTTCGTGATCGGCACCGGCTATGGGCGCTACCGCGTCGAGTTCGGCGACGACCAGGTGACGGAGATCTCATGCCACGCGCGGGGCGCGAGCTTCCTGTTCCCCGGCACCAGCAGCGTGCTGGACGTGGGCGGCCAGGACACGAAGGCGATCAGGGTCGGCGAGGAAGGCCAGGTCCTCGACTTCTGCATGAACGACAAGTGCTCGGCCGGCACCGGCAGGTTCCTGGGTGCGGCCTCGCAGGCTCTGGAGCTGCCGCTCGGCGAGCTTGGGAAGCTGGCTCTGACAGCCAGGCGGCCGGTGAGGATGACCACGACCTGCACCGTCTTCGCCGAGTCGGAGATCCTGGGCTGGCTGGCGCTGGGGCGCAAGGTCGAGGACGTGCTGATGGGCGTCCACGTCGCGATCGCCTCACGTTCGATCTCTCTGCTGCGCAGGGTGGGGATCGAGCCGGAGATCACCTTCACCGGCGGGGTGGCCCGCAACGAGGCGATGGTGAATCTGATCGAGCAGCTCACCGAGTCGCCCGTCAACGTCAGCGAGGAGTCACACTTCTGCGGCGCGATCGGGGCCGCCCTGCATGCGCTGGACCGCGTTGTCGCGGGCGGCACCGCGGGAGCGGGGGCAGACGCGGTGGGCGCGGGGGGAGACGCGGCGTCATGACCGTGACCGCCGGCATCGACGTCGGGTCCACCTACACCAAGGCGGTGCTGGCCGACGAGGGCGAGCGGGTGCTGTCACGTGAGGTGGCGCCCACGGGCTACAACTTCGGCCGCGCGGCGGAGCGCGTGCTTGAGGGCGCGCTCGCGGCGGCCGGGATGGAGCGCGAGCAGCTCGCCTACGTGGCGGCGACCGGCTACGGGCGCTACATGGTCCCGTTCCGCGACCTCGCCGTGACGGAGCTGACGTCGCACGCCTATGCGCTGCACCGCGCCCTGCCGACGGTGCGGACCCTGCTGGACATCGGCGGGCAGACCGCGAAGGCGATGCGCCTCGACGAGCACGGCCGGGTGAGGGCGTTCCGCCTCAACGACAAGTGCGCCGCCGGAAGCGGTGCCTTCCTGGAGAAGACGGTCCGCTACATGGGCTTCGAGACCGCGGACATCGCGCGCCTTGCGGAGCGGGCCGAGGAGCCGGCGACCGTGTCGAGCGTCTGCACGGTCTTCGCGGAGTCGGAGGTGATCAACCACCTCGCAGGCGGGCGAAGCGCGGAGGACATCTGCGCGGGAGCGCTGGTCGCGCTCGCCGGCCGGGCGGGTCAGCTGGTGAAGCGGGTGAAGGCCGAGCCGGAGTTCGCGCTCACCGGCGGGCTGACCAGGGTGCCTCGGATGAGGCTCGAGCTGGAGTCCCTGCTCGGCCGCCCCGTGCACGTCCCCGACGACGAGCTCGGCGTCTACGGCGGCGCGATCGGCGCGGCGCTGCTCGCCCACCGGCGATTGAGCAAGCTCGGCCTGCGACCGGCAGCGGCCTGACGAGCCGGCCGCGAGCCACCCCGACCGAGGAGCAGAGGATGAGCGCCGGGGATGTCGCCGACGACCTGCGTGAGGAGCTGTCCGCGCGTCAGGTCGATCTCGTGCGCGTCACCTACCGGCTGATCGCGACCCGCGGCATCCGGCGCCTCTCGCTGCAGGAGATCGCGGACGCCGCGGGTGTCAGCAAGGCGCTGCTGCTCTACCACTTCGGACGCAAGGAGGCGCTCGTGCTGGCGACGATGCGATGGGTGCTGGTCAGCGCCGAGCGCCACATCCGCAGGGCGATCGACGGTGCCCGAACGCCCGACGAGGCCATCGACGCGATGGTCGACGCGATCTTCACCAGCGCGGAGGAGAACCTGCGCTTCTATCGCACCCAGCTGGATCTGCTCGACCATGCCCTCGACCAGCGGGATGACCACTTCGAGCGCCTCAGCCTGAGCTACCGCACGATCGTCAACGCGCTCTACGAGGAGGTCGTCTCACGCGGGGTCCGGGCCGGCTCGTTCCAGGCGCGGGACGTGGCCGAGGCGGCGACGGTCCTGCGCGCGATCGTCGACGGGCTGTTCCTGCAATGGCTTCAGGAGGCCCGCCCGGCCGACGCCCACTCTCGCTATCGGGACGTGTGCAAGCGTGCGATCATGGCCTACCTGCGCGATCCGGGCGGCTGATCGTCGAGCCCGTGCGGCTGGGGTGCGCGATCTGCGCCGACGACCGGCGCGATCGCCGATCGTCGTGTTGGGGCGCCCCGCCGGCGCGCGCAGTCCTCAAACGCCCGATGCCCGCGCGCCAGGCTGGTCGTCCGTGGCGGTCGTGGCTACCGCTCGCATGCTCCAGAGGCCGGTCATCGACCCGCTGCAGACCCTGGCCCCGTCTTGGTTGAAGACATCCATGTCGCGGATGACAATGGCGCGTCCGGGCTTGCTGGTCGGGCGCTTGGACGAGACCCACCAGACCACGTGGATGCGGTCTCCGATGCACACCGGAGCGTGGAACTCCCACGTCATGCTCAGGAAGGCGAGCGCGGTCCCGTCGAACAATCCCATGTCGCCCATCAGCCCGGCGCACATGGCGAGCGTCAGAAGTCCGTGCGCGGTCAGCTTCCCGAACACGCTGTTGGTCCTGGCGTACTCCTCATCAAGATGGAGGGCCGCCTTGTGCCCCTCGACCTCGGCGAACAACTCGAATTCGCGCGGCGTGACCTCGCGCTCGTCCGTCCGGTATCGACGTCCGATCTCCCAGTCCTCGTAGTACATCGGCTGCGGCATTCGGTAGCTCCCCCTTGGGACTAGCGGACGGTTCCGTAATGTAGTACTTTTGTCCTGTCATGCGAGACCAGGGTGCAGACCGAGTGGTCGATACCGCATATCTCGTCCGACGTGCGACTGCCGCCTACGGGGGTCTGATCGCGGTCAGCGACGGCGTTCGCGCCCTCACGTTCACGGAGCTGCTAGCTCGTGCAGAACGCCTCGCCGGCGCGTTGGAGCGTCTGGGCGTTCCGCAGGGTGCCGCGGTGGGGGTGCTCTCGGAGAACCGCTCCGAATATGTGGAGGTGGACGTCGCGATCGCGCTCTCGCGCCGCGTGCGCGTCGCGCTGAATGCCCGGCTGCACGTCGACGACCACCGTTTCGTTGCCGCCGACAGCGATATGCGGGCGCTGATCTATTCCGGATCCTTCGCCGAGGAGGCGACCACCATCGCACGTGAGGCTGGCATCCCGGCCATCGCTCTGGACGCGCCAGCGGATGGGGGGCTCTGTCTGGAGTCGCTGATCTCCAAAGCGGGCTCCGAGGTGCCGCGAAGCGTCGGGGACGCGGAGCAGCCGGCGTGGATCACCTACACGAGCGGCACGACAGGCCGGCCGAAGGGCGTCGTGCTAAGCATCCGCTCGATTCGGGAGGTGGCCTTCAACCTGCTTCTTGAGTTAGGGCCGGTGCGCCCAGGCGATCGGCTGGTGCTGCCCCAGCCGCTCTCACACGGCGCGGGATACTTCGTCCTGCCGTGGCTCATGTCGGGAGCGGAGCTTCGTGTGATGCGAAGGTTCGATCCAGAGGAGGCCTGGCTCGTCGCGGAGCTGGGCGACGGTCGCGTGAGCACCTTCAAATGCGTGCCTGCGATGGTCCCACCGCTCCTGGAGGCCGATCGGGGTGCCCCTCTGGGCTACGAGACGATCGTCTACGGAGCCGCCCCCATGCCGCGGCCGGTTCTCGAGTCAGCGCTCGACCGCTTCGGTCCGATCCTGGTTCAGGTCTACGGACAGTCGGAGGCCCCGGTGACGCTGACCTGCCTTCACAAGCGTGACCACGAAGCCGAGGGGCCTCAGCGCTTCTCGGCCGGGCGTCCGTTCAGGCCGGTCGGGTTGGAGATCCGTGATGACTCCGGTGAGCCGCTGCCCCCAGGCGAGACGGGCGAGGTGGCGGTGACCGGCTCGCACGTGATGACCGGATACCACGGCCTTCCTGACGAGACGGACAAGGTGCTGCGCTCCGGATGGATCCTGACAAAGGACGTCGGTGTCATCGATGAGAGCGGCTTCGTCTACCTCCTCGGGCGACGTGACGAGATGATCAACTCCGGAGGCTTCAACATCTCGCCGCGCGAGGTTGAGCAGGTGATCAGCAGCTTCGGCGGTGTCGAGGAAGTTGCGGTCCTCGGCGTGCCCGACGAACGCTGGGGGCAGGCTGTAAAGGCGCTGGTGAAGATGCGCAACGGAGCGACCGTCAACGAGAGCGAGCTCATCGAATTCACTCGGCCGCGACTCGGGTTCCGCACGCCGAAGGAGTTGAAGATCGTCGCGGCGATTCCCAAGAACGCGTATGGGAAGGTCGATCGTAAGCAGGCACTGGCCGAGCTGACGCCGGCCGAGGAGCCCCGCCCATGACCGTGACGAGGATGCTCGCCGAGCGCTCCACACGAGCGCTAGAACCGGAGGCCGACGCCTATCTGCGCGTCCTGACGCTCACCAACGTAGCGGCCGGGCTCGGCGAGCTGGGAAGGCCAGGCCGCCTGGTCGCCGGCCTGCCTTTCGACGAGCGTCGACCCGCCGATGCTGCCTTCCTGAACGCGATGCAGCTGCACGCGCGCACACAGGATGACTTTCATCCGGGCGGTCGCTGTCACGTCGGGATCGCCGCTCTCGCGCCCACGCTGGCGTTGGCGGATCGAGCTGGTGAGCGGACGCTTCAGTGCCTAGCCGCGGGATACGAGGTCATGTGTGCGGCCGCGTCGGCCTACTCCACGGTGGCCCAGCGGCGGGGCTACCGTCCGACGGGCATGTTCGGGCCGCTGGGAGCCGCGGCGGCGGCGGCGGTCGCCCTGGGTCTCGACGTCGACGGGGTCGCGAACGCAGTCGGGTTGGCGAGCGCGATGTCGGCTGGAACCAACCAGTCCTGGGTGTCGGGCACGGACGAGTGGCTGCTCGAGTTGGGGGCGGCGGCGCGTGCAGGTGTCGACGCTGCGCTGCTTACCGAGGGGGGTGCCGTTGCATCGCCGGTTGCGATGGAGGGCCCGGCAGGGTGGGCGCGGGCGTTCTTCGATGATCCGGGGGCAACGAGCCTGATCGAGGCTCTTCAGACGCCCAAATCGCGAATCGTCGAGGTCGCTACCAAGCTTCATCCCGTGAGTGGGATCGCGCAGGTGGTCACCCAGTTGGGATGCGATCTGCACGACCTCGTGGGTACTCAGGTGCCGCAGGAAGTGCTTGTCACCATGTCCGAAGCAGAGATGGCTTATCCCGGGTCGGCGAACCGTGGCCCGTTCCGCTCTCGATCGGACGCGCTGATGAGCGTGGCGTTCTGCGTCGCGTGCGCGCTGACAGACGGGATCGTGGCACTCGAACGCCTGGAGAATCCTAACGAGCCGGCTCTCGGCGATCTGATCGATCGGGTCAAGATCGCGCCCTCGGCATCAATGCCGGAATCCGCCGCCTCGGTCAGGGTGTCGGTCCGGGACGTCGTCCACGAGGTCTCAGGGCAGGCCTCCAGCCTCCTTTTCCCCGCCTGGGATCAGGTCGAGTCTCCGGCGCTCGCGCGCCGAAGCGAGGCACCGCCTGAGGCCGTCGTCCGCGCGCGTGCACTGCTCGGAGCGGAAACGGTGCAGGCGGGGGCGTTGGCTGAGTTGCTGGTGCGGGCGAGGCACAGCCTATGAGCGCGGCCGTCGTGGTAGCCGGGGTCGGGATGCATGTCTTCGGGCGCTTTCCCGAGGAGTCTCTCAAGGATCTCGCACGAGTGGCTGTGGTTCGCGCGCTTGACGATGCAGGGCTGGGCGTCAAGGAGATCGATGCCGTCTACTCCGCCAATGCGATGGCGGGCCTTCTCCAGGGACAGGAGCAGATCCGCGGCCAGACCGTGCTCCGCGAGGTCGGCCTTGAGCGGATACCGGTCGTCAACGTGGAGAACGCCTGTGCCAGTGGGTCCACCGCCCTGCGAGAGGCGATCATGGTGCTCCGCGCGGGAGCGGCTGAGCGGGTACTGGCCGTCGGCTTCGAGAAGATGTTCGTCGAGGACCGCGACCGCTCGCTCGCCGCCTTGGAGAGCGCTGCGGACCTCGATGTCGTGGGTGGGCTCGGACTTCAGTTCACGGCCGTCTACGCCATGCGTCTGCGCAAGCGCCTGGATGAGGGAACGCTGGCATTCGATGACCTCGTCGACGTTACGCTGAAGAGCCACCAGAACGGTGCGCGCAACCCTTATGCGCAGTTCCGTCGCGAGCTGACAGAGAAGGAGGTGAAGAGTGCGCGGCGGATCGCTGATCCGCTGACCCTTCCTATGTGCAGCGCCATCGCAGACGGTGCTGCTGCGGTTGTGCTCGCCAGAGCTGACACTGCCCCCTCGCGTGGTCGCGCTCGGGTGCTGGTGAGAGCTTCGCAGTCGGTATCGGGCTTCACGACCGATGGGAGTCCCGAGCCGAGCGCGACGACGCTGTGCGCGCGGCGCGCCTACGAAGAGGCTGGCATCGCGCCGAACGAGGTTGAGGTGGCCGAGGTTCACGACGCGATGGCTCCTGGCGAGCTCCTCTACTACGAGCAGCTCGGATTCTGTCAAGCCGGTGGCGCCTCGGAGCTGCTCGCGACCGGCGCAACCCGCATCGGTGGGCGAATCGCGGTCAATACGAGCGGAGGGCTCTGTTCGCGTGGGCACCCCGTAGCTGCCACCGGGTTGGCGCAGATCGCTGAGCTCACCTGGCAGCTGCGCGGCGAGGCCGGCGAGCGCCAGAGCGGCCGTCCACGTATCGCTCTCGCTCAGAACTCGGGGGGATGGCTTGAAGGCGAATCCGCCACGTCGAACGTTCACATCCTGGAGCGCGCGGATCGATGGCCCTGAGATCCGTGCTTGAGATGCCACCCACGACGGCGCGCGCCCGCTTGGACCGCGACCATGGGGTGCTCGTCGGATCGCGCTGCGCGAGCTGCGGCGCGACGTCATGGCCTGGACGAGCGATCTGTCATCGGTGCGGTGAGCCGACCATGGAACAGACCGCGTTCTCTGGCTCGGGGCAGCTTCTCACCTACACCACAGTGTGGGTGCCGCGACCCGGGCTTGAGCCGCCATACACCCTCGGTCAGGTGAAGCTCGGCGATGGGCCGGTCGTGTTCGGACACGTGCGCCGCCTCCCTGATGAGGCCAGGGTACCGGTTGCCGTTCGCCTTGTGACCGCGGCTGATCCAGAGGCTGTGCCGATGTTCTGGTTTGAGCCAGAGGTGCGGCCGTGAAGAACGAGCAGGCTGAGTTGATCGCAGATACAGCTGAGCGCAGTGCGTTGCGGGATGCCGCTCGCCGGTTCGCCGCCAACGAGATCGCGTCCCAGGTGGCCGAGTACGACAGGGCGGAGCGCTTTCCGCTTGAGATCGTGAGGCAGGCCGCCGGGCTTGGCTGGCTTGGTGCTGTGATAGAGCCGGAATTCGGGGGCACGGGGCTCGACTGGGTCTCGTTCGCGACGCTCATAGAGGAGATCTCCCGGGTCTGCCACGTGGTGGGGTTGGCTCTCTCACTTCCCAGCGGGCTGGTTGGAGCCGGGATCCTCGAGTACGGGACCGAAGAGCAGAAGCGCCGGTGGATCACTCCGCTTCTGCGTGGAGAGACGTTCGCAGGGGCTGGCGTCACCGAGCCTGGAAGCGGCACCGATGTCGCCAACATGGCGACGACGTGCAGACGCGACGGCGAGTCCTATGTGATCAATGGCGCCAAGGCGTGGATCAGCATGCTCGATATCGGCGACTGGTTCATAACCTTCGCCACGCTCGACCGGCGACTCGGGCGCGAAGGCGTCTGCGCGTTCGTGGTCCCGCGCGACGCGCCGGGCCTGACCCTGCGCCCCTACAAGAACAAGCTCGGGTTCCGACCGCTGGCCACCGGCGACCTGGTGCTCGACGACGTTCGCGTTGGCGCGGAGAACCGGATCGGCGAGGAGGGTCAGGGATACGCGGTCGCGATGGCGGCGGTGGAAACCGGTCGTCTATCGGTTGCCGCGCGTGCGGTCGGTCTCGGGCAGGCGTGCATCGATGCCTCTACGGCATACGCTCGTCAGCGCAGAGTCATGGGCCAGCCGATCGGACGCTTCCAGCTCGTGCAGTCGATGATCACCGACATGGTTCTGGGTGTCGAGGCGGCCCGCTATTTCGTAGCGAGGCTGGCGGCCTGCAAGGACAGGGGGGTGCCGCGACCACGTCGCGATGCGAGCCTTGCGAAGTTGCAGGCCACCGAGGCGGCCATGAGCGCGGCCACCTCGGCGGTGCAGATCCACGGCGCCTACGGAGTGTCCGAAGAGTACCCCGTCGCTCGGTACTTCCGAGACGCGAAGGTGTTTCAGATCATCGAGGGCAACAACCAGTTGCATCGTGCGATGGTGGCGGAGTACGCGCTCGGCTTTCGAGGCCATAGCCATGCCTGAGGCGCCTGCGGCGGCGGCGTTGAACGCGCTCATGGACCCGCGTTCCGTGGCTGTGGTCGGAGCGTCCTCAAATCCGGACAAAGCCGGCGGGCGACCACTTCAATACATGGTCCAGACCGGTTATGAGGGCGCTCTGTATCCCGTCAACCCGAATCGCGCCGAGATCCTTTCGCTGCGCGCATATCCGAGTCTCGCGGATCTGCCGGAGACCCCTGACGTATGCGTCATCGCGGTCCCGGTGGACCGCGTTGAGGACTACATCGTTCAGTGCGGAGAGCTGGGCATCAGGTCCGCGATCGTATTCGCGAGCGGCTATGCGGAGACCGGAAGAGAGGGTCTGGCTCGTCAGGAGCGGCTGCGCGCGATCGCACTCGCGAACGGGATGGCGTTGGCAGGCCCCAACTGCCTCGGCATGCTGAACGCGCGGACTGGGGCGGCTCCGACGTTCACTACCGCTCTCGAGCGAGGGCCGATGCTGGCGCAGGGGCCGATCGCCTTTGTCAGCCAGTCGGGCGCTGTGGGAGCCTTTCTGCTCGGGATGATCCAGGACGCCGGCCTCGGCATCACCCATTTCGTGACCACGGGCAACGAAGCGGTCCTCGACCTGGCCGACTACATCAGCTACCTGTTAGAGGATGCTCACACACGTGCCATCGCCGGATACCTTGAGGGCGCCGACGGAGCGCGGCTCGTGGAGGTTGCCAAGAACGCGTTGGCGCGCGGCAAGCCACTCGTCCTGATGAAGGTGGGCGCCTCACGTGCGGGCGCCGCGGCTTCCGCGGCCCACACAGGCAAGCTCGCCGGCGTCGACGCCGTGTACGACGCGGTCTTCCGTCGGTATGCCGTTACGCGCGCCCGCTCACTCGAGGAGCTCTTGGACTTCAGCCGGTCACTCTCCATGAGCGTTCTGCCGGCTGGTGCCGGCGTAGGGATCGTGTCGACCTCTGGCGGTGCCGGGATCCTGCTGGCGGACTGGTGCGAGCGCCTCGGGCTCGATGTCGTGGACCTCGCCCCTGAGACGGTCGAGCGTCTCCGTTTGGCGCTGCCCTGGTTCGCCGGGCGTCGCAACCCGGTCGACACGACGGGTCGTCCTCTGTGGGAGCCGGAGATGATGCACGACGCGCTGAGGGCCGTTGCTCAGGATCCCGGTGTCGACGTGATCCTGTGCCATGTGGGCCTCGCTCCCGGGCCGGGACGCCGCATCGCAGATGAGCTGGTGCGCGCCGCCAACGCCGTGGGCAAGCCGGTGCTGGTCTGCTGGCTGCGGGAGGTGGACCCCGAACCGCACGCCCGACTGGGGCGCAGCGGGATCCCCGTCTTCAGCGATCCGGTGAGGATGGCACGCGCCGCGTCGGTCGCCGTCTCCTACGTGCGATCACGCGGGGTCGCCCGGGACCGCACCGTCGCGCCGACGATAGCCGTTGTGCGCCCGGTGCCCGGCGGCCCGGTGGTGGCTGAGCACGACGCAAGGCGCTGGCTCGTGGCGCATGGCCTGACGGGTCTGAGCGAGGAGCTCGCACGTTCAGCGGCCGACGCGGTCGCGGCGGCCGAGCGGATCGGCTATCCCGTCTGTCTGAAGCTGGTGTCCCCTGATGTCCCACATCGCAGCGACATCGGCGGGGTGCGCCTGGGGCTCGCCGCACCGGAGGAGGTTGAGCGGGCATACGACGAGATACTCGCCTCGGCAGGTAGCGGCGCTCCGCAGGCCCGGATCGATGGCGTGCTCGTGACGGAGCAGGTCACAGAGCCCGGCGTCGAGCTGATCGTCAGCGGCTTTCGAGACCAGGCCTTTGGACCGTGTGTCCTGTGCGGGATAGGCGGCGTCCTTGCCGAGGTCATGCGTGACACCGTCATCCGGCCCGCTCCTGTGGACCGCGAGGAGGCGCGCGCGATGCTCTCCGAACTGCGCGGCGCGGCTCTTCTGCAAGGCGCCCGGGGGGCGCGGGTAGCCGATGTCGGCGCTGCCGCGTCGGCGATCGTGCTGGTCTCGGAGTTGATCGCGGGCGTGACCGAGGACGTCGAGACGATCGAGATCAACCCACTGCTGGTGCTGGGCGAGGGCAGAGGGATCAGAGTGCTCGATGCGCTGGTAACACGCAAGGCAAGGGAGGCCCATGGCCGCGCCCGCTGACATTCGGGGACGCTGGTGCATCGCAGGAATAGGGGAGGCGCCGTCAGGCGTCGTGCCCGACAGCGATCAGTGGGAGATGAACCTGCTGGCCGCCAAGCGTGCGATCGAGGATGCGGGCATCGCCAAGTCGGAGATCGACATCGTGATCACCACGGGCACGATGGTGTACAACCGCCCGCGCCATCATGTGCAGCTGTGCGAGCAGCTCGGGTTGCCGCTCACGACCTACACCGAGAACTCGGCTATGGGCGGCGCGGCTCCAACGGCCAATCTGCGCCACGCCGTCGCGGCGCTGCACGCCGGAATGGGCAAGGTCGCGCTCGTCGTGGGGGCCGACTATGTTCGTTCTGGGCGTGGCCGCCAAGGCGCGATCGAGGCAGGCCCGGCGGAGTACCACAACGCCGAGTTCGAGGTGCCTTATGGGCCTTACATGGCTACGCTATACGCCCTCGTCTGCCGTCGATGGATGCACGAATTCGGGTGGACATCCGAGCAGCTGGCGGCGGTCGCGGTCGCCGCGCGGCGGCATGCATCGATGCACCCGGGGGCGCACATCCGGGAGCCCCTCATCACCAAGGAGGACGTGCTGGCCTCCCGCATGGTCTGCAGCCCGTTCCGGCTGTTGGATTGCTCCCTGTTCAGCGACGGGGGCGCGGCATACGTGGTGACGTCGGCTGAGCGCGCTGCCGACCTGCCAAGGCGGCCGGTGTACGTCCTCGGCGTGGGAGGCGCCTACTCGTACTACTACTTCGAGAAATGGCCCGACCTTGTAGAGACTCCGCGTGAGATCATCCACACGGCGGCCTCCCAGGCGTTCGGGATGGCGGGCCTGAAGCCGACAGACGTGGACGTCGTCGGCGTGGCCGACATGTTCACGGGAGTGGTGCCAGTGGCCCTGGAGAGCGCCGGCTTCTGCGGTCGTGGGGAAGGAGCGTCATTCGTGGACGGCGGCCGGATCGAGATCGGCGGCGAGCTGCCGGTCAACACCCATGGAGGCAACCTGTCCTACGGCCTCCCCGGCATGGGAGCCCAGTTCGTTCACCTGACGGAGTGCGTGAAGCAGTTGCGAGGCGAGGCGGAGAAGCGCCAGGTGGCGGGCGCACGGATCGCATACATCCACAACTGGTCAGGCAACATGAGTCAGCATGGCTCGGCCGTGCTTTCCACGGAGGTGTGAGACGTGAAGGCCCAGCGGAGAAGCCCCAAGGAGCCGGTCATCTCAGCGCTGGGAGGCGGACACTGGAAGGCCGCGCGCGATGGCCGGCTCGCGCTCCAGCGGTGCGACGCCTGCGGCCAATGGGTGCATTACCCGTCGGCTGTGTGTGATCGCTGCATGTCGACCGAGCTGTCGTGGCAGGACACGGCGGGGCGAGGAACAGTTGAGAGCTTCAGCACTGTGTATCGGGGCTTTGCCGCTGAGTTCGAGCAGGACCTCCCATACACCGTCGCGCTTGTGAGGCTTGACGAGGGCGTCAACCTGTTGACCTGGCTGGTGGGGATCGAACCCGACGGCGCGGAGATCGGAATGAGGGTGGAGGTCGAGTTCGAGCGCATAAGCCACGAGATCACGCTGCACCGCTTCCATCCTGCTGAAACGGGGCCGTGAGCGCCCCGACAAGACCAGCGATCGCATGATCGCGAGGAGGTAGAGCACCATGGCGAGCACCCAGCAGCGCAGCACCGGCTACGACGAGTGGCTGGTCGCTCATGCTGGAGATCTGGCCCAGCAGTGGCGGGAGCGCTACGCGACGTCGAGCGGATTCGAGGTCAAGCCCGTGTTCACGCCAGAGGATCTAGAGGAGCGTGGGTGGAGCTACGACCGTGATCTCGGGCTTCCCGGCGAGGAGCCGTGGACCCGTGGCTTCGTGCCGGGTGGCTATCGCCAGCAGCTCTGGAAGCTCGAGATGTACGCGGGATTCGGTTCGGCCGAGGACGCAAATCGGCGCTACCGATATCTGATCGAGCACGGATCGACCGGCGGGGTCTCAATGGCGCTGGATCTCCCCACCCAGATCGGCCTGGACTCAGACGACCCCGCAGCCCGAGACGAAGTCGGCCAGATGGGTGTGGCGCTGGCATCCCTGGCGGACGTCGAGCGTGTCTTCGACGGCATCCCCTTGGACCGTGTGCATCACATCTTCACGACGGCCAACTGCATTGGCCCGATCGCTGCGGCTTGGTTTATCGCGCTGTCTGAGAAACAGGGCATTCCGACTGACGCCTTCGTGGTTCAGATTCAGAATGACCCGATCAAGGAGTACATAGCGCGCGGCACCCAGTTCCTCCCGATCGAGGCCTCTGTGAGGCTGGCGACCGACATGCTGCAGTACGTGGCCGAGAGAGCACCGACCTGGCTTCCCATCAGCGTTTCGGGTTCACATATGAAGCAGGCGGGGTCGACTGTCGTGGAGGAAGCGGCGTTCACGATCTGCAACGGCATCGCCTATGTGGAGGCCTGCCTGGCGAAGGGGATGCGTATAGACCAGTTCGGGGCCTGCATCGAGTTGCACTTCTGCACGGAGATGGACTTCTTCGAAGAGATCGCCAAGTACCGCGCGGTACGCAAGGTCTGGACGCGTCTGGTGCGGGAGCGCTTCGGCGGCACGACCGCGCGCGCGCAGCACTTCCGCCTCCACGCCGCTACTTCCGGGCGCCCGTTGACGGCGCAGCAGCCGCTCAACAACATCTCCCGGATCACCCTGCAGATCCTGGCCCAGATCCTGGGAGGCTGCGAGCAGACGCGCACCGCTTCGTTCGACGAAGCGCTCGGGATTCCAACAGAACTCGCTGCCAGGACCTCTATCCGCGCAAACCAGATCATCGCGCACGAGACGGGCGTCCCCTACACGGTGGACCCACTCGGGGGCTCCTACTACGTGGAGTCGCTGACCAAGGACTTCGAGAGCGAGATCTGGCGAATCATCGAGCGCGTGGATGAGCTTGGGGGCGCGGTCGAGGCAACCCGTCTCGGGTGGTTTCAGGAGCGCATCGCGGATGGCGCATACCGGGTTCAGACAGCGCTCGAAAGCGGCGAGGAGATAGTGGTCGGGGTCAATGCCTATCAGGTCGACGAGGAGACGCCTGTGCCGGTCTTCGAACTTGACGAGACGGCTATCGCCCGACAGGTCGAGCGCGTCAAGCAGGTCCGCGCGCAACGCGACAGCGCGCGCGTCCAAGCGGCGCTCGCTCGACTAAGGGAGGTGTGTGGCACCCAGGCGAACGTGATGCCCGCGGTGCTGGAATGCGTCGAGGCGTATGCCACCACGGGCGAGATCGCGAAGGTTTGGCGGGACGTTTTCGGCACCTACTCATCCGAGACGGTGCGCTACTGAGCGAGGTGATGGCGGTGACACGACAGATACGTGTGGTCGTCAGCAAGGTTGGTCTGGACGGCCACGACAGGGGCGCGAAGATCATCGCCCGCGGGTTCCGCGACGCCGGCATGGAGGTGATCTACACGGGGTTGCGCCGGGGCTCGGACGAGCTCGCCGAGACAGTGCTCCAGGAGGACGCTGACGTGCTGGGCCTGAGCATCCTCTCGGGTGCGGTCGTCCCGCTGACTGCCAAAGTGGTTGAGGCGCTTCGAGAGCGGGGGATGAGCGACGTCGTGGTGCTCGTCGGCGGCATCATCTCAGCGGAGGTGGCTGCGCGGTTGCGTGAGATGGGGGTCGACGGCGCGTTTGGGCCCGGAACATCGATCGCCGAGATCGTCGACTTCACGCGCCAACGGGTGGCGCAACGGCGAGGAGAGGTCTGTCGCGCAGGATGAGCGAGGGACGCGGGCCTCTAGCCGGTGTGCGCGTGTTCGATCTGAGCCGGGCGTTCGGAGGCCCGCTTCTGACAATGTTGCTGGGCGAGTTGGGTGCGATGGTCGTGAAGCTTGAGGATCCGCGGGGCGGTGACGAGACGCGCGAGTGGCCGACGATCCTGGCGGATGGGCGCAGCACCTACTTCGCGGCTCTGAACCGCAATAAGCGGTCGATGACGCTCGATCTCAAGCATCCGAGGGCACGAGAAGTGGTGGCTGACCTTGCGAGGTGGGCGGACGTCCTGGTGGAGAACTTCACCCCCGGAGTGGCCGACAGGCTCGGTGCCGGATACGAAGCGCTGCGGGGAAAGAACCCTCGGCTGGTGTACTGCTCGGTGTCCGGCTTCGGCCAGGACGGACCGTATCGTTCGCGGCGCGGATATGACCCGATACTGCAGGCGATGGGTGGTCTCATGGGCCTCACGGGAGAGCGCGGTGGGGGACCCTTGAAGACGATGCTGCCCGTAGCCGATCTCTTGGCCGCAAGCTTCTCTGCGACGGCCGTACTCGCCGCGCTGAGGCACAGCGAAGCAACGGGCGAGGGTCAGCATCTTGACATGGCGATGTTCGACGTGATGGTGGCGGCGCTGACCACGGTGGGCACGGCCTACCTGCACACCGGGGTGGTGCCGTCCCGCTCGGGAACTGAGAACCCAGCGCGAGTGCCCTCGGCGGCATTCGAATGCTCTGACGGGCGCTTCCTGCAGCTGGTTCCCAACCAGCGTCAGTGGGCTAGGTTCTGCGAGCTTGTGGGCGCTCCCGAATTGGCCTCCGATCCACGCTTTGGCGATCCCGTTTCCCGAGTTGAGAACCAGGCGGAGCTGTACCCTCGTCTGCGCGAGCTGCTGAGAACGCGGCGAGCGGACGAGTGGCTAGCTGACCTGCTCGCGGTGGGGATCGCGGCGGGTCCGATCCACACGTTGGACACGCTCTTCGGTGATCCACAGGTGCGTGCGCGCGGACTCGTGAAGGAGCTCGACGGGCTGCGGGTGCTGGCGCTGCCATTCCGGTTCTCTGCGACGCCCACGGCGATTCAGTCGCCACCGCCG